>NZ_JBIUBX010000029.1:124964-145346 GCF_044548445.1 Streptomyces sp. NPDC052016
GCGGCCGCGCCCGCAGCCGTGCATCTGCCCCCAACCCGACCGCCCTCCCCTTTCCGCCTCAGGCCCCGACAACCCGCAGCGGCCCCCGTCAACCCCGATACGGCGGTGCCACCCCCCAGCCCCACTTCGGCACCGGCTGCTCCGCCGGCGGCTCGGCGTCCGGGCCCGAGAAGTACACGGCGAGGCGGGTGCCCCATTCCACGTAGGCCAGGAAGGCCGAGCGGAACTCGGCGTCGGTGGGAAGGCCGGCCTCGTCCGCCGCGTCCTGGATGAGGTTCACCCAGCGGCGCCGCTGCGGCTCGGTGATACCCCGGCCGAAGTGCTTGGCGACCATGTGGCTGTGGCCGCCCTGGGTCGCGGAGTAGGTGGCCGGGCCGCCGAAGACCTCCGCGAGCCGGAGGGCGACGTGCGCGGCGTGCTCGGGGGCCAGGCCCGCGAAGACCGGGGCGAGGAGGTCGTCCCGCAGCACCTTGGCGTAGAAGACGTCCGTCAGGCGGGAGAAGGCCTCGGCGCCGCCCGCCCACTCGTAGAGGGTCGGCACGGCGGAGCCCTCGCCGCGCACCGACGTGGCTTTGTAGTGGCGCATCTCCTCGAAGTCGCCGACGAACGGGCGGATCTCGGCGAGGAAGGCGGGGAACAGGTCGGACGTGCGAAAGCCCTGGAGGTGGTCCTCCGTCGACGTCCAGGTGATGCGCAGGATGAAGTGCGCGAAGTCCTCCTCGCAACGGGTGAGTTCGTAGTCGACGCAGTGGGGTGAGGCCGCGAGGTGGGGCGCGGCACGGGTGTAGGCGGCGAGGAACTCCGCGGACCGCGCCTCGGGGATGCGGTAGCGGATGTACTCGACGGTGGTGGATGCGCCGGCTGTCTCGGCCGTCATGGGGCCACGCAAACACGGAAGGGGCGGCGGAGGCTGCCCCTCCGGGGCGGCGTTCGTTCAACGCTCGGCGGGGAGGCGCTGTCCGGCCTCTTTGGACCTGTCGAACCCGCTTGGTTTGGCTCTGTCGGCCGGGCCAAGGGCTGGGCAGGGTGAAGGGACGTCAAATTCTGCGGAGGTCAGTCTTGCCGAGGTCCAACTTGCCGAGGTCCATCGTGCGGGGGTCCGTCTCACGGAGGGCGGTCGGGCGGGGGTCGGTCCTGCCGGGGTCGGTCCTGCCGAGGGCTGTGCTGCCGGGGGCTGTGCTGCCGGGGTTCGACCCGGCCGGGTCGGTCCCGCGGAGGTCGCTGTGAGCATCGCGTTCCTGCTGACCGCCCTGGTCGTGACGGTCACGCCCGGCACCGGGGTGGTGTACACCGTCGCCGCCGGGCTGTCCCACGGCCGCCGGGCGAGCGTGGTCGCCGCGTTCGGCTGCACCCTGGGCATCGTGCCGCACCTGGCGGCGACGATCACCGGCCTGGCCGCGCTGCTGCACACCAGCGCGGTCGCCTACGAGACGGTGAAGTACCTCGGGGTCGGTTATCTGCTGTACATGGCGTGGGCCGTGTACCGGGGCAAGGGGGCGCTGCAGGTCGAGGAGGCCCAGCCCCGCCCGGCCGCCCGGGTGATCCTCTCGGCGGTGCTGGTCAACCTGCTCAACCCGAAACTGACGCTCTTCTTCGTCGCGTTCCTGCCGCAGTTCGTCCCGTCCGGCGCCTCCGGCTCCGTCGGCGCGATGCTCCGGCTCGGCGCGGTCTTCATGGCACTGTCCTTCGTCGTCTTCACCGCGTACGGCCTGTGCGCCGCGGCCGTACGCGACCGTCTGCTGGCCCGGCCGCGGGTGATGACCGGCATCCGCCGGGTGTTCGCCGCCTGCTTCGTGGGCCTGAGCGCACGGCTGGCGGTGGCATGAGCATGCGATTCAGGCACGCGGGCGCCGTCCGTCTCGACCACCCCGGCCTCACCGCCGGCGTCCTGTACGCCACCGGCATCGACGCCCGCGCCGACGTCGGCCCGCGCGTCGCCGAGTACACCGCGCGCGCGTCGGAGCGGCTGGCGGCCGAGGGCGCCGAGGGCGGCTTCCCCGAAGTCCTGGCCTGGCGGCGGGCGTTCGCGCGGATGGGGCTCAAGCCGACGCAGTACCGGTGCGCCTCGGAGTCGTTGCTGCGGCGGCTGCGGAAGGAGGGAAGCCTGCCGCGCATCCATCCGGTGGTCGACCTGTGCAACGCCGTCTCCGCGGCCTACGCCGTCCCGGTGGCGGCGCTCGACGCCGACCGCATCGCCGGGCCGCTGTTCGAGGTGCGGTACGCCCGCGGCGACGAGGAGTACACGACGTTCGGGGGCGCCGTCGAGCACCCCGCGCCCGGCGAGGTGATCTTCGCCGACTCCGCCGGGCGGTCCCATGCCCGGCGCTGGACCAACCGGCAGAGCGGCCACTCCGCCGTCGGGGAGCACACCCGCAGGATCCTGGTCGTGGCGGAGGCCCTGCACGACGGCGCTGAGGAGGTCGTGCCGGAGCTGTTGAAGACCGTCGCCGAGGAGCTGGCCGCGCACTGGCCGGCCGAACCGGCGACAGCCGTCCTCACCTCCGCCGCACCGGAGTTCGTCTTCCCGGACGCCGGGAAGCCGGCGGGGTGACCCGTGGCAGCATGGTTCGGGTGATCGAGCGGGAGCAGCGGACCGGCCGTACGACGGACGTCCCGTCCCCGCGCGGCGGGTCGGCCGCCCACGGCTCGGACTTCCTGCAGCTCGACGCCGACGACGCGCCTCGCGGCGGCAAGGCGGACTGGCTGGTAGGGCAGTTGCGGCGGGCGATGGCCGACGGCCGGCTGACCGTGGGCAGCAGGCTTCCACCCACCCGGGTACTCGCCGCCGAGCTGCGCGTCTCCCGCGGGGTGGTCGCCGAGGCGTACCGTCGGCTGACGGAGGACGGTCACGTCGAGGGGCGCCGGCGTGGCGGGACGGTGGTGGTGGCGGTCTCCCCCGCCCTGCCGTTCCCCGCCGCGGACACGGTGTCGGGCCCGGCCCCGGTCACCCCGCGTCCGGTGGGCCCGGGCACGCTGTTCGTCGAGCGCCCGGGCCCCGACGTCTTCGACGCGCTGCGCACCGCACCCTCCCGCATCGACTTCACGCCCGGCCGGCCCGACCTCACCGCGTTCCCCCGCGCGGCCTGGCTGCGTGCGGAGCGCGCCGTACTCACCGGGCTGTCCGCCGAGCACCTCGGCTACGGCGACCCGCGCGGCGCCCCGGAGCTGCGCCGCGCCGTCGCCGGCTGGCTGGCGCGCGGGCGCGGCATCCGGGTGGAGCCGGAGGAGGTGATCGTCGTCGCCGGCACCGCGCAGGCGCTCACCCTGCTGCACCCCGTACTGGCGACGGACGGCATCGACGCCGTCGCCGTCGAGGACCCCGGTTCGCTCGGCACCCGCCAGCACCTGGAGCACGGCGGCCTGGCCACCCCGCCGGTGCCGGTCGACGACGACGGCGTCCGCGTGGACGCGCTGCGCGCCACCGGCGCCCGCGCGGTGCTGCTCACGCCCGCGCACCAGTTCCCCACCGGTGTGGTGACGAGCGGCGAGCGCCGCCGGGAGCTGCTGAGCTGGGCGGCGGACGGCGGCCTCATCGTCGAGGACGACTACGACGCCGAACACCGCTACGACCGGCCCCCGGTGCCCGCCCTGCGCGCGCTCCTCGACGACCGGGTCTGCTACCTGGGCAGCGTGTCGAAGCTGCTCGCGCCCGCGCTGCGGATCGGCTGGGTGGTGCCGCCGCGCAGGCACCGCGAGGCGCTGGTCGACGCCAAACGCTTCACCGACCTCGGCAACGCCGTACTGCCGCAGCTGGTGCTCGCCCGGCTGATGGAGTCCGGCGCCCTGGAGCGGCAGCTACGGCTGTTGCGCGGCCGCCACCGGCGCCGCCGCGACGAGATGATCCGTGCCCTCGCCGACCACCTGCCGGGCGCGGTGGTGCACGGCGCGGCGGCCGGACTGCATCTCACCGTCACCTACGCGCCGGACGTGCCGGACACCGAGCTGGCCACCGCCGCGCTGGCCCGGGGTGTGAAGGTCCAGCCGCTGTCCTGGCACCGGCAACTCACCGGCCGCCCCGGCCTCGTCCTCGGCTACGCGGCCACCCCCGCCGGTGTCATCCCCGAAGGGGTCGCGTCTCTCGGCGAGGCGCTGCGCACACTGGCCGCGTGACCCCCCGGGCGGTGTGCCCGGGGGCGCGGAGACACTCGGTGCGTCAGGGGGACGTCACGTGGCGGCGTTCTCCTTCACCGTGATCTTTCCCTTGCGGATCGTCGCCAGGCGCGGGGCCTTCTTCGCGATCGACGAGTCGTGGGTGACCATGATGAAGGTGAGCCCGTGCTCCTTCCACAGGGTCTCCAGCACGTCCATGATCTCGTCGCGCATCGACTCGTCGAGGTTGCCGGTGGGCTCGTCGGCGAGCAGCACCTTGGGCTGCTTCACGAGGGCGCGGGCGATGGCCACGCGCTGCTGCTGCCCGCCGGACATCTCGCTGGGGAGGTGCCCGAGCCGCTCGCCGAGCCCGACCGACCTCAGCGCCTCGGCGGCCCGCTCGCGCCGCTCCTTCCCCTTGACTCCGAGGGGGACGAGGGCGGTCTCGACGTTCTCCTGCGCGGTGAGGGTCGGGATGAGGTTGAACGACTGGAAGACGAAGCCGATGTTCTCGCTGCGCACCTTCGTCAGCCGGGCCTCGGACAGCTTGGCCAGGTCGGTGCCGTCGAGGACGACCTCGCCCTCGGAGGGCCGGTCGAGTCCGCCGAGCATCTGCAGCAGGGTGGACTTGCCGCCGCCGGTGGGGCCCTGGATGACGAGCCGGTCGCCGTCGGGGATGGTCAGGTCGACGCCGTCCAGGGCGTGGACGGTGTCCTTGCCGCGGGTGTAGCGCTTGGTGACGCCTCTGAGTTCGTACATGGGTCAACTCCTGGGTGCGGTGAGGGGGTCGGGGACAGCGGCTACGGCTACTCGACGCGTCGCAGCGCGTCCGCCGGCCGCAGCCGGGACGCCCGCCAGCCGCCGAAGGCCCCCGCGATCAGCCCGCCGGCCACGGCGAGGCCGACGGCGATCGCGACCGTGGTGACGCTGACCGGCGCGGTGAGCGCGACGTCCAGCGTCCTGGCCGCGGCCTGCCGCCCGGGACCGCCGAAGCCGCCGCCACCGGGGCCGCCGCCCGTGCCGCCGCCACCTCCGCCGGAGCCCAGCTGCGCCTGCAGGGTCGGGCTGACGGCGGTCACGGCGTACGCGCCGGCCAGGCCCAGCGCGATCCCGAGTACGCCGCCGAGCAGGCCGTTGACCATCGCCTCACCGACGACCTGCCGGGTCACCCGGCCGGACTTCCACCCGAGCGCCTTGAGCGTCCCGAACTCCCGCACGCGCCGCGACACCGCCGACGAGGTCAGCAGCCCGGCCACCAGGAACGCGGCGAGCAGCACCGCGATGGACAGCCACGTGCCGACGCTGGTGGCGAGGGAGGACGCCGTGGAGAGGGAGCCGGAGACGGTGTCGGCGAGGTCCGCGGAGGTCGTCACCGTCGTACCCGAGACGTTCTTCTGGATCGCGGACTTGACGCTGTCGATCTTCTGGGAGTCGGTCGCCTTGACGTAGATCGTGGTGACCTTGTTCTTCGAGTCGCTGAGGGTCTGGGCCTGGGTCAGCGGGATGTAGACGTCGGCGGCGGAGTCGCCGCTGTCGGCGGTGGCGATGCCGATCACACTGAACTCGACGCTCTTGACGGTGAGGGTGGAGCCGACCTTGAGCTCCTTCTCCTTGGCGTACGCCGAGTCGAGCACGGCGACCTTCGCGTCGGTCTCCGTCGACTTGAACGCACGTCCGCTGGTGATCTTGGAGGAGGTCAGCGGGCCGAGCGCGGGCTGGGTGACGTCGGTGCCGTAGACGGAGTAACTGTTGACGTCGAAGTCGGCGCCGCCGCCCTGTACTTCGCCCTGCGGCTGGCCGCCCCCGCCGCCGGCGCCGCCCGGACCGCCCTGCTGGCCGCCGTTGCCGTTCTGCTGGAACTGGCCGCGGGTGAACTGGCCGCTGACCTTGATGACCTGCAGGCTCAGTCCGCCGACCGCGTCCGCGACGCCGTCCTGCTCGCCGACCTCGGTGACGGTCGAGGTCGACAGGGTCTGGAAGCCCTGGACCATGACGCGGTCGCTGCTCTGCTCCTCGCCGGAGCCGTCGTCCTGCGCGTCGAACCGGAAGCGCGGCCGCTCGGAGGGGTTCGCGGTGGGCGTGGCGGCCTTGGTGACCGTCATGTCCGTTCCCAGGCCGTACAGGGACTGCAGGACCTTGTCCTGGGCCTTGCCCATGCCGGAGGACACGGAGGTGACCACGATGACCAGCGCGATGCCCAGCGCGAGGCCGGAGGCGACGACGAGGGCCGCCTTTCTGCGGCGGCGCAGTTCGCGCCTCAGGTAGGTGAAGAACATGCGCCGCAAGCTAGGCACGGAGCGTGATGAAGGAATAAGGCCGAGATAAGAGATCGATGAGAAGGCTGTGTCCGACCCCGGAAACACCGGTGCCGCCCCTGAGGGCGGCACCGGATCGCTGTGGGTCGGCAGTGGGACGGACCGTCAGGAACCGTCTCAGACGGCGGAACCGGCCTTCCACTGCGCCCAGTCCATGTTCCAGCCGTTGAGGCCGTTGTCCGGGGAGACGGTCTTGTCACCGGTGTTCTGGACGACCACGACGTCACCGACGATCGAGTTGTTGTAGAACCAGGCACCCGGCGTGCTGTTGTCGTTGGCGCCCTTGGTGTCGGACAGGCCGATGCAGCCGTGGCTGGTGTTCACCGAGCCGAAGATGGACTTCGCGCCCCAGTAGTTGCCGTGCACGAAGGTGCCGGAGGTGGTCAGGCGCATGGCGTGCGGCACGTCCTTGATGTCGTACTCGCCCTTGCCGTCGTCGTCGGTGAAGCCGACCGTCGCGCCGTTCATCCGGGTCTCCTTGAACTTCTCGGAGATCACCATCTGGCCCTCGTACGTCTTGTTCTCGGGCGAGCCGGCGGAGATGGGGATGGTCCGCACGGTCTTGCCGTCCTGCGTGACCTTCATCTGCTTGGTCTTCGCGTCGACGTACGTGACCTGGTTGCGGCCGATCTTGAAAGTGACCGTCTTCTGCTGGACGCCGAAGACACCGTCGGCGCCCTCGACGCCGTCGAGCGCGAGCTTCAGCGTGACGGTGGAGTTCTCCTGCCAGTAGTCCTCGGGACGGCAGTCCATGCGCTGGGTGTTGAACCAGTGGCAGACGACCTCCTGGCCGCTGCTGGAGGAGACCGTGACGCCCTTCTGGACGGCGGCCTTGTTGGTGATCTCCTTGTTGAAGTTGATCGACACCGGCATGCCCACACCGACGGTGGAACCGTCCTCCGGCGTGAAGTTGCCTATGAAGCTGTTGTCCGGGGAGACCGTGGTGAAGGACGCGTTCTCGTGGGCCTCGAGACCCTTGGAGTCCTTCGCGGTCGCCGCGAGCTTGTAGGTGGTGGAGCGCTCGAGCTGGACGCTGGGCTTCCAGCTGGTCTTGTCGGCGGAGAGCTCGCCCTCCACGGCGGTGCCGTCGGCGGCGGTCATCGTCACCTGGGTGAGCGTGCCCTTGCTCACCGTGACGGTCGCCGAGTTGTTGATGGAGGCGTTGTTCGAGCCGTCCGCGGGCGTGATCTTGATCTGGGCCTCGGAGGACTTCTGGGCCGCCGCCTCGTCGGCCTGGGCCTGCGAGGAGCCGTTCTTCCCGCCGTCCGAGGCGCTGCTGTCGCCACTGGAACAGGCAGAGAGCACCAGAACACCGCCGAGCAGTGCGGACGCGGTCATCAGACCCCTGCGCCGCCTACTGTCCGTCATCACACGCTTCTCCATCGTCGCCGATTCCCGATACCCCGAGAGTCCCCGTCAAAGACCAACAACGCTACGACCGGTTCGTCCCGTTCCACATTCCTCGAATGTGTGGGCCACACCACGTCCACGATGGCGGTGATCGCCCGGGACCGGTGGTGCGGTGTCGGTCAGTGCGTGTTGTGAGACGACGGAACCCCGGGTGGCGGTTGCCGCCCGGGGTCACGAATTCCCCAAGACGTTCAGCCGATGCCGCGCGCGCGGCCGTCACCGTCGACGTTCGCCCCGCCGTCCTCGCCGCCATCATCCTCGCCGAAGTCCCAGTCAGGCGAGTCGGGGTCGTATTCGATGGGTTCGCTCGACCACGAGGCCTGCTGGAGTTCGATCCCCGGCACCTCGCTGACGAGGTCGAACGGGTCGACGAGGTAGGCGAGGGCCTCGGCGGTGTCTTCCGTCACAGCGCTCTCGGCGTGCGCCCGCTCCGCCTCCGGGGCCTCCGGATCCTCCGCGACGCGGCGCAGAGCGGCCTCGGTCACGGCGTCCGCGTCCTGAACCTCCACGACGAGCTCCACGCGAAGCCGGACATATCGGGATGTCTCTTCAGTACTCATGCCGGGAGCGTACGGCTCCCGCCTCCCGCAACTTTCCCACGACCCGCGCCTTTCATTAGCATCGGGCCACACGGCCAATTCGCCAGCGCCACAAGGGGGATCGATATTCCGTGTCATCCGCTCGCCGTCCGTTGCTGACCGCCACCGCCGCGGGGACCCTCCTGGGCGCCCTGTGGTTCGTCCCGAACGCCAACGCGACACAGGACGCCCCGGCGAGAACGGACGCGACCTCGCGGACCACCACGCAGGCGCGGGCCGCGAGCACGACCGCTTCCGACGCCACGGGCGCCGAGGCGGCCGTCGGCACTGGCACCGGCGGCGACGGCGTCCGCCTCGCCGACACGGGCAGTTTCGACACCACCCCCTACGTGGTCGGCGGAACCACCCTGCTCGCACTGGGTGCGGGGTTCGTGGTTTATTCCGTTCGCCGGGAACGTCTCGGTTTTTGAAAAAACTTGACGCTCCGTCCGCGGGCACCTCATAGTCCGCTCATGAAGAGATCACAGGGTGCGCGGCTGTGCGCCACGGCTGCCGTGGGCGTTCTGTCGCTCGCCCTCATCACTGGTTGTTCCGACGAGGGGTCGAAGAAGGACTCCAAGGGGTCCTCGAAGGGTTCCGGTACCTCCTCCTCGTCGTCGGCTCCGGCCGCCAAGGCGCTCACCGCGGCCGAGCTCGAGAAGCTGCTCCTCGCGCAGGGCGAACTGAAGGGCTACAAGGTCGACTCGGGTGACGCCACGCTCCCGAAGTCCAAGAGCGTGGTGAAGGTGGACAAGGCCGAGTGCGAGCCGCTCGCCTACGCCATGGCCGCCCTCGCGCCGGGTGAGACGGACGCCGCCGTCAACAACACCGTGGCAGAGGACAAGACGGCGGACGCCACCGCCTCGACGGACCTCGGCGACCTCGAGGACGCGTTCAACGTCGCGACGACCTTCGTGGGCCTCTCCTCCTACGAAGGGGACGGCGCGGAGAAGGCGTTCAAGGCCGTCTCCGACGGCATCGCCGCCTGCTCCGGCGGATTCGGTATCGCCGCCGACGGCGAGAACCAGAAGATCACCAAGATCACTCCGGGGAAGGCCGTCGCGACCGCCGACGAGTCCACGGCGTTCACCGCCGTTGCCGACATGGACGGCCAGGGCACTGCATCGTTCCAGGTCGAGGTGGTGCGCAGCGGCAGCACGATCGCCACGTTCTACGCGATCAACTTCGCCGCGCTCTCGAAGGGCGGGGAGTCCAAGGTCCCGGCCGCCGTGATCGAAGCGCAGGTCGCCAAGCTGAAGTGAGCCTCCGGGGCCCTGCCGTCCGTCCGCGGGCGGCAGGGCCCCGCGTTGTCTACCGCAGCGGTCCGGTGACCGTCTCCGCCGCCGCGACGAGCCCTCCGTCGCGCACGAACGCGTCCGCCGCCGCGAGGTCGGGAGCGAGGAACCGGTCGGGCCCCGGCCCCTCGACCCCCGCCTTCCGCACGGCGTCGATGACCGCCCGGGTCGCGGGCGCCGGGGTCAGCCCCTCGCGGAGTTCGACGGCGCGCGTGGCGGCGTACAGCTCGACGGCGAGCACGCGCGTGAGGTTGTCGACGGCCGTGCGCAGCTTGCGCGCGGCGGACCAGCCCATGGACACGTGGTCCTCCTGCATCGCGGAGGACGGGATGGAGTCCGCCGAGGCGGGGACGGCCAGCCGCTTCATCTCGCTGACCAGCGCGGCCTGCGTGTACTGGGCGATCATCAGCCCGGAGTCGACACCGGCGTCGTCCGCGAGGAAGGGCGGCAGCCCGTGGCTGCGGTTCTTGTCCAGCAGCCGGTCGGTGCGGCGCTCGGCGATCGAGGCCAGGTCGGCGGCGGCGACGGCGAGGAAGTCCAGGACGTAGGCCACCGGGGCGCCGTGGAAGTTGCCGTTGGACTCGACGCGGCCGTCGGGCAGGACGACGGGGTTGTCGACGGCCGACGCCAGTTCCCGTTCGGCGACCAGCCGGGCGTGGGCCATGGTGTCCCGGCCGGCGCCGGCGACCTGCGGGGCGCAGCGGACCGAGTAGGCGTCCTGGACGCGGGGTGCGTCGTCCTGGTGGTGCCCGGTCAGCCCGGAACCCCGCAGCACGGCCAGCATGTTGGCGGCGCTGGCCGCCTGCCCGGGGTGGGGGCGGATGGCGTGCAGCTCGGGCGCGAGCACCCGGTCGGTGCCGAGGAGGGCCTCCAGCGAGAGGGCCGCCGTGACGTCGGCGGACTTGTAGAGGGTGTCGAGGTCGTCCAGGGCCATGATCAGCATGCCGAGCATGCCGTCGGTGCCGTTGAGGAGGGCGAGCCCTTCCTTCTCGCGCAGCTCCACGGGGGCGATCCCGTGCGCGGCCAGCAGCTCGCCGGCGGGCCGTACGACGCCGTCCGGACCCTCGGCGTCCCCCTCGCCCATGAGCGTGAGGGCGCAGTGGGAGAGCGGGGCCAGGTCGCCGGAGCAGCCGAGGGAGCCGTACTCGTGGACGACCGGGGTGATGCCGGCGTTCAGCAGGTCGGCCATGGTCCGCGCGACCTCGGGCCGTACGCCGGTGTGCCCGGAGCAGACGGTCTTGAGCCGCAGGAACATCAGGGCGCGTACGACCTCGCGCTCGACGCGCGGTCCCATGCCGGCGGCGTGCGAGCGGACGATGTTGCGCTGGAGCTGGGCGCGCAGCTCCGGGCTGATGTGCCGGGTGGCGAGAGCGCCGAAACCGGTGGAGACGCCGTAGACGGGTTCGGGCTTGGCGGCCAGCGCGTCCACGATCTCGCGGGCGGCGGCGAGGGCCGCCACCGCCTCTCCGGAGAGCTCGACCCGGGCGCCGCCGCGCGCCACGGCGAGCACGTCGGACGCGGTCACCCCGGACGTCCCCACCACCACAGTGTGCATATCCATATTCAGGAGCGTACGCAGTGAAGACGAAGATGTCACCAGTGGAGCCGGGGTCCGCCCCTTACCGATACGTCACACCGGCCGGTCCCCGGAAGGCCCCCTGCGGTCCGCGCTCAGCTCGGCCGCCCTCGGAAGCTCCGCCGCTCGGCGGCCGGCCCCCGCGGCGGCTCGTCGGCGAGGCGGACGACGGGGTCGTCGGGGCCCTCCCGTCCCGCGACGACCGGCCGGGCGGCCCGTACCGCCTTGGCCCGGTACTGGGCGGCGTCCGCCAGCCGGAACAGCCGCCGGGCGGAACACACCGGCCCGATCGGGTCCTCGGTCGACGCGACCCCGCAGGCCACTCCCTCGCCGAGTTCCAGTTCGGCGGCCCGCCGGCACAGTTCGCCGGCGACCTTCACCACGTCGTCGGCGGGCGGCCCGACAGCGAGCAGGCAGAACTCGTCCCCGCCCAGCCGGGCGGCCAGTGCGCCGGGCAGCATGGCCCCGCACAGCGACAGCACCGACCCGAACCGCTCCAGGAGCCGGTCCCCCACGGCATGGCCCCGGGTGTCGTTCACGCGCTTGAGCCCGTTGAGGTCGCACACGACGAGACTCACCACGTCCCCGTGCGCGCGATGCCGCTCGACCGCCTCCTCCAGCCGCACGTCGACGGCACGGCGGTTGGCCAGGCCGGTCAGGGCGTCCGTGAAGGCGAGCCGGCGGGCCTCCTCCAGCCGCTCGGTCTGCGCGAGCCCGGCGGCGACCACGGCGGCCAGGACCGTGGCGAAGTCGGCGTCGGCGCGGTCGAAGACGGGGGTGCCGGAGGAGCGCGCCACGTACAGCTCGCCCCAGGCGCGGCCGTGCAGCACGATCGGCGCGACGACACAGGAGCCGCGGCCGCGCCGGCGCAGGGCGGCGACACGCTGGTGGCAGTAGCCGGGGCGCCCCGCGGCGGGCCCCTGCGCCGTCTCCACCCAGGCGTTGGGCTCACCGCCGGACGCCCAGCGTTCGTGCAGGAACTCGGTGATCTCCGGGAACTGGTGCACCGGATAGGCCTCGCCTTCCGGGAACTCCTCCTCGTCCGGCGCCCGGTCCCCCACGTTCACGAGGACACGCAGCCGCCCGCAGTCCCGCTCCCACACCGAGAGCGCGGCGAAACCCCCGGCCAGCGCCCGGCACGCGCCGAGCGCCGCCGCCCGCCACGACTCACGGGGGGTGTGCGCGGCCGCCATCCCCTGCGCCAGCGCCACCACGGCCGCGAGGCGTCTGTCCTCACCCATTTCAACAGGTTATGGGCTTTTACTAACAAAGGGGACACCGGGCGGCCACTTCGAGTCACAGTGCCGCGCCCGCCCCTCACGGAGCCGCGCCCGCCCCGCCCCTTCAGGGTCCGGTCACTCCCCCGGCCACTGGGGCTTCCGCTTCTCGTTGAACGCGGCCACCCCCTCCGCCCGGTCCCCCGAGAAGGCCACCGCCCGCCACGCCGCGTCCTCGACCTCCAGCCCCGCCCGCAGATCCAGCCCCTGCCCCAGCCGCAGGGCCCGCTTCGCCGCCCGCAGCCCCACGGGCGAGTTGGCCCCGATCCGCGCCGCCAGCGCCAGGGCCTCCTCGCGGTCGCGCCCCTCCTCCACCAGCACGTCCACCAGCCCCAGCTCCCGCGCCTCCCCGGCCTCCACGCGCCGCGCGCTGAAGATCAGCTCGGCCGCCCGCGCCGCCCCGACCCGGCGCGGCAGCAGCTGCGTACCCCCACCGCCGGGAATCACCCCGACCGACACCTCGGGCAGTCCCACCACCGCCGTACGGTCGGCCACGATCACGTCGCAGGCCAGCGCCAGCTCGAACCCGCCGCCCAGAGCGAACCCGTGCACCGCCGCCACGGTCGGCACCGGCAGCTCCAGCACCCCGGTGTACGCCCCGCGCGCCACCGGCCGCTGCCGCACCAGCTCGGCGTCGGTGAAGGAGTTGCGCTCCTTCAGGTCGGCCCCCACGCAGAAGGCGCGCTCGTGCGTGGAGGTCACCACGACCACCCGCACGTCCCGGTCGTTCCCCAGTGCCGTACAGGCCGCCCCGACGGACCGGGCCATCTCCGTCGAGACAGCGTTCATGGCCTTGGGCCGGTCCAGGGCCAGCTCCGCGACATGCCCGTCCTCGTGCCGCCGCACCAGCACGAACTCCCCGAACCGTTCCTCGCTCATGACACCCTCCGGGTTAACGCGGGTTAACACTTCTCGCTCGCCCGATCATGGCAGCCGCGACCCGCCGGGGAAAGGGCGGCCGGGTTTCCGCGCACCGCCCCGCCCACCCGTTCGAGTGACATCCCACCCGAGTCCGCCCGCACCACCCGAGGCAGCGCATAACGTGCGTCCGCCACGGCGCGGAGGGGGCGCAACCACATCGGGAGGGGAACCGCTATGACGACCGCACAGGAATACCGGGGAAGTCCGCGCCGGGCGGACCCTGCGACCGCCCCCGAGCCCAGCGCCTTCCTCCGCTCCCCCCGCAGCCGCGGACGGCACCGCCGCCCCCGCCCCCGGAAGGTCCTGTTCGCCGCGGGCGGCCTGGCGCTGGCGGCCGGCGCGCTGAGCCTGATCCGGCTGACACCCGACGCGGGCGTGGGCGGTGTGGACACGGCGGAGGCCGGACCCCGCCTCGAACCCACCGCGCACTCCACCGACGTGACGAACACGGCCGCCGCCTCGCTGCCGACGCACCCCGAGGCGACCCCGACGGCTCCCGCCGCCATGGGCGGCACCGACGCGAGCCCGACACCACCGGCCGGCAGCGTGATCCCGACGCCGACCGCGTTCCCGACGTCCGCCGTCCGCACGCCGAGCGGCCCCTACACGCCTCGCACACCCGACGCGAGGCCCACCCCGGCACCGACCGCGTCCCAGGGGGCCGCCGCGCCCACTCCCACGCCCACGCGTCCGTCGGCCCCGGCCCCCGGCCCGAGCACGGCCTCGCCGGCTCCCGGGCCGGAGATCCCCGGCCTGTGCGTACCGGTCATCGGTCTCTGCGTGGATCCGCTCACCGCACCGGCGCACCGCTGACGGGGCTCAGGCGATCACTGGTCGCCGTCGACGCGCCGGGTCAGCAGCCAGGGCTCGACGACACCGAGCCCGCGCACCGGCCGCTGCCACATCGGCTGCAGTGCGAACCGGTAGACGGGCGGCTCCTCGCCCTCCTTCTCCGCGGCGGCCGCCTCCTCGGCGGCCTCCGCCTCGGAGGCGGGGGCGTCCCCCGTACGGATGAGCTCCTCGGCGAACGCGCTGTCCACCAGGACGGCGTCCCGGGGCGCTATGGACGTCAGCCGCGAGGCCAGGTTGACGGTCGTCCCGAAGACATCGCCCATCCGGGTGGTCACCGTCCCGAACGCCATGCCGACGCGCAGCTCGGGCATCGTCTCGTCGTTGCTCATCGTCTCGACGAGGCGCAGCGCGATGTCGGCGGCGGTACCGGCGTCGTCGGCGGCGTACAGGACCTCGTCGCCCAGCGTCTTGATGAGCCGCCCGCCGCGCGCTGCGACCAGGTCGGCGGCGGTCGTCTCGAAGGCCTCGACGAGCTCGCCGAGTTCCTCCTCCTCCATGCGGCGGGTCAGCCGCGTGAACCCGACGAGGTCGGCGAACCCGACCGCGAGCCTCCGGTCGACCATCTCCTCGTCGTCCGCGGCCTGCACGACCCGTCCGGCCGAGGCGGCGAGCTGCCGGCGCCACACGTAGACGAGGAACTCCTCCAGCTCGGGCAGCAGCAGTTCGACGATCGGATACGTGACCTCGGTGCGGGTCATCCCCGGCTCGGGGGGCTCGGTCAGCCCCTCCAGGAAGGAATCGATCTGCCACTCCGCCAACCGGGCGGTGGTCTGCCCGGTCGACCGCGCCACCTGCACCGCCATGGCCTCGCTCAGCAGCCCCGCCTCGACGAGACCGGCGAGCCGCCGCAACGCCAGGACGTCCGCCTCGGTGAGCGCCCTGGCCTGCCCTATGTCGGCGAAGCCCATCGCCCGCCAGAAGCGGGACGCCAGTTCCATGGAGACACCGGCGCTGCGGGCCGCCTGGAAGGGGGTGTAGCGCCGCTCGGCCCCGAGGATGAGCTGCTCCAGACGCAGGGCGAGCGGGTCCTCGCCGGGTTCGGCGGCCTGGGGGTCCCGCCGCTCGAGCGCATTCGAGGGTGGGGGCTGGTCAACCCGGCCGTCCGCGCCCGCGCCGGAGCCCGTGTCGTCGACGGTCACGCCTGCTGCCCTTCCGATCTACCGCGGTCAGGTATCGACCGGCCTCAACTCTACGGCAGGTGTGCGCCAGCTCACTCCGTCAGACGGAGCGACGGGGCGCTGCCGTTCGGGCGTACGTCACCCGGCGTGGGGACGGCCGCCGACCAGGGGTCCGGGGGTCCAGGAGCGGAACGCCCCCGGCGGGGTCCCGAAGGCCGGAGCCCCCTGGACGACGGGGCCCTACGCCGGCCGCAGGTGCACGATGTCCCCCGCCCCCACCGGCTCCTGCACGCCCGTCTCGGAGGCGATGACGAGCCGTCCGTCCCCGTCCACGGCGACCGCCTCCCCCACCACGGAGCGGTCCCCGGGAAGCTCGGCGCGCACCACCCGCCCCAGGGTCGCGCACCCGGCCGCGTACGTCTCCTGCAGTCCGCTCACCGCCGGATCGCCCCCCGCGTCCCGCCACCGCCCGTACCACTCCGCCAGGGACCGCAGCACGGCCCGCAGCAGGGGGTCCCGGTCCGTGCTCACGGCCCCGGCCAGCGCCAGCGACCCCGCCTGCGGCACGGGCAGTTCCTCGGCCCGCAGCGTGACGTTGACGCCGACCCCCAGCACCACGCCGTCCGCCCCGGCCCGCTCCGCCAGGATCCCGCCGGCCTTGCGCTCCTCGCCGCCGACGGTCACCAGCAGGTCGTTGGGCCACTTGAGCGCCGTGTCCACCCCGGCGGCGCGCGACAGCCCCGTGGCCACCGCCACGCCCGTCAGCAGGGGCAGCCACCCCCACCGCTCCACCGGCACCTGAGCCGGTCGCAGCAGTACGGAGAAGAAGAGCCCGGACCGGGCGGGCGCCGTCCACTGCCGGTTGAGCCGCCCCCGCCCGGAGGTCTGCTCCTCGGCGACCAGGACCGTCCCCTCGTCCGCCTTCCCGGCCGCCGCCAGCGCCACCAGGTCGGAGTTGGTCGAGCCGGTCCGGGACACGACCTCCACCGCCGTCCACAGCCCGCCCTCCCGCACGAGCCCCCGCCGCAGCGCGGCGGCGTTGAGGGGAGGGCGGTCCAGATCGGACCACCGGCCGTTGTTCGGGTCTGATGCATCTCGCGGCGTCATGCAAGCCACCCTAGGTGTGGTAAACGCCGCACTGCCGATCGGTAGGGCCACCACTACGCTACGGATGAGTAACCGTCCCCCCTTTTGAGCAGGCAGGGAGCCGCATCCCGATGTCCGAGCCGGAAGAGCGCCAAGAGATCGACATCCACACGACCGCGGGCAAACTCGCGGATCTCCAGCGCCGCGTCGAGGAGGCGACGCACGCCGGCTCCGCACGTGCGGTCGAGAAGCAACACGCCAAGGGCAAGCTGACGGCCCGTGAGCGCATCGAACTCCTCCTCGACGAGGACTCCTTCGTCGAACTGGACGAGTTCGCCCGCCACCGCTCCACCAACTTCGGCCTGGAGAAGAACCGCCCGTACGGAGACGGTGTCGTCACCGGCTACGGCACGGTCGACGGCCGGCCCGTCGCCGTCTTCTCCCAGGACTTCACCGTCTTCGGCGGTGCCCTCGGCGAGGTCTACGGCCAGAAGATCGTGAAGGTCATGGACTTCGCCCTCAAGACCGGCTGCCCGGTCATCGGCATCAACGACTCCGGCGGCGCCCGCATCCAGGAGGGCGTGGCCTCCCTGGGCGCCTACGGCGAGATCTTCCGCCGCAACACCCACGCCTCGGGTGTGATCCCGCAGATCAGCCTGGTCGTCGGCCCCTGCGCGGGCGGCGCGGTCTATTCCCCGGCCATCACCGACTTCACGATCATGGTCGACCAGACCTCCCACATGTTCATCACCGGCCCGGACGTCATCAAGACGGTCACCGGCGAGGACGTCGGCTTCGAGGAGCTGGGCGGCGCGCGCACCCACAACTCCGTCTCGGGCGTGGCGCACCACATGGCGGGCGACGAGAAGGACGCCATCGAGTACGTCAAGCAGCTGCTGTCGTACCTGCCGTCCAACAACCTCTCGGAGGCCCCGGCGTTCCCGGAGGAGGCGGACCTCTCCGTCACCGACGAGGACCTGGAGCTGGACACGCTGGTCCCGGACAGCGCCAACCAGCCGTACGACATGCACACGGTCATCGAGCACGTGCTGGACGACGCCGAGTTCTTCGAGACGCAGCCGCTGTTCGCGCCGAACATCCTCACGGGCTTCGGCCGCGTCGAGGGTCACCCGGTCGGCATCGTCGCCAACCAGCCGATGCAGTTCGCCGGCTGCCTGGACATCACGGCCTCCGAGAAGGCCGCGCGCTTCGTGCGCACCTGCGACGCCTTCAACATCCCGGTGATCACCTTCGTCGACGTGCCCGGCTTCCTGCCCGGCGTCGACCAGGAGCACGACGGCATCATCCGCCGCGGCGCCAAGCTGATCTACGCCTACGCCGAGGCGACCGTCCCCCTGATCACGGTCATCACCCGCAAGGCCTTCGGCGGGGCCTACGACGTCATGGGCTCCAAGCACCTGGGCGCCGACCTCAACCTCGCCTGGCCGACCGCCCAGATCGCCGTCATGGGCGCCCAGGGCGCGGTCAACATCCTGCACCGCCGCACCATCGCGGAGGCCGAGGCGAGCGGTGAGGACGTCGAGGCGGTGCGCGCCCGGCTGATCCAGGAGTACGAGGACACCCTCCTCAACCCCTACGTCGCGGCCGAGCGCGGCTACGTCGACGCGGTGGTCATGCCGTCCGACACCCGCCGCCACATCGTGCGCGGCCTGCGTCAACTGCGCACCAAGCGGGAATCCCTGCCTCCGAAGAAGCACGGCAACATCCCCCTGTAAGGAGCCTCTGTGATCAAGGTCGTACGGGGCAATCCGACCCCGGAGGAGCTGGCCGCCGCACTGGCGGTGGTCAGGGCCCGCGCCGCGGCGGCGTCCGCCACGCCGTCCGGCGCGCCGACGACGAAGGACGCCTGGTCCGACCCGTCGCGCATCGCCGGACACCGGCTGCCGCGACCAGGCCGGGCGTCATGGGCCCGCACGTACTGGCCGAGCTGAGAGCAGCCCGCCCGGGGGCGCGGGGCCGTGTCGACCCGCGGCTCCGCAACGCGTGGGCGTGACGAGCCCGCCTCGGCCCGCAGCCGCCGTACTGCGGGCCGGGAGCGGGCCGGCGACATTGAGTACGCGTACTCAGGCGCCCCGGCGGCGGCCTCGCGCACCCTGGAACCATGCTGTGGTCCGACCCCGAGAACGAGCCGCCCAAGGAACTGCGCGACATGCAGGAGACCTTGCGGCGCCTCGGCTTCTTCCTGGCCGTGGCCATGATGCTGGCGATGATCGTGATCGGCGTCAGATGAAGCGACCGGCCGGGGCCGAGCGCCAGCGGATACGCTGATCGCATGACTGATCAGCCGCGCCGTCGACTCGTGCTCGCCTCCCAGTCCCCCGCCCGGCTGGGCCTGCTGCGGCAGGCCGGGCTCGACCCCGAGGTGATCGTGAGCGGGGTCGACGAGGACGCCGTCACCGCCCCCACCCCGGCCGATCTGGCGCTCGCCCTCGCGGAGGCGAAGGCCTCCGTCGTGGCCGCGAAGCCCGAGGTCAAGGGCGCCCTGGTGATCGGCTGCGACTCGGTCCTCGACCTGGACGGCGCGGCCCTGGGCAAGCCGGCGGACGCCGAGGAGGCCACCGCCCGCTGGAAGGCGATGCGCGGGCGGGCCGGCACGCTCCAGACCGGGCACTGCGTCTACGACACCGTCAGCGGGCGGTACGCCTCCGCCGTCGCCTCCACGGTCGTGCGCTTCGGCGAGCCCACGGACGAGGAGATCGCCGCCTACGTGGCCTCGGGCGAGCCGCTCCACGTCGCCGGTGCGTTCACCCTCGACGGCCGTTCGGCCCCGTTCATCGACGGCATCGACGGCGACCACGGCAACGTCATCGGCATCAGCCTGCCCCTCCTGCGGCGCCTGCTGGCCGACCTGGGTGTCGGGATCACGGAGTTGTGGGCGCCGCCGGCGGAGTGACCGGGGGCGGCCCCTCACCCCGCGGAGCCTCGCCCTTCGGCCCGCCGTCCAGCGGCCCGGCGTCCCGGGGCTCCGGGGCGCCCGCGCCACCCTGACGGTCGTACGTCATCAGCAGCAGCACGATGAGCGCGAGCACGGCCACCATGAGCAGGAACGCGGGCCAGCCCACGAGCCCCCAGGCGAACGCGCCCAGCAGCCCGTGCACGACCGCGGCGCTGATCAGCAGGATGCGGCCCAGTCCGGCCGGCGGGCGGCCGCGCAGCGCCACCAGCAGGGCCACCAGCCCGCACAGGGCGAAGTAGAGGCCGAAGACGATGCCGCCGATCTTCGACGACGTGGACATCATGTCCGGGTCCAGGCCGGCCAGGGACATGTCCTGCCGGTCCACGACCACCCCGAGGAACCAGTTCAGCGCCGCGACGCCGAGCGCCTCCGCGAAGAGCACGACCGCCACGATCGCCGCCACCGGTCTGTGCACCACCGGTCCCCACCCACTTTCGACCCAGCCCCGAGCAGGACTGCCGTTACCCGAAGTACGTTCGAGACATCGCGAACGCTACTAACGGGTAAACCGCGGGACAAGGGTTCTGCGTCCGGCAAAGAATCGTTGGGCCATTCGTAGGGACTCCACAAAGAATCAGAGTGGGCCGCAGCACGCCCTCACAGAGACCTTGACCACAGTGGAGGGCTAGGGTTTCCGGGAGGAGTGCTGCGTACGGCGGTACTACAAGGGATTTCGCGGTCGAGTGAGCCTCGCATCACGCTCCGTGTGGGCAAGCTCACCTTTGGGGACGGGTCGAAGAGCCGTGTCGGCAGTCCCTAAACTCGGCTTGTTTCAAGGAGGGAGCCTCAATCGTGCGCAAGGTGCTCATCGCCAACCGTGGCGAAATCGCAGTCCGCGTGGCCCGGGCGTGCCGGGATGCCGGTATCGCGAGCGTGGCCGTCTACGCC
>NZ_JBIUBX010000030.1:0-139882 GCF_044548445.1 Streptomyces sp. NPDC052016
AAGCGAACAAGCCCCACGGGGCTTCCCATGTTCTCTAGGCCCACCGTCAAGCATCACCTGGGACCAGAACGTCAGGCATCAGCTGGGATCCGACAGGGATGGGGCTTGACGGTCGCTAGCCTGTCCGAGTGATTCATACCGATGATCGACAGTTCCCTGCTGCCCTCGCCGCCGCGCTGGCGATTCCGTTCAACTACAACGACGGCGAGGGGGTCGACTTCGAGCCCTTCCCGGCCTTCCTGTCTACGGAGGAGACCACCGACTGGTTCCGGGCCTGGACGGGCAACGCGGAGATCAGTGGCGACGCCTTCCGTGTGTTCGGCCAGGACGGCTCGGGCGGATACGCGGCGTTCTGGTTGGTCCGCCCGAGCTGCCCACTCGTTGACCAGCCTGTGGTCTTCCTCGGTTCCGAGGGCGAGACCGGTGTCGTTGCGCGTGATCTGGGTGCCTTCTTGTGGCTGCTGGCTGGCGGCTTCGGCCCTTGGGAAGCAGCCACCTCGGACGAACCAGACTGGACCCCGTCCCCCAACCGCCAACTGGTGGCTGTCGCGCAACGATTCGCAGCCGACCGGCAGCAGTCGGCAACTGCCGTCATAGAGCAGGCGACCCGGGAGTTCCCAGACTTCGATGACACCATCATGGAGCTCTGCCGCTGACTCGGCTCGCGGGGCTCGTCGTCTTGGCTGCGCTACGCCGCTGCGTGGCTCGGCGCCTGGCCGTGCTCGAGATACACCGGGGCGCTCTCCGCTCGGGCCTCGATGGCCGCAAGGATGCGGCGGGCCAGTCGGGGGATCGTGCGATCCGCGATCTCGCTCCGTGCTACGAACCTGACGCCCTTTAGCTCCTCAACCTGGGGGTGGATGCCGGCCACCGTCTCCGGGTCGAGCTGGCCGCCGTCGAACAGGTACAGCACCTTGTCGCCCTCGGTGGCATTGGGTGCCCAGTCGACGGCCAGGAGGCGGCCGAGCTTCGGCGTGATCCCGAGTTCCTCCTGCACCTCGCGGCTCGCAGCCTGCAGCGGCGATTCGCCAGTCTCGACGTAGCCCCCGGGGATGTCCCAGTAGTCCTTGTACGTGGGCTCCACCATGAGGACGCGTCCGCCGGCATCAAAGAAAAGCGCACCCGCGGCCATACGCGGATGCGCCATCTTCGCTTCGTGCTCGCTCGCTGCCATGGAGACGAGCGTACCCACCTAGACCACGTGCAGCCGGTCGGCGAGTCCTGCCATGGCCTGGCTCGGCCGGCCTCGGTGATTCCGTACCCACGAGAGCACGAGTTCGCGAGCAAGGTAGTGGTTCCGTACCTGTTCAGGGGCCCAGGACTCGGCCTCAAGGATCATCGCCAGTGCGTCCTCGACGCGGTTGTGAGCGCTGAGCGCGCGGGCTACCTCGATGTTGTGTCGGGTCCGTCGCTCCGTCGGAAGGTTGCTGGTGTCGATCTGCGGGCCCAGGTCTACGGCGATCTGCATGTCGCCCAGCTCGGCGGCGGTGGCCACTCGGTGGATGGCGACGTTGGTCGGGCCGAACGCGGTCCACATGTGGTTCGCGTCCTCTCCGAGCTGGCGGGCTGCCTGGTCGGCCTCGGCAAGGAAGTCACGCACGGTCGAGCGGTCATCTGAGCGGGCGGCGGCCATGGAACCGGAGAGGAAGAGCGTGCCGTAGATCGACAGGAACTCTGGGCTGGCGTCCGTGAGCCCTGGGCGGAGGTAGTCGGCCGCGTCGCCGACCAGCTGCACAGCGGCATCGAAGCGGCCGGTCGACAGGAGGCAGAAGGCCACGGATCGAAAGAGGGACCCGGTCACCGCCACGTTTCCGCTTTGCTGCGCCGCGCCCAGTCCGCGGTCCGCCGCGATCCATGCGAGATCGACCTCGCCCACCTTGCCGAGCACCATCGCCGCGCTCTGGTACGTCATCGCCAACAGCGCGTTGGCGCGCTCGCGGTCGGTGCCCTCGTACGACTGGGCCGCGATCAATGCATCGGCCAGTACCAGGGGCAGGCGCCGGGTGGCGAAGCCGTAACGCGATGCCTGGTAGGCGTCCAGTACGTCCGTCACGTTGGTCTGGAGTTCGTCCAGCGGCGTTGGCTCGCCCTCTGTGGGCACGCCCAACAGCGGTGTGAGCTGGCGGTAGTTCATCAGCGCCGACCGAAGCGCCGGCACCGTGCGGTTGCCGCTCTCCGGGGTCCAGTCCATGAGGGTCGGCTCGGCGAGCAGGTCCCCAAGCGAGACGTCGAGGGCATCCGCCAGTGACTTGATGACCGAAAGCCGGTCCAGCTCCAGCCGGTTGTTCTCGGCCTTGCTCAGCCAATCGACCGTGCGGCCGACAAGTCCGGCCAGGACCTCCTGGGACATGCCGCGCCTGCGGCGGTACCAAGCGACTCGCTCACCGATCGTCAGGTTCGTCGTCATTCCTCGCATGGGAAGAGCGTCCACCCGTCTCTCTCTACGGCCCCGGAAGGATTTTCCGGGGTGGTGAGTCCGACCGGTCCTAGCGTTGCTGACAGGCCGAGGGGCTGTCAGACCAACAGGGCGACGAAAGGGCTGTGAGCGTGTTGACCCCGGCAGAGAAGCGCGAACTGATCGACCAGATAAGGGGGCTTGTTGATGAGCTGGCAGATCTCGCGGGTCGATCCGACGCCTTGGTCAACGTCCTTGCGCCTGCTGCCGAACCAGATCCTCAAGCTGGTCCATCCGCTCCGCGAGACGACGTACGTCGCGACGAACCTCCGACAGGTACTCCGTGATCTGCTCGAACTCCGGGCTGCGCTTGCTCTGACCGCCTTCGCCCGGCATCGCGGCGAAGCTGCCCTTGCCCTGGTGAGAGATCGCGTAGCCGTCCTCGCGGAGCCGTGCGATCGCCTGCCGGGCGACCGTACGCGACACCGCGTGCTGAGCCATCAGCTCCGCCTCTGAGGGCAGCTTCTCGCCTGGCTCCAGCTCTCCGTCCCGGATCCTGCGCTTGAACTCGTCAGCGATCTGCAAGTAGGCAGCGCGTCCGGCAGTGAAGTCGGCCATGGCCCCTCTCCGTGGTTGTCGTACCTAGTGCAGCACATCGTTGTGACAGGAGTCGAGGACAACCACTTGACACACCAAGTGGTACAGGTTCATGCTCAACCCCAGAGATGACGTACTAAGTACGTTAAGTGATCGAGCCAAGGAGCGCGTCATGCGTCAGATCCCCGTCGACACCTCCGCCGCGACCGTGATGGTCGCCAAGACCCCGCAGCCCAAGGTCAAGGACCGCCGTACCGGCGAGATCGCCACCGACGTCGAGACGGGCGCGAAGCTGATGACCGTCGAGGTGATGTTCGCGGCCAACGACGAGGTGGAGATCTTGTCCATCACCGTCCCGGAGCCGGGCATCTCCGGTGAGCTGACCATGGGCACGCCGGTGGCGCTCACGGGTCTGATCGCCCGGCCGTGGGAGAACGACTTCAACGGCCAGAAGCGGCACGGTATCGCCTTCCGCGCCGTGGCGGTCACGTCCCTGGTCGCCGCTGCCGCGAACTCCAAGGCGGCCTGACAATGACCGGCTTCACGGTCGCGCTGGTGCTGGTCGTCGCCGCTGCGGGTCTCCTGCGGTGGCGGCGCCCTGCCTGGTACTGGATGACCTTCGGCGTCACCTTCGCCGCGCTGCGGGTCCTGGTTCGCTACGCCTCCGTCATGGACGCCTGCGGGCTGACCGTCCCGCCCTCCCGCTGGCGTCTGGCTCTGGCCCGGGTCACCAACCGTCCGGTCCCCGAGTCCCGGCCGCCGCGCATCCTGCGCTTCCGCCCGACCCGGACCGGCCTGGTCCTGCGGCTGGGACTGCGCCCCGGTCAGGACGCCTTCGACATCGCGGCCGCCTCGGACCGGCTGCGCCACTCGTTCTCGATGTACGGGGTCACCTCGCGTGAGGTGCGCTCCGGGGTCGTGGAAGTGCGGATGACCGGCTACGACGTCCTCAAGCGGGTGCAGATGCCCGCCAAGGTCGACACCCGCCCGATGCTCGTGCCTGTCGCCCTGCGCGAAGACGGCTCGGTGCACTACCGCGACTACCGGGCCGTCCCGCACGCCCTCACCCTCGGCGCCACGGAGTCCGGCAAGTCCGTCTACCAGCGAAACCTCGTCGCCGGGCTCGCCCCGATGGACGTCGCCCTGGTCGGCATCGACTGCAAACAGGGGGTAGAGCTGTTCCCCCTCGCCCGCCGCTTCTCCGCCCTCGCCGACAACCCCGACACCGCCGCCGACCTCCTCGATGCACTCGTGTCCCGCATGGAAGGCGTCTACCAGACCATCCGTGCCGAACAGCGCATCACCGCCGCCGTTCCGGATGCGGAGATAGCCGCCGACATCTGGGACCTGCCCGAACACCTGCGGCCGGTGCCGGTCGTGGTCCTGGTCGACGAGGTCGCCGAACTCGCCCTGTTCGCCAGCAAGGAGGAGGAGAAGCGGCGCGACCGCATCATCACCGCCCTGGTCCGCCTCGCCCAGCTCGGCCGCGCCGCCGGCATCTACCTCGAAATCTGCGGGCAGCGCTTCGGCTCCGAACTCGGCAAGGGCATCACCATGCTCCGCGCCCAGCTCACCGGCCGCACCGCCCACCGCGTCAACGACGAGACGAGCGCCAACATGGCCTTCGGCGACATCTCCCCGGACGCCGTCCTGGCCGCCATCCAGATCCCCGCCGAACTGCGCGGCCTCGCCATCGCAGGGGACTCCACCGGCGGCTGGCACCGCATCCGCGCCCCGCACACCTCCCTGCGCCAGGCCGTCAACACCTGCAACCGGCACGCCGACCGCACCCCGGCCCTGCCCGAACTGGCCCCCTTCCGGCCCGAGCTGACCAGCTCGTCGGAGGCCCCGGTGCCGCTGTCCAAGACGGCTCCCGCCACGGCCTGACCTTCCCCGCTCCTCGGTCGGCGTGACCGCCTTCGCGCCAGGTCCCTACCCCTGCCATGCCTGATGAAGGGAGAACCCGCGTCATGTGCCCCGACTGCGAGGACTTCGCCCGCACCGTTCTGCTGCTGGGTCAGCTCGCCCTTTACGCCGACACGACCGGCGCGGACCTCGACTTCGTCGACGTCGTCAGCCCGTCCCTGGCCGCCTCGCTCCCGCAGCCGCCGGCCGGGGAGGAGTCCTGATGGCCGCCCGTCACGGTGTGCGCGTCGACGCCGTTCTGGTCCAGGCCGTCATCGCCGGTGCCCTGTCCTTCGCCCACCTGCATGACCTGGCCGCCGCTGCCGGACAGGACGGCTGGAAGGCCTGGGCCTACCCGGTCTCGGTGGACCTGCTCCTGGTCGCCGCCTGGCGTCGGCTGCGCAGTGAGGGTCCGTCTCGGCTGGCCTGGTGCTGGTTCCTCATTGCCCTGTTCGCCTCGCTTGGCGCCAACGTCGCGACCGCCGGGTTCCTCGACCTGGCCGACCCGCCCGCCCTGCTCCGCCTCGGCGTCGCCGGATGGCCCGCTCTCGCCTTCCTGGGCGGCACCCTCCTCGCCCACTCCGCCGGACACCGGACGCCGGATCCGGAACCCTCGGCATCCGCCCCGGCACCGGAACCCGACATCGTCGCCGACACCGAGCCGGACCTCGAACCCGTGCCAGACCCGGAGCCCGCACCCGCCCCGGCCGAAGAGGTTCCGGCGCTTCCGCCCGCCGACCCGGCGCCCGCGGTTCCCGCCGTCCTCGTCGACCACGCCCGCAAGGTCGCCGCCGAGTACCGCGACCGCACCGGCGCCCCGATCGACACCGACACCCTGCGCACCCGCCTCGGCGTCCCGCCCCACCTCGCCGACGCCATCGCCGCCCAGCTCGCCTGACCCGGAAGGCAGGACGCCCCATGGCCTCCGACCCCGCCGACCTGACCGCCGCCGACTACCTCGACAGCGCCCGCGAGATGACCGCCGCCGACCGGCCCTACCTCGCCCACCTGCTCGCCGAGGAAGCCGCCCGTCGCACCACCGACCCGGCCACCGCCGCCGGCATCCGTGCCAGCTTCCCCGACCCCACCACCGCCCGGAAGGAGAGCGACTGACATGCCCGCCCGCGACAACTTCCACTCCGTGATGCGGATCGGCCCCGTGCAGATCGGCACCCACCGCAACCGCAACGGCCAGACCAAGCACGCCGCCGTCTGCACCGCCGACCGCTGCGGCTGGTCCGCCGACTACTCCAGCCAGAGCGCCGCCCAGCTCGCCGCCCGCACCCACCGCTGCCGCGTCCGCTAGGAGACACCGCCATGGACGTCCCGCTCTGGTTCGCCCTCGCCGTCGTCGGCTACCTCGGCGTCAAGTTCCTCCGCCCGCCCTGGTGGCTCGTCGCCGTCCTCCTCCTGGGCGGCTACCTCCTCGCCGACAGCGTCCTCGCCCCCGCCATCGACACCGCCCTCACCAAGTAACCGCCAGCAAAGGGGGAACCTCCATGCTCCGCCCCAAGATCCCCACCATGCCCACCCCGACCGGACTCGTCTCCCCGACCGGGCTCGTCTCCCCGCCCGCCGTCGTCGAGCCGACCACCGTGGTCCAGCACACCCCGACCGCGACCGCCCCGGCCCCGGCCGCGTCGAACCGCCCGACGATCCAGCTCACGCCGGGTGGCGTCCTCGCCCTCGTCGGCGGCGGCACGGCCGTGGTCCTGGTCGTCGGCGCCGTCCTCGTCTCCATGCTCCTCGCCGTCGCCATCACCGGCGCGTCCGTCGCCATCTGCGCCCTGGTGATCCGCTCCCTGATCACCGCCCACGCCAAGCGCCGCTGACCAGTCCCCCCGGGGCGATGCACAAGCCGCCAAGCACGCCGCCACCTCTGGGACCGCGCTCCACCAGCCAACCGCCATCGCCAAGGAGAACGTCATGGACCTGACCGCAGCCGCTAGCATCGTGCCGTTACTCGGCTGGGCCGTGCACGGCGGCATCCTCACCCGCCGTCTCGCCTCCGCCCGCCGCGACCCGCTCACCGGCCTGCACACCCGCGCCGGATGGACCGCCCGCGCCGAACACCTCATCCGCCGGCACCCGAACGCGGCCGTGCTCCTGGTCGACCTCGACCACTTCAAGAACCTGAACGACACCCACGGCCACGCCGCCGGGGACGCCGCCCTCGTCGCCACCGCCGACCGGCTACGCACCTGGTGCGGACACCACGGCACCGCGGGCCGCCTGGGTGGAGACGAATTCGTCGCCGTCGTCCAGGACCTGGCCGCCGCCGACCCCGACGCGCTCACCGCCGCACTGCACCGGCCGCTGCCCTACGACGGCGTCTCGCTGCCACTGGCCGCCTCGGTCGGCGTCTGCCCCGTCGCGGATCTCGCGGTGCCCCTCCTGACGGACGCCCTCGCCGCCGCCGACGCGGCCATGTACGCGGCCAAAGGCCGCACCCGCCGGGGCTCCCGCACCACTCGCTGAAAGGCCACCGGGTGGCGCACAAGCCGCCAAGCACGCCGCCACCGGGGCCGTTCCTTCCAACCGCAATCGAAAGGAACCACCATCATGGCCCACCACACCCCGCCCCCGCCGAGGATCTGCCCGGCCTGCGACGGCTTCGCCTCCGTCGCCGTTACCCTCGGCGGCCGCGACCACCGCGGCCACCTGCGCACCATCACCGCGCACTGCCCGGCCTGCAACGGCCTCGGCGTCGCTCGCACCCGCCCCAAGCGGGAGGGTGCCCGTGCCTGAGCAGCTGCTCGACCGTGCCACCCTCGGCGACCTGCTGAGGGTGGCTTCGGCCTCCGACTACCACCGCTGGCACGAGCTGATCCGCCGCACCGGCGGCTGCGCAGACCCCATCCACCTGACCGGCTGGGTCCTGCACAAGGACGAGACGACCGGCGAGACCCTGCACCACTACTCCACCGAGAACGAACCCGGCGGACGCCTCCGCCTCGCCTGCGGCAACCGCCGGGCCTCCCGCTGCCCCTCCTGCGCCTGGACCTACGCGGGCGACACCTACCACCTCATCCGCGCCGGCCTCGCCGGGGACGACCGCCGCGACATCCCCGCCACCGTCCGCGACCACCCCCGCGTCTTCGCCACCCTCACCGCCCCGTCCTTCGGCCGCGTGCACAACCGCCCGGACCACGGCACCTGCCGCTGCGGCACCCGTCACCCGGCCGACGACCCCGCACTCGGCACCGCCCTCGACCCGGACACGTACGACTACGCGGGCGCGGTGCTGTTCAACAACCACGCCGGGCAGCTCTGGCAGCGCTTCACCACCCGCCTGCGCCGCGAGATCGCCGCCCGGGCCGGGCTCACCCGCCGCGAACTCGCCGACCACGCCCGCGTCTCCTACGGCAAGGTCGCCGAGTTCCAGAAGCGGGGCGCGCTGCACTTCCATGCCGTGATCCGCATCGACGGCCCCGACGGGCCGGACTCCCCGCCCCCGGCCTGGGCGACGGTCGACCTGCTAGCCGACGCCATCCGGGCCGCCGCCGCGCACTCCTACACGTCCGTCTCGGTGCCGGCCGCCGGGGACCAGCCCGCTCGTACCTTCCGCTGGGGCACCCAGCTCGACGTCCGCCCCGTCAAGGCCTTCGGGGACGGCTCCGACATCACCGAACAGGCCGTCGCCTCCTACGTCGCCAAGTACGCCACCAAGGCCGCCGAGAACACGGGCACCCTCGACCGCCGCATCGGCGAACTCTCCGAACTCGACCGCCACGGCGTGCCCGACCACACCCGCCGCCTCATCGAGGCCTGCAAGCTCCTCGACCCGCTGTACCCGGACCGGCGCCTGTGGGCCTGGGCGCACATGCTCGGCTTCCGCGGCCACTTCTCCTCGAAGTCCCGCCGCTACTCCACCACCCTCGGCGCCCTCCGCCAGGCCCGCGCCGACTACCGGGCCGCGCAGGAACACGCCGCCCTCGGCCTCGACGACCAGGAGCCGGACACCGTCCTGGTGTTGGCCGACTGGCAGTACGCCGGCCACGGCCACACCCCCGGCGAATCCGTCCTGGCCGCCACCATCGCCCGCGGCCTCCAACTCAACCGCGAAACCGCCCGCGAAGCCCTACGCGACCAACTGGCCCTGGAAGGAGCCGCCGCATGACGACCGCAACCGCCCAGCTGCTGACCGTGCCGGAAGTCATGGCCCGGCTCAAGGTCGGCCGCTCCAAGGTCTACGACCTGATCCGCTCCCGCCGCCTGACCTCGATCAAGATCGACGGTGCTCGCCGCATCCCCGCCGACGCCGTCCAGGACTTCATCCTCGGCCAGATCGAGGAGGCTGCCTGATGGCCCAGCAGCGCAAGCGCAACCCGAACGGCGCGGGCACCATCACCAAGCGCAAGGACGGCCGCTACCAGTGCGCGGTCTACGTCCTCCAGCCGGACGGCACCACCGCCCGGAAGTTCGCCTACGGCAAGACGTGGGCCGAGTGCGACACCAAGCGACGGGAACTGCTCGACAAGGTCGCACAGGGCGTGCCCGTGCCCACCCGGTCGGCCAAGCTCGCCGAGTGGCTGCCGTACTGGCTGGAGCACTTCATCAAGCCCAACCGCAAGCGGACGACGTACAGCAAGTACGCGATGCACGTGCGCCTCTACCTCGTGCCGCTGCTCGGCTCCAAGAGCCTGGAGGCCCTGGGGCCGCGCCATGTACGGACCTTCGTCGCCGAGGTGTCGCGCCGGGCCTCTCCGGCCACGGCAAAAGAGGCTCACCGGGTGCTGCGGACCGCCCTCACCGCGGCCTGCCGTGAGGAGCTGGTGACGCGGAACGCCGCCTCGCTCGTGGAGGCCCCCAAGGTGCCCCGCCGCGAGCTGACCCCATGGACCCTGGATGAGACGCTGACGTTCCTGGAGCACGCGCGCCGCGATCCTCTGTACGCCGCCTTCGTCCTGGCGGTCTCCATGGGCCTGCGGCGCGGCGAGATCCTGGGGCTCCGCTGGTCGGACGTGGACCTTGACCATCGGGTGCTGCGGGTCAGCAAGCAGGTGCAGCGCGTGGGCGGGGAGCTCTACGAGGACACCACCAAGAGCGGCCGGGCGCGTCCCGTGCCTCTCCCGCTGATCTGCCTGGCGGCGCTCCGCTGGCACCGGATGCGGCAGACCGAGGCTGCGCGGCGTAAGGGGGTCGAGCTGTCCCCGTCCGCATACGTCTTCACCACGCGCAACGGCCGCCCGATCGACCCGCAGAACGTGAACCGGTCGTTCCTGCGCATCACCGCCGCCGCCGGCCTCCGGCGCATCCGTCTGCACGACGCCCGGCACGGGTGCGCCACGCTCCTCACCGCGGCCGGTGTCGCCCCCCGCGTCGTGATGGAGATCCTCGGGCACAGCCAGATCAGCATCACGATGGACGTCTACACGCACGTGACGTCGGACACTCAGCGGGAGGCCATCAGCCACATGGATCGCCTGCTCAGGCGTCGTGTCGATCGTGAGTGACCGCCCCGGTTGATGTCACCCGTGGATGTCAGACGCCCCGGACCGATCATCGGCCGGGGCGTTTGTGCTGTTCAGCGAGAGAGCCCCCTGTCGGACTCGAACCGACGACCTTCGCTTTACAAGAGCGGTGCTCTACCAGCTGAGCTAAGGAGGCCTGCACACAGGTGCCCGTGCAGTGTACCCAGCTCGCGGGGGTGCCCCGTCGAAAATTTCCGCGAAGTTCACATGGCCTCGGGTACTGACAGATCAGGCGAACGCCAGGTACCGTCCTGAGCCAGTTCACCCGTGTGGACTACACCAACCACCTTCCTACAACGGATCGTCCGGCACGTTCCTGCCGGTAGAAGGGGGCCCATTCACCATGGCCACTGTCACGTTCGACAAGGCGACCCGGATCTACCCGGGTTCCACCAAGCCCGCCGTCGACGCACTCGACATCGAGATCGCGGACGGCGAGTTCCTCGTCCTGGTCGGCCCGTCCGGCTGCGGCAAGTCCACCTCGCTCCGGATGCTCGCCGGTCTCGAGGACGTCAACGGCGGCGCGATCCGCATCGGCGACCGCGACGTCACCCACCTGCCGCCCAAGGACCGGGACATCGCCATGGTGTTCCAGAACTACGCCCTCTACCCGCACATGACGGTCGCCGACAACATGGGCTTCGCGCTCAAGATCGCCGGCGTCAACAAGGCGGAGATCCGGCAGAAGGTCGAGGAGGCCGCCAAGATCCTCGACCTCACCGAGTACCTGGACCGCAAGCCGAAGGCGCTCTCCGGCGGTCAGCGCCAGCGTGTCGCGATGGGTCGCGCCATCGTGCGTGAGCCGCAGGTCTTCCTCATGGACGAGCCGCTGTCCAACCTGGACGCCAAGCTCCGTGTGTCGACGCGTACGCAGATCGCGTCCCTCCAGCGCCGCCTCGGCATCACCACCGTCTACGTCACCCACGACCAGGTCGAGGCCCTGACGATGGGCGACCGCGTGGCGGTCCTCAAGGACGGTCTGCTCCAGCAGGTCGACACCCCGCGCAACATGTACGACCGCCCCGCGAACCTCTTCGTGGCCGGCTTCATCGGCTCCCCGGCGATGAACCTCGTCGAGGTCCCGATCGCCGACGGCGGCGTGAAGTTCGGCAACTCGGTGGTGCCGGTGCAGCGCGACGCGCTTTCCGCCGCCACCGACAAGACGGTCACCGTCGGCGTCCGCCCCGAGCACTTCGACGTGGCCGGCGCGGACTCCGACCTGGGTGTCGCGGTCACCGTGAACGTGGTCGAGGAGCTCGGCTCCGACGCCTTCGTCTACGGCACCGCGCAGGTCGGTGGGGAGGCGAAGGACCTCGTGGTCCGCGTCGGCGGCCGTGACGTCCCGGAGAAGGGCAGCACGCTGCACGTCGTCCCGCGCGCCGGTGAGACCCACGTCTTCTCGACGTCGACGGGCGCGCGCCTCTCCGACTGAGTCCGGCTGAGTCCGGCCGGGTCCGGCTCACTCCGGCGGAGTACCACCGACTCCGGCCGAGCGCGACCGACTGGGCCTGAAGGGGTGAATTCCCCACGTTGACGAGAAGGGCCCCGCACACTGCTGCGGGGCCCTTCTCGCTGTGGTGATACCCCGACAACAGCGGGCGTTTCGAGCAGCGGGCGTCAACCTCTACCCAAAAAGAGGCGCACATCCATCCCCCGACCGGGTGACCAACCGTCGCCACGCCATTACGCCGCGCTACCCTCACACGCGTGAAGCACTCCGTGAAGCACTCCAGCACCCCACAGACGCGACGCGGCCGGGGCCCCGCCCACCGGATCGGCCGTTCCCTCGCCCTCGTCCTGCCCGTCGTCATGGTGCTCTCGGGGACCCTCGCGGTCACCCGGGTCAACTGGACGGGGAACCCCTCCTCCGACTCGGTGCTCACCGCCGCCGACGTCTCCACCGCGCACCGCACCTCGCACGGCGCCGCCCAGGCCCCGCAGGACGTTCTGCGGGACCAGCTGCTGACCGAGCTCCAGGAGAAGGACCCGGGCGTCGCGCTGACCCACCTCCAGGCGGCGGTGAACGGCAAGCCGTCCCTGGCGAAGCACTGCGCCTCCATCGCCCGCGCCCTGGGCCGCGCCGCCGTCCGCATGTACGGCCCCTCCCGCGCCCAGTCCTACGCCCGCCCCGTCTGCGACACGTCCTTCGCGTCGGGCGTCCTGACGGCGCACGGCTAGGGCCTGTCGTTCGGATCACGCCACAGACGCGGGGGCTGGCACCGCCCTGGTTCCCGTCGCAGGCCCGGCCCGGCCCGACCCGCCTACGGCCCACGGCCTACGCCCACGGCCCACGAAGCGGACCGGCACCCGGCCGACGCCGGTGCCACACGACGAGGGGCCCGACCCGGGGCGATGCCGCGAGGCACGCCCCCGGGCCCCTGCCGATCCCTCTTCCGCTCTGCCGCGGGGGAGCCACACGCCCCTGATCGGGTGCCGCGTACAGTGCGGGCATGACCCATCCGCACGCCGCGTCCCGTCCCACGCAAGCCGTCATCCTGGCCGGTGGCCAGGGGTCCCGGCTGCGCCCCTACACCGACGACCGGCCCAAGCCGATGGTCGAGATCCCCGGGACGGGGACCCCGATCATCGGGCACCAGCTCGGCTGGCTCGCCGAGGAGGGCGTGACGGACGTCGTCGTGTCCTGCGGCCACCTCGCCGACGTTCTGCAGACCTGGCTGGACTCCGCCGACCTCCCCGTGAAGGTCACCACGGTCGTCGAGACCGAGCCCCTGGGCCGCGGCGGCGGCCTGAAGTACGCGGCCGCCCGTCTGCCCCGCCCCGACCGGCCCTGGTACGCCACCAACGGCGACATCTGGACCCGCTTCTCGCTCCGCGACATGGCGGACTTCCACACCGAGCGCGACGCCGTCGCCACCCTCGCCCTGGCCCGGCCGCGCATCCCGTGGGGCGCCGTGCAGACGGACGGCTTCGGCCACATCACCGACTTCATCGAGGCCCCTCCGACGACGTACGAGATCAACGCGGGCGTCTACGTCTTCTCCCCCGAGTTCGCCGACCTGCTCCCCGAGCGGGGCGACCACGAGCGCACCACGTTCCCCCACCTGGCCCGCGAACGCCGCCTGGCCGGCTTCCCGATCCCGCAGGGCGCCTACTGGCGGGCGATCGACACCGCGAAGGACCTCACGGAGGCGGCTAAGGAACTGGCGGCGCTGGGTCGCTGAGGCGCTGCCTGCAGGTCCGGTCGGGTGGTACGGCCGTTGCTCGGCGGCTGCGGGCCGGTGGGGGCTGATCGCACGGTTTCCCCGCGCCTTCGACGGCGATGGGGTGCCGTGCGCTGTCACGCGCACGGCACCCCATCGCCCTATGAGCCGGCACGGCACTCCGTCGCCGCATGAGCCGACACGGCATCCGTAGCCGTATGGACCGGTCGCCCCGGCCGTCAGCCGAGGAGCCCGCCCACCAGGCCCGGGCGGCCGGAGGAGGACGACTCCCCGCCGTCGGAGCCGCCGGAGGTGCCACCGGAGCCGGTCGAGCCGCCGGAGGTGGGGCCGGAGCTGGTGCTGGGCGCCTCCTCGACGGGGGCCGGCTGCCGCGGCGGGGCCTCCCCGCCGGTGCCCTGGGTCTCGCTGGGCACGCCGGCCGTGGCGCTCTCGGTGTCCTGGGTGGCGCCCGAGGCGCTCTCCTCCTCCTCCGTCGGCGCCTGCGAGGTGGCGCCCTGAGTGGGCGAGGTCGACGTGGACGGCTGCTCGCCCGGCCGGTGCTCGCCGGACTCCTCGGGGAGCGGGGAGCCGGGCAGTTCGTTGCGCGGGGCCTCGCCCGGGCCGGGCACGACCACCCGGTCTGCGTCGCGCACGGCACCGCCGAGCAGGGAGCCGACGAGCAGGGTGACTCCGACGGCGATCGCGGTGACGAGGGCGCCGCGGCGCAGAACGTAGCGGCGCAGGTCCCACAGGTCGGCGCGCGGGCCGAGCCGGCGCCAGGCACCGGCGGCGAGACGGCCGTCGATGGAGTAGACGGGGGCGCCGGCGATGATCAGCGGCGACCAGGCGGCGAGGTAGATGATGTCGGGGGTCTGGTAGACCGGGACGGTCTTCCAGCTGACGGTGACGAGGAGCGCGGCGGAGAGCATCGCACCGCCGGCGGCGGCGACCCGCTGCCAGCAGCCCAGGATCGTGAGCACGCCCACGATGACCTGGAGGAAGGCGATGACCAGCCCGGAGCCGACGGGGTGGTGCAGCGCGAACTGCCGCAGCGGCTCGGCGACTTCCCAGGGGTGCAGGGTGTTGAGCCACTTCACCATGGAGCCGCGCTCGCCGCCGTCGAAGTACAGGGGGTCGCACAGCTTGCCCATGCCGGCGTAGATGGAGATGAAGCCGAGCAGGAGGCGCAGCGGGAGCAGGACGACGCCGAGGTTCAGGCGCCGGCCGGGGTAGTAGGCGTGCCGGGCGGGGTCGTCGCCGTGCCGCCTGGTGCGCGGGCCGGTCTCGGCCGCGACGGCTTCGCCGAAGTCCTGGAACCGGCTGTCGTCGTAGCCGGGCTGGTCGTATCCGGGCCGGCCGTAACCGTCGTCGTAACCGGAGTTGCCGTAGCCGGGTTCGTCGTAGGCGCTGCCGACGGTGCGCATGTGCGGCAGGAGCCGCCGTTCGCCGGCGCCGGGGCTGCGCGGGGCGCCGACGACGGGGGTCTCGAGGGTCTGCGCGGTGAGGTGGCCGTCGTACCCGTCGTCGACCCCGACGCGGGGGATGACCTGGGTGGCGGCGCCGATGTCGGCGGTGGGCGTGTCGCCGTGGCCGACGCTGCCCGCCCGCACGGCCTGGAGCAGGCGGTGGGCGCCGGTGTCGTCCGGGGCCGACCTGCCGCTCCAGACGACGGGGCGACGACGGGCCCCGGCGGCCGTGCCGGCCGTGCCCGCTCTGTCCGGCGCCGCGACGACGGGGATGCGCGCGGTGTCCTGGGTGGCGCTCAGGTGCCGGGCGATCCGCGGGGATTGGCTGCGCCGTGCCGACGTGCCCAACTGCACGCGGAAGCTCGCGTGCGTGACGATGATCTGCGCCGGATCGCTCGGCACCTTCACCATGCTCAGCGCGGGAGCGTCGTCGAATCCAGACGAGCGGTCCCCCGTGGGTGTGCGGGGTGTTCTGGTGTCCACACTCATCTAACCGAGTGATGTGTGTTTAGGACACTGCTTTGACCCGCCGGATCTGTCCGGACCCCGTCAAGGTTGCCCTACCCGCCGGAATTAGCCCGTTCGGGTGAGGGCACGGACGGGCGTTCAGCCCCGCCGCCGAGCCGCCTCGTACAGCACGATCCCGGCCGCCACACCGGCGTTGAGCGACTCCGCGCCACCGGGCATCGGGATCCGTACACGGAAGTCGCAGGTCTCGCCGACCAGTCGGGACAGGCCCTTGCCCTCGCTGCCGACGACGATGGCGACCGGGCCCTCCAGGGCCTCGAGTTCGCCGATCTCCGACTCGCCGTCGGCGGCCAGGCCGACGACCACGACGCCGGCCTTCTTGTAGGCCTCCAGGGCGCGGGTGAGGTTCGTGGCGCGGGCGACCGGCGTACGGGCGGCCGTGCCCGCCGACGTCTTCCAGGCGCCGGCGGTCATCCCGGCGGCGCGCCGCTCGGGAACGACGACGCCGTGCCCCCCGAACGCGGAGACGGACCGCACGACGGCACCGAGGTTGCGCGGGTCGGTCACTCCGTCGAGGGCGACGATCAGCGGGTCCTCACCCTCGTCCGCGGCCGCGTCGAGGAGGTCCTCGGGGTGGGCGTACTCGTAGGGCGGGACCTGCAGGACGAGCCCCTGGTGGTTGAGGCCGTTGGTCATGCGGTCCAGCTCGGGACGCGGGGCCTCCATGAGGTTGATGCCGCCGCGCTCGGCCGCGAGCTGCAGCGCCTCGCGCACCCGCTCGTCGTTGTCGATGAACTGCTGGACGTACAGCGTGGAGGCGGGCACGCCTTCGCGCAGTGCCTCGACCACCGGGTTGCGGCCGACGACCAGCTCGGACGTCGACCGGCCGCCCCCGCGCCGCTGCGGCGGACGTCCCTGCCCACGGCGGGCCTTCGCCGCCGCGGCCCGCTGCTTGGCGTGGCCCTTGCGCATTTCGGCGGGCGGGGTCGGCCCCTTGCCCTCCAGGCCCCGGCGCCGCTGGCCGCCACTGCCGACCTGCGCGCCCTTCTTGCCGGACATGCGGCGGTTGTTAGCGGCCATGACCTACCCGTCTCTGTGATGCGTGGTGTGCGTACGTCAGTGCAAGTGTGCCGCCCGAGGCGCCGGGCGGCACATTCGCGCAGCTCAGGGGCTCGGCTCAGCGCGGTCCGAGCGACCAGCGCGGCCCCTGCGGGCTGTCCTCGATGACGAGCCCCGACTGGTTGAGCTGGTCGCGGATGGCGTCCGCGGTGCCCCAGTCCTTGCGGGCGCGCGCCGCCTCCCGCTGGTCCAGGACGAGTCGTACGAGGCTGTCGACGACGCCGTGCAGGTCCTCGCCCCGGTCGGTCTCGCCGGCCCAGTGCGGGTCGAGCGGATCGAGCCCGAGGACGCCCAGCATGGCGCGCACCTCGGCGAGGCGGGCCACGGCGGCTTCCTTGTCGTCGGCGGCCAGCGCGCTGTTGCCCTGCCGGACGGTGGTGTGCACGACGGCGAGCGCCTGCGGGACGCCCAGGTCGTCGTCCATCGCCTCGGCGAAGGCCGGCGGCACGTCGGCGGCGGGCTCGACGACGCCCCCCGCCAGCTCGACGACGCGCTGCACGAAGCCCTCGATCCGCGCGAACGCCGACTCGGCCTCGCGCAGGGCCTCCTCGCTGTACTCGATCATCGAGCGGTAGTGCGGGGTGCCGAGGTAGTAGCGCAGGACGATCGGGCGCCACTGCTTGACCATCTCGGAGACGAGGACGCTGTTGCCCAGCGACTTCGACATCTTCTCGCCGCTCATGGTGACCCAGGCGTTGTGCACCCAGTACCGGGCGAACTCGTCGCCGTAGGCCTTGGCCTGGGCGATCTCGTTCTCGTGGTGGGGGAAGACCAGGTCGAGGCCGCCACCGTGGATGTCGAAGGCGCTGCCCAGGTACTTGTGGGCCATCGCCGAGCACTCGAGGTGCCAGCCGGGCCGGCCCCGCCCCCACGGCGTCTCCCAGCTCGGCTCGCCGGGCTTGGCCGCCTTCCACATGGCGAAGTCGCGGGGGTCCCGCTTGCCGGTCTCCCCCTCGCCCGCCGGCTGGAGCAGGTTGTCCAGGTCCTGGTTGGACAGCTGGAGGTAGCCCGGGAAGGAGCGCACGTCGAAGTAGACGTTGCCGTCGGCCTCGTAGGCGTGACCGCGCTCGACGAGCCCGCGCATCATCTCGACCATCTCGGGGATGTGCCCGGTGGCGCGCGGCTCGTACGTCGGCGGCAGGCAACCGAGGGCTTCGTAGCCGTCGTTGAACGCGCGCTCGTTCTCGTACCCGATGGACCACCAGGGGCGGCCCTGGTCGTGGGACTTGGTGATGATCTTGTCGTCGATGTCGGTGACGTTGCGCACGAACGTGACGTCGTAGCCGCGGTGGGCGAACCAGCGGCGCATGATGTCGAAATTGAGGCCCGAGCGGATGTGCCCGATGTGCGGGGCGGCCTGCACGGTGGCGCCACACAGGTAGATCGAGACACAACCCGGCTGGAGCGGGCTGAAATCACGGATCTGCCGGGCGCTGGTGTCGTACAGGCGAATAGTCACCACTCCAGGGTAGTGGGCGTGGGGCCATGCCCCGCGCCCTTCCACCCAAGGGCCACGCATTCGTGACGAACGCCCGGGGCGCGAACCGGGTGCGCGCGGCGGATCGCGGTGCCGTTACGGCGGCCGCGTTCACGCGCCCCCTTCGGCCCGGGTGCCCCGTTCCCCCTCGCCGGACGGGCCGGGAGGTCACGCCCCCGTCCGCACCACCAGTGCCGTGGCCACCGCCATCAGCCCCTCGCCGCGGCCCGGGAATCCGAGGCCGTCGGTGGTCGCGCCGGAGACCGACACGGGGGCGCCTGCCGCCTCCGAGAGGATCTTCTGCGCCTCGTCGCGCCGTTTGCCGATCTTGGGGCGCGGGCCGACGACCTGGACGGCGACGTTGCCGATGGTGAAGCCGGCCTCGCGGACGATCCGGGCGGCCTCGGTGAGGAGGGTGACGCCGGAGGCACCGGACCACTCGGGGCGGCCGGTGCCGAAGTGCTGTCCCAGGTCACCGAGTCCGGCGGCGGAGAAGAGGGCGTTGCACGCGGCGTGCGCGACGACGTCGGCGTCGGAGTGCCCGGCCAGTCCCGGCCCCTCCCCCTCCCACTTCAGGCCCGCGCACCACAGCTCGCGGCCCTCCTCGAAGGCGTGGATGTCGGTGCCGATGCCGACCTGGGGCAGCCAGGGGCCGCCGGGCGGCAGCGGGGAACCGGATGCCTCAGAAGCCATCGTTGAGCCTCCTGCGCGCCAGGACCGCCTCCGCGAGGACCAGGTCGAGCGGGCGCGTGACCTTGAAGGCCTCCTCGTGGCCGGGGACGACCACGACGGTCGCGCCGAGCTGCTCGACCATGCTCGCGTCGTCGGTGACGTCTTCGGTGACCGTCTCGTGGGCGCGGACCAGCGTGGCCCGGTCGAAGCCCTGGGGCGTCTGGACGGCGCGGAGGCGGGAGCGCTCGGGGGTGGCGACGACCGGCTCGGGGTCGCCCGCCGCCGCGGCCGGCTCGACCTCCTTGACGGTGTCGGCGAGCGGCAGCGCGGGGACGACGGCCCGGGCGCCCTCGCGGACCGCCTCGATCACGGCGTCGACGGTGTCGACGGGCACCAGCGGCCGGGCGGCGTCGTGCACCAGGACGATGTCGTAGCCGGGCGGCAGCGCGTCCAGGCCGAGCTTGACGGACTCCTGCCTGCTCTCGCCGCCGGGGACGACGAGGAAGTCGGTGCGCTCGGGCAGCGCGTGGGCGTCGAGCAGCGACTTGACCTCGGCCGTGCCGTCCGGCGGGGCCACGACGACCACGAGGGAGACGGCGCGGGAGGCGGCGAGGGCGCGCACCGCGTGGATCAGCATGGGGGTCCCGCCCAGCGTGCGGAGCGCCTTGGGGGCGCCCGGACCGAGGCGTACGCCCCGGCCGGCGGCCGGAATCACCGCGGCCGTGCGGGTGGGGACGGGGGCGGGAAGCGAATCGTCGGACATCGGTTCCTGTCAGGTTTGTGTGCGCGGCCATCGTGGGTACGGAGACAGCGTGCCGGGCGCGACGCCTTGACCGGACCCTTCCGTGACGCGCCGGTCGAGCCAGCTGCCCGGGCCCGGCACGCACAGGGTCGGGGGGACTTCCCCCGAGGCATCGGACGTACGGCGTCGGAACGCGAACATGCCGCAGCGCCCGGCGACTGGAGGTACGTCATCGGGCACCGCGGCATTTCAGTGTGCTGAGCTGAGGCCGGCCTGCGTCGGCGTCAGGACGCGAGGACCTCGTCGAGGAGGGCCTCGGCCTTGTCCTCGTTGGTGTTCTCCGCGAGGGCGAGCTCGCTCACCAGGATCTGGCGGGCCTTGGCGAGCATGCGCTTCTCACCGGCGGACAGTCCGCGCTCGCGCTCACGACGCCACAGGTCACGCACGACTTCCGCGACCTTGATGACATCGCCGGAGGCGAGCTTCTCCAGATTTGCCTTGTAGCGACGCGACCAGTTCGTGGGCTCCTCGGCGTATGGTGCGCGCAGCACCTCGAAGACCCGGTCCAGTCCGTCCTGACCGACCACATCACGCACGCCGACGAACTCCGCATTGTCCGCTGGCACACGCACCGTCAGGTCACCCTGGGCGACCTTCAGCACCAAGTAGGTCTTGTCCACGCCTTTGATCTGGCGAGTTTCGATGGCCTCGATCAGCGCGGCCCCGTGATGGGGATAGACCACGGTGTCGCCAACCTTGAACGTCATGTGACAGGTACCCCTTCCGTGGCTATCCAGGGTAACACGGATACGGCGTCTTCTGAATGGCGTTTTCGCAGGTCAGGGCATATCTCGGGGCTTGACAACAGCGACAGGAACGTGCTTCGGGCGGGTGATGGAAGCAGGTATTCGCAGGTCGGAGCGGCTCTCCGAGGGGGGCGAAACGCGCACGTCACACACATCCGGAGCCCCCTCCGAACGGCCGAACATCCCCATATGTCCGGTTCCAGGTGTGCGACTTACGCTACTCCGTTCGGCGCCCGGAGTCGGTTCCGCGCCGTTTCCGGAATTGATCACACCATCGGCCGAACAGCTGATGATCAATTCCCGGGACGTCCCCGCATTCCTTCACGGAAATTTCGCGCGCGCCCGCGAGCGGCGCTTATGTGAATGCGGGACGTCGTGCCGGTGATCGAGAAGGAGCCGAGTGACTCACGGGTCACTTGTGGGTGCGTGAGCCCGAGCGGACGCGAGCGGCGAGGGCGCGGGTGCGGCGCCCTCCGGGGCCCCGGAGGGCGCTAGAGGCGGGTCGGGTGCGGTGCCGCGGGAACGGCTCGGTAACCTGGGGCCGCTGACAGACCCTTAGGGCGGCTTTATTGAGGAGAGCTGCCCGCGCGTTCCAAGGAGTTGCCGCCGCCGTGAGCAGCAGCCTTCGACGCGGCGCCCTCGCCGCCTCCGCCCTCGCGTTCTCGATCGCCACGCTCGTCGCCTGTGGAGCCGGCAACGATGCGCAGACGCTGGAGATCCAGCCGGACAACGCTGCCACCAGCGTCGGCGACATCAAGCTGCAGAACGTCGTGATCATCACCCAGCCGGACCAGGAGGCGACCGGCCCGGCCGTGGTCTCCGCGACCGTCTTCAACAGCGGCCGCACCGCGCAGACGCTCGAGTCGATCTCCGTGGACGGCGCCGGCCAGACCGCCAAGATCACGCCCGCCGGGGGCAAGGGCAAGCTGACCGTTCCGGCCGGCGGCTCCGTCGTCATCGGCGGCGACGACAACGCCTCCGCCGTGCTGCCCAACGGCCGTGAGGCCGTCCAGGACGGCGACGCCCAGAAGATCACCTTCACCTTCAGCGAGACCGGCGAGGTCAGCCTGCGCGCCTTCGTCGTCCCCGCCGAGAGCTACTTCACCCAGTGGGGCCCGAGCGACATCCCGACCGCCCCGGAGGGGACCGGCACCGCGTCGCCGACCGCGGGCGCGTCGGCCTCCCCGTCGCCCGGCCACGAGGGCGCCGAGGGCGAGGCCGCGACGGAGTCGGAGTCCCCCGCCGACACGGCCTCCGCGACGGCCTCGGACGAGGCCGACGAGGCGGCCGGCCACTGAGCCGGTACGGCGCGCGGGCCTCGGAGGCCTCTGGACCTCCGGCCTGTGCCCTCGAGGCCTCTGGCGTCTGACGTCTGACGTCTCAGGTACGACGAAAGGGCGGCACCCCGTGTGGGGGTGCCGCCCTTCGTCGTCCTTACAGGTGGATGCCGTGAGCCCGGTCCCGGTCCGCCCGGCGGCCTACGGCTCGAACTTGTAGCCCAGCCCGCGGACCGTCACCAGGTATCGGGGCGCCCCCGGGTCGGGCTCGATCTTGGCGCGCAGGCGCTTGACGTGGACGTCGAGGGTCTTGGTGTCGCCGACGTAGTCGGCGCCCCAGACCCGGTCGATGAGCTGCATGCGGGTCAGGACGCGGCCCGCGTTGCGCAGGAGCATCTCCAGGAGGTCGAACTCCTTCAGGGGCAGGTCGACCTTCGAGCCGGAGACGGTGACGACGTGGCGGTCGACGTCCATCCGGACCGGACCCGCCTCCAGGGCCGCCGGAGCCACCTCCTCCGGCTCGCCGCGGCGGCGCAGGACGGCCCGGATACGGGCGACCAGCTCACGCGAGGAGAACGGCTTGGTGACGTAGTCGTCGGCTCCTATCTCCAGGCCGACGACCTTGTCGATCTCGCTGTCCTTGGCGGTCACCATGATCACGGGGACGTTGGAGCGGCCGCGCAGCTGCCGGCACACCTCCGTACCGGGCAGACCCGGCAGCATCAGGTCGAGGAGGACGAGGTCGGCGCCGTTGCGCTCGAACTCGTCGAGTCCGTCGGGCCCGGTGGTCGCGACGGCGACCTCGAAGCCCTCCTTGCGGAGCATGTACGACAGGGCGTCGGAGAAGGACTCCTCGTCCTCGACGACGAGCACTCGGGTCACGGAAGGACCTCCGGGGCGGAAAGCGTCTGGTACGCGGTTGAGTCGTGGGGTGCGGGGGGTGCGGGGGGTGCGGCGTGGGGGGTGCCGGCGGCCGGCCCGTCCTCGTCTTCGTCGCCGTGGGCGTCGAGGCCGGGCTGCTGGTGGGAGCGGTCGCGGGCGACACCCGCCTCCGGCAGCCGGAGCGTGAAGGTGGAGCCCTGTCCCTCGGCGCTCCACACCGTGACCTCCCCGCCGTGCGAGGCGGCCACGTGCTTGACGATGGCCAGCCCGAGGCCCGTGCCGCCGGTGGCACGGGAGCGGGCCGGATCGACACGGTAGAAGCGCTCGAAGATGCGCTCCTTGTCCTTGTCGGAGATGCCTATGCCCTGGTCGGTCACGGCGATCTCGATCAGGTCCCCGCCGGGCATGGTCACCCTGCGGGCGGCGATGCCGACGCGGGTGCGGGCGGGTGAGTAGTTGACGGCGTTCTCCACCAGGTTGCCGAGGGCGGCGGCCAGCTGGCCGCGGTTGCCCCAGACGTGCAGGTCGGCGGTGCCTCCGGCGGCCATGGTGATCTGCTTGGTGCCCGCCTGGTGGCGGCAGCGGTCGACGGCCTCGGCGACGAGCTCCTCCACGCGGACCGGCTCGGCGTCCTCGAGGGGATCGTCGTTCTGCACCCGGGAGAGGTCGATGAGCTCCTGCACCAGGCTGGTCAGGCGGGTCGCCTCGATCTGCATGCGGCCGGCGAAGCGCTGCACCGCCTCCGGGTCGTCGGAGGCGTCCATGACGGCCTCGGAGAGCAGGGAGAGCGCGCCGACCGGTGTCTTCAGCTCGTGGCTGACGTTCGCGACGAAGTCGCGCCGAACGGCCTCGATGCGCCGGGCCTCGGTGAGGTCCTCGACGAGGAGCAGGACCAGCCGGGAGCCGAGGGGCGCCACCCGCGCGGAGACGGCGAGGGCCTCGCCGCGTCCGGTCCCGCGCCGGGGCAGGTCCAGCTCGACCTGGCGTATCTCACCGTCCCGCCGGGTGTCCCGCGCCATCTGGAGCATGGGCTCCACGGCGAGCTTGCCGCCGCGGACCAGCCCGAGGGCGTACGCGGCGGAGCTCGCCTTGACGACGGCGTCGGTCTCGTCGAGGACCACGGCCGAGGATCGGAGGACGGAGAGGACGGTGTCCACGCCCGGGGGCAGCACGGGATCGGTGTGCAAGGAGGTCCTGGTGGGTCGGTTCTGGTCGCGTTCGCTCCAGCGGAACGCCAGCATGGCGATGACGCCGGTGAGCACCCCGGCGATCGCTGCCGCTGCGGCGACCGCCGCGTTCACGTCCATGACACCAGGTTAGGCACGGGATCCGGCCTGGCCACAGCCATCGAGGTGGGACCTCGAACACTCGTCGCCCAGAGTTCACCTTGGCGCCAGGGGTGGTTCATTTGGGGTGACGGAATCCGACGCGTACGGGGCGGACCGTGGCACGGTGGGGTTCGCAGCGCCGGTTTGGGTACCGGTGCAGGCCGGTTCCGGCACCGTTCCACGGCCGGTTCCGGTGGCGGTCCACGGCCGGTTCCGGCCCTCGGAGCCCCCGGAGCCCCCGAGCCCCGAAGAAGACGAGTACGAGAGGAACCCCTGATGCGGGACGCGTACCACGAGGAACTGGATTCGATCGGCGACGGTCTGGTGGAGATGGCCCGGCTGGTCGGGTCGGCCGTCGGGCGCGCCACGACCGCCATCCTCGATGCCGACCTGAAGCTGGCCGAGAGCGTGATCGAGGCCGACAAGAAGGTCGACGAGCTCCAGCACGACCTGGAGGCCCGGGCCATAGCGCTGCTGGCACGCCAGCAGCCGGTCGCGACGGACCTGCGGATCGTCGTCACGTCGCTGCGCATGTCGGCCGACCTGGAGCGTTCCGGCGACCTCGCCCAGCACGTGGCGAAGCTGGCGCGGCTGCGCTTCCCCGACCGGGCGGTGCCGCAGGACCTGCACGCCACCATCCTGGAGATGGGCCAGCTCGCGCAGCGCCTGATGGCCAAGGCGGCCGAGGTGATCATCACGAAGGACGTCGACCTCGCGCTGCAGCTCGAGACCGACGACGACGCGATGGACCTCCTCCACCGCACCCTCTTCCAGCACCTCATCGACGAGCGCTGGAAGCACGGCATCGAGACGGCGGTGGACGTCACCCTGCTCGGCCGCTACTACGAGCGTTTCGCCGACCACGCGGTAGCGGTCGCCAAGCGGGTCGTGTTCCTCGTGACCGGTGAGCACGCCGACGAGCTCCAGCAGGACCTGCCGACGGAAATCCATCCGGTGGAGGGGGCGTAGGCGGATCCCGCGGGGGCGATTCCGCCCGCCGGGGGCGCGGCGAAGCCCCCGTGCGCTGTTGATGCGCCCGGCGGAACGGGCATGGAATGGGCACAGGCGCTCTAGCCTCCAGGAGGAACCCATGGCCGAAGCCCCCAGCACCTCCACGCCCGACCCCACCCAGGAACGCCCCACCGAGCAGCCCACCGAGATCAGGAACCTCATGCTGATCAGTGCGTGCGGCTGCGGCTCGGGGTGCGGCTGCGGGTGCCAGTCGGGCAGTCCCTGCCAGTGCGGTTGACCCGGTTCGACGACAGGGCCCCGGCGGAGACGCCGGGGCCCTGTCATGTGTGGAGCGCGCGCCACCGCCCCGGATGCGCCGACCCCGCGCCCGTGGGCGGGCCGGCGGCGGACAGGAGGAGCCCGGGCCGTCCGTGCGGTGGCGCCCGACCGGGCTCGCTTCGGCGGGCGGACGGGCGCAGCATGGAGGAAGAGACGCAACGGACGAGGAAAGGGGGTGGGCGACCATGACCATGTACATGGACGTCCACCACGGCATGCAGGGCATCACGGCCGACGAGCTCCGCCAGGCCCATCAGGCGGACCTCGCCATAGAAGCGGAAGAGGGCGTGCACTTCGAACGGGCCTGGGCGGACCCGGACGCCGGGATCGTCTACTGCCTCTCCGAGGCCCCGTCCGCCGACGCGGTGGCACGCATCCACGAACGTACGGGACACAAGCCGGACGAGATCCACGCGGTGCCGCTGTCGGTCTGACACCGGGCCGCCCGGCATCGCCCCCCGGGCCCCGCGCCATCAGTCCCGGACGACGATCAGGCCCCCACCGGCGGAGAGACCGCGGGCAGGGGGCCTCGTCGCTGCGTGCGGCCGGCTCGCTGCCGCCCGTGGCCGAGCGAGACGACGAAGCGGCCGCGTCCGCGGGCGCCACCCCGCGTTTGTCGTTCCTGTCACCTATCGTTCCTGTCACCGTCGGTGGATCCTATTTACCGGCCAAGAGAGCTGAGAAGACAAACCGCTCGACCCATAACGTGTGGAGTGGGGCGCGAATTACATTAATTAAGAAACGCTCTCCCCAATGTTCCCCCACTCGAGGGTCACTCATTTGCCGCGCATCTGGAGGACAGGGAGCAGCGTTAGCGGGATATGACCAAAGCAAGGTTCCACGACTTGCCTCACCGTGGCGTGAGGAAGGATAATCAGCCTGCGACCCGCGATGTGACAGCGGGTACATATGCTTACGCGCCCGGCGCGGCACTCTCATCACGTGAGATGCGTGGCACCTTGCACCAGGACGGCGCGCGGGTCGAAACCCAGGTCACCGAGTCACTGCTCCGCGAGTTCCTCGCACTGCTGGAAGCGGCACAAGAGGAACTCAATCAGCGGTGGAACGGCCAGGAAAAACCCGGCTGTCACGCGGACCTCGCGTGACGGAGGCGGATTCTCATGAATCACGACTATGCGGATCCGTCCTTCGCGCGGCATGAATGGTATTCCGAACCATATCCCTATGGGTCGGGCACCGGCTGGCACGGCGGCCCCGTCGACGCCCCCTTGGTACCCCCCGACTCGGGCTGGGACCCGGTCGAGGAACTCGCCTACCTCCTGCAGGAGGCCGTTCCCACGGAGCAGCCGGCCACGGTGCCGCCGCTCCGCAGCGAGGCGCCGTCCGGTGTCGACTTCACCGACCCGATGGAGAACCTCGCACAGATCACCGCACAGCTGCCGCCCATCCGGCCTTCCTCCACCGGGCACCGGAAAATCCGAGTCCGAAAACTTCGACTCAAGTGGATGCAGGCCGGCAGCTTCGTGATCGTCGCAGTCGTCGCCGTCATCGTGGCGGTGGTCAGCGTGTTCTGCGGCGTGGTGGCCTACGGACCGCTGCAGAACATCAATTCCGGCACGGGGAGCGGAATGATTCCCTGGTGGCCCCTCCTCGTGTACGGCCCCTGGATAGTGGCCTCCCTCTCCATCCTGCGCGCCGCTTTGCACCAGCGCCGGGCTCTGAATTCGTGGTTCATCGTTCTGCTGTTTTCCGCCGTCGCGATGATGCTGTGCGTGGCTCAGGCCGACAGGACCTTCACCAGCATTGCCGCAGCCGCCCTGCCCGCCCTCGCATGCCTGGCATGCCTCCAGCAACTCGTCCGACAAATCACCTTGACGCTGCCCCCGCGCAAGGGCAAACCCCGACACCGCCAGTAGCAGCCGGGCGCTCCGTCAGGGCGAGCACCGCTCTAACCACCGAGGCCCGGCCGCCGACCCGAACGCCGACCCGGCCACCGACCCGGCCGAACGACTGACGCCCGAACACAGCCCTGAGCCCCCGCCCCGCGAAACGACCGCGGGGCGGGGGCTCAAGGGTGCGCGCACGACTCGTGATTCCCCACTCACGACTGCGTGCGGCAGTTGCGAGAGCACGGCGGCCAATCGGACCCCGGTCCGACGACGCTCCGGTGTACGCGCCCCTCATGCCGGCCTGCCTTGAGCGCACGCGCAGGGCGGTGGCCACTGTCTTCGAGGCCGCCCGATCGAGGCGACACGATGACTGAGGGCTCGTACGCTCCGGGACAGTCCCCATGAAAAAAGCCCCCGCCCTGCGAAGAAATCGCAGACCGGGGGTTTTCAGGTGGGCGCTTACTTCTTCTTGCCCTGGGTCTGGCGGGCCCGTTTTCGGCCCCTGGTCAGGAGGGTGCACACCGTGACTGACCTGCGGTCGGGCGGTCGTTGGTGGTCGTTGTCTGTCGTCGTTGGTCCTCCTCGGAGGTTCCAGAGAGGTCCCAGGGCTGGGCCGGCCAGAGGCTCCATTCGCCTCACCGCTGAGGCTGCTCGCGAGTCCCTTATATCGATACTTTCACCGATGCTGTGGCCGGTAGGCTCCCGCTCCATGACCACGACTGCACGTCAGCGCTTCACCGTTCGCGCCGGTCTTGCTGAGGCCGTCGACGACGATGCTCCATACGACGGTGTCCCCGATCATCTTGGCAGGCCCCTCCAGGAGTGGGTTGACTCTGTCCTCCAGCCCAACACGCACGCGGAACAGACAACCGTGGCGGAGGCCGTAGCCCTGCGACTTCGGATACCGGTGCCACCTCGCTACAGCGCTGCGTCCTACCTCGGTCAGATCATCAACGACGACCTCTTGGACGTCGTCGATGAGGTGCTGCAAATCATGACTCAGGTGCAAAGACTAGACCGCAAGTCGCTCCTGAACCTGGAGTTCATCCTGGACCAGGGAGGGTCGGCATACTGCATCAACTCAGAGCAAGACGGGTTGGAGGTACGGATCGCACCAGCCGTTCGCGATGCAGTCAGCCACACTGTCGCCGACGCGGCATCCGAGTCTTCAGCCGGATCGGCATCCGAGCACCTAGCTGCTGCTTGGAAAGCTGCATACGGCCGTCAACCCGACCCGGTGCGCGCATACAGCGAGTCCATCAAGGCCGTGGAATCCGCTGCTCACTCAGTGATCCAGCCAAACCATGCCAAAGCCACTCTCGGCACGATGCTCGGCGAGATCGGCAACGCTCGGGCGAAGTTCACCACTGCCCTAGACACTCCGTCCGGCAAGGACCCGATCGCCCCAGTCGAGGCGATGATGCGCGCACTCTGGGATGGGCAAACCTCCCGGCATGGCAAGCAAACCGCCACAGTGCCCGAGACTCTGGAGGCAGCTCGGGCAGGTATTCACCTTGCTGCCACTCTGGTCCAGTGGTTCATCTCTGGGGCTGTGGTACGCAATCCCTGACGCTGGCCGAACTACGCAGGAACGTGGTTCACGGCATCGCTAACGCTAGCGGCAGGGGCTGCTAGCGTTAGCGACCCCGCTAGCAGCCAAAATCACAGGTGACCGGGGCGTTAGCGGATAGCGGCCGATCCTCGCAGACCCCAGAGACGACCCCCATGCGAGCTCCCGAGAGGGTGGCCCGTGCTGCTGTCGGTCGAGGCTCCCGCCAGGGGTGCTATCAGGCTTCCCCACCGCTCAGGCATCACTCTCGGCCGCCCGGTATGCCTCGTACTGAGTCCAGGCACGTTCGAGCGTCTCGATAGCCGCGTCGATGGCGCCGCGCTCTTCGAGGTAGTCAAGCTGGCCCTGCCTCCCCTTGCGTGAGGGCCAGTCGGGGTCAGCGGAGACGTCCCGCGCGAGATCCCCAATGGCATTGCGCTGATCGGCGTGGGTCTTCAACCATGTGGTGAAGCTCTTCGGCTTGGGCATGTCAGCATCCTTCCGCCGCCGTGTCCGGGCTAACCCACGGGCCTGGTCCGCTTGTCGCTTGTCTTGTCGCTTGTCGGCTCGCAGGTCAGAGCCCCGTATCGGGCTACCCCGAGTGCGGCCCGTCTTGTCACGACAAGCGACAAGACAAGCGACAAGGGCATCGGCGGTGCCGGCGCACCCGGGCGGAGGAAGGACAAGAACGAACGGCCTACGGCCGCGCGTCCCTTGGCAGCTCGCTACGCTCACGCGGCGAGCGCCGTCGGGGTGAAGGCCGTGGATGCCTCTCAGGGCGCCTGGACCTGCTTACGCGTGGCGAAAGACTTCCGGGGTCGTGAACGGCCGCCCATGACCTCACAGAGACGCTGCGCGGGGGCAGTTTCCGCCTCCCTACGCGCGCGTGCGCGTAGGGCCCTCTCCCCGGAAACCGTGGAAACTGGGAAACTCGCAGGTCAGAGGCGGTTGCGGGGGGTCAACCGGTGCTGTCGGCGCAACCGGCGACATCAACCGCCGCAAATCGGGCGTCGCTGGAACGGCAAGAGGAGCACGCCGGGGCCGTGGTGCTCCTCTTGCTTGTGTGCGCGAGGACGGCAATCCAGGGGAGCGGACCGGACCTCCCCCCGCCTGGAATGCCATCCTGAGGGCCTTCCAAGGGGCGGACGGCAGGCTTGGGCGAGCGTTGCCGGGCCTGTTCCGCTCTACCCGATGCACCATGGCTCTTCAGCAGGGGGGAGGCGGCCGTGTGCACCGCGATCCCCCCATCTGAAGAGCCGTCCTTCACTCTCTTACTAGAGAGTTGAGGGGAGATAGCGTCCGCAGCGTCCGCCGGGCATCGCTCACCCTCTCTGACCTGCACTGTTCCTGTGGACGCTAAACAAAACGTTTAGCGTCCGTCAGCGTCCGCAGCGTCCGAGCACGCTCTGTTACTAGAGCGTGTTTTCGCAGGTCAGGGCAGCTCTTAGTAGTCGGCGGATTGCGGACGCTGCGGACGCTGACGACTCCGGAATGCCGAAGACACCACCCCATCGGGCGGGGTGGTGTCTTCGTTCGGCGGCCATGATTCACCGGAAGCGCGCGACGGTCGTCGGAGCTCCCCGGCGCCATCGCGCGCGAGCGTAGCGAGCTGCCAAAGGGTCGCGCGGCCGTAGGCCGCACCTTCTATCCCTTGGCTACTGCGGCAGGAAGCCCGGCGCGGCCTGCCCCAACTCGCGCAGGTGCGCGAGGTAGTCCTGAGCGGCAGGCTCAGACGCGTACCGCTTCCTCATCTCGGCTGCCAGTTCACGACTCGTCATGATGAGCGATGGCACCGACTGGCGCTCGCCTTCAAGGGCACGCTCGCCCATGATGAGGGCCTGGTCCAGGTCACCTTCCCGTGCGGCCGTCACGCCCAGCGTTACGCGGGCTTCCGCATTTCGCATCGGCGCTCGCTCCGTGCCGTCGAAGTCCGTTCCAGCCCTGAGGACTTCCTCAGCGAGGGTCCGCGCCAACTTGTCCTCTCCCACGAGTCGGTAGCAGTCCATCGCGTAGAAGTCGAACTTCGCCGGGTCCACCACAAAGTGGTTGTCCAGGTTCTCTGGGTGCGGCATTCCTTCGAGCAGGTTGCGCCCTCGGTCCAACGCCACCTCAACCCGCCTACGGTCTCCAAGCCGGGCCCACGCCTTGGCTTCCTGCGCAGCGAGCTGCACAGCAACGCCCTGGTGTGCGGCGACCTCGGTTCCGGCCTGCGCCGCCGCGATGACCCCGCGATAGTCACCTGTGGTGAGCGCGAACCAAGCGCGCATCTCGTGCGCCCAACCGACGACTTCCGCGTGGTCCGCCTCCGTCGCCAGCGACAGAGCGGCCTGGCGCGTCGACTCGGCGGCGTGCCGTTCGCCCATGTCGTACTCCACGCAGCCCACGAGGAGCGCGAGCCAACCGGACAGCGCCAACACCTCGCGGTGCTGCGAGAGCGTGAGGCTCTTCGAGTGGAGCTCCACGACGCGACGCAACCACTGGCGCCCCTCGATCAGGAGCTGCTCGCTCGGCATGAACGGATACTCCGAGCAGAGCCGATCTGTGGTGATCCGTAGCGCGTCAAGCGTGGCCGCGTCCACGTCGGACCGGTTGAGACGACTCACGATTTCCAGCGTCTCCATGCCGCTCACGGCCAGGATCTCCTTGCCCCCGTCTCGACGCGCCGGCGCGGGGAAGAGCGCGTGCGTCACGGTGCCGAAGACTGCCGCAATGAGCGGCCGGTAGAACTCGTTGGGGATCTGTCCGGACTCCCACCGCTTCCACTGTCGGATCAGGCTGTCATCTGCAGGAAGCTCTTCCTTCGAGTGGGCCCGAAGTGCCTTCACCGCGTCTCGCTGGGACCAGTCGCGAGCCGCCCGCTCGGCCGCGATGCGCTGCGCCCACGCGGGCCTGTCGTCGCTCATACGCCCTCCTCCGAGTGCTTACCCGCCGAGTCTTGCGCCTCACCCCAGGGGACAGGGAAGGGGACAGCGAGGTGACACCGGACATGTCCCCACCTCGCGTTTCTGCCCCCTCGATGTCACTTACGCCACACGTTCCGTTCCTCGCATGCTGGTTGCAGATCAAGCACCACCCAGGGTGGCGCGCTCTTCGAGTGCCTCCACCCGTTCAGCCAACGACTGAATCAGGGAGCGGAGTTCATTGATCTCGTCGCGTACGTCGCTCGTCGGGACGGTCCCGTCACCGACGAAGTTACCGAGGTTCCCCGCCGAAACGATCAGCCCCTCGGATCGCAGCATGGCAAGCCCGTTCTGGATCGTCTGGCTCGCGTACCCGAAGCGCTCAATCAACTCCCGCTGTGACGGGAGCTTGTCACCAGGCTTCATCCTCTTGACGTCCTCGCGGAGCGCGTCCGCGACCTGCACGGCTTTGGGCTTGGGCCCTCCTGTGACAGTCATGCCCTGAGCCTACCCACCACAGCGAACTAGTGCACACCACTCCACGGGGGTTGTGCACCACAGCAGACTAGTGCAAGCTAGTCAGCAAGCGGGGCGCCCGACACCGGGCGTGGTCTCCGCGAAAAAGACCTGGTCAGGGCCAGGAACAGCAAGGAGCGGCTTCCTACCGCCAAGCAGACAGCCGCTCCCTGACCCTCGAAGGGGCACTTCCATGATGCCTGGAACCGTGGCAGAACGTAGGGCCGAGCGGGGCACGTCGCGGGGCAATGGTCCCGGTGGCCGGCGGCTGCGTCAGGGAGAGGACATCCCGCTGACGGCCGAGCAGTCGCAGCGTCTCAGCTCGCTCTACGAGCGGTACGGCAGCTACCTGGTCTTCTACGCAAAGCGCAAGCTCGTCGGCTACGGCTTCAGCGTGTCGGCGGCCGAGACGCTCGCGGAGGACATCGCACAGAACACCTGGATCGAGGTGTCCCGGACGGGTGCGAAGGACCTGCTGGCCCCCGAGCCGCTGAGCGAGAGCGACACGCGAGCCTTCCTCTGCGTGCGGGTACAGAACCGGCTCGGCAAGTACTTCAAGCGGTCGTCGTCGTACGAGCGGCCGATGGACTTCAGCGACCCCATCACCGCCTACGTGCTGGCCCCGATGGTGGAAGAGCAGCAGGAGACGCCTCTTGCCGAGCCGTCCGAGCAACTGTTGCGGCTGCTGGCCGACCTGCCGGACCGAGAGCGCGAGGCGCTGCTGATGCGGCTGGACGACTGCTCCAAGGTGGTTGTGGCCGACCGTCTGGGGTGCAGCCTGCACACCGGTGACCGGCTGGTCGAAACGGCGCTGCTGCGGATTCAGATGTGCCACCCGGAGATGGCGCGCGAGCCGGTTGCACTGGAGTCCCTTCCGGCCTGGCAGCGCCAGGCGCTGGCCACGCTGGACGACACCCGGCGTCAGGCGCTGCTGCGCATCGGTGACCTCCCGCGTCAGGTGCTGCTGATGCACCTGGCCGAAGGGCTGGAGAGCAAGCAGATCGCGGCCCGGCTCGGGGTCGACCGCTGGGCCATCATGGGCATCTACGCCGCCGCCACCTCGCTCAAGGTGGCCGGGCAGGTCACCATGCGCGGCACGTTCCGTGAGAAGGGCGCCGCCGCCCGCGCCCTGACCGAGACGCTCCGCAGCGAGGTGAAGGCGCTGAAGCCGGGCGAGCGGGTACCGGCGGAGCGCGACCTTGCCGTCCGCTTCCAGTGCTCCGCGAAGACCGTCCGCGCGGCCATGAACGCGCTCCGCGCTGAGGGTCTGGTCACCCTGATCCGCCCGTACGGCCTGTTCCGCGCTACGGCCGCCCGTGACCTGGCGGTCGCGGCGTGAGCCACCGTCCCCCGCACCTGAACTCGCACCGACGGCGAGCCCGCAAACAGCGGCTCGCCGCCCGCGACGGCGCCCAGTGCTACTACTGCCGCCGTCCCTTCCGGGAGCTCCGGGAAGCCACCGCCGACCACATCGCCCCGGTGAGCCTGTGGCGCTCCTGGTCGCTGTCCTCGCTCGTGCTGGCCTGCCGACCCTGCAACGACGCCAAGGCCAACCGATTCCCGCTCTCCCTCGCCCTGGTCCTGCTGGCGTGGGCCGACCCGAGTCGGCCGGTTGTCCGCCCGGTCGACTGGCCCCTGTTGGCCCGACTCGCCGCCGCGAACCAGACAGCTCTGACCAGCGTGACGACCCGCGTCACATCCGGTGTCACGCCCCGACCCACCCCCACGGACGGTGACGAATCGGTGGATACCTATATGAAACGGTCTACGGCTGACCTCGTGAAATCGACCCGGCACGGCCCCGTGCGGCGGTCGATCGCACGGCCCGACTGCCTGCGCGCACCCCGCCCGGTGCGGCCGTGCGCGGGACCGACCGGAGAGGCGGTGTTCGCGTGAACACGATGAACGGCCGCGTGAACGGATCGGCCCGACCCGTGAACACGACCATGAACGAGTCGGCCGACTCCGTGAACACCCGCACGCACCGCAAGAGCCGACCCACGGCCGACCCGACCCGATCGACCGGACGTCGACCCGACCACGCCGACGATGGCGGCAAGAAGCCTCCCGCCGCCGCCCGGATCGTGACCATGGCACGCGAGCAGTACCGGTTCGTGATGTCCGCCGACGGCCGCCCGTACGCGGTCGCCCTGAACGGCCCGAACATCGCGCTGCCGCTGCGGAACAAGGGCGGACTGCGCCAGCGGCTCGCCCGGCAGTTCGCCGACGCCTACCCCGGCGAGGTGGCCTCACAGTCCGCACTCGCGGACGCCATGACCGTGCTGGAAGGCATCGCGGAGGACACAGACCCCGAACCGGTGCACTTGCGGGTGGGGCGCGACCCCGCCGGCGCCATCGTGGTCGACCTCGGCAGCGCCGACGGCCGCGCGGTCGTGGTCACCCCAACCGGCTGGAACGTCGTCGACCGTGCCCCGGTGCTCTTCCGCCGCTCCGGCGCCATGGCCCCGATGCCGGAACCGGTCCTGGACGGCGACGGGCTGGCCAAGCTGCACGCACTGCTGAACATGGACACGGCCGCGTTCCATCAGCTCGTGGGCTGGCTCGTTGCCGCGTGGATCCCGGACATCCCGCACCCGGCGCTGGTCTGCAAGGGCGAGCAGGGCACGGGCAAGTCCAAAGCGGCGCAGATGTTCATCAACCTCATCGACCCGTCCCCGGCCGCCAAGCGCAGTCAGCCGCGCGACGAAAAGGCGTGGTCACGGCAGGCGTTCAGCTCATGGGCCCTGTGCCTGGACAACATCTCAACCATCCCGCCATGGCTGTCGGACACCCTGTGCAAGGCCGTGACCGGTGACGGCGTGGTCGACCGCGCCCTGTACACCGACGATGACGTCGTGGTCCTCACCTTCAAGCGGGTGCTGGCCATGACCACGATCGACGCGGGAGCTCTCGCCGGGGACCTGGCCGAACGCGTCCTCATGCTCGACTTGCAGCTCATCGACTCCGAACGGCGCCGCTCCGAAGAGGAGTTGGACGCCACCTTCGAGGCGGTACGGCCTGCCGTGCTCGGGGCCCTCTTCGACGTGCTGGCGTGCGTGCTCGCGTTCCTGCCGTCGGTGCGGCTGGAGTCCATGCCGCGCATGGCCGACTTCGCCCGCGTGCTCGCGGCCGTCGACCAGAGCCAGGGCTGGAACACCCTGGATGACTACCTCGCCACGTCGGCGAACGTCGCCACGGACGCCATGGAGGGCGACCCGTTCGCCATGGCCATCGCCCACCTGGTGGAGCAGGTAGGCACCTGGCAGGGCACCGCCGGGCAACTGCTCGAAGCGCTGCCCACCCCGTTGGTCCGGCCGCCGAACTGGCCCAAGGACGCCACCCGCGCCAGCGGACGCGTCAAGCGGCTCGCCCCGCTGCTGCGCTCCATCGGAATCATGGTGGACGACACGCAGCGTAGCCGCGACCGGCACCGACACCGACTCCTCACGCTGTCCCGAGCACCCGACGAGGAGGAGACAGCGTCCGCACCCGAACAAGCCTCTCTCTGGCCGGAGGTGGCCCCCACGGGGCAGGGCAGAACGCTGCCTGACCAGTCCTGACGTAGCCGGAAGACCCGCCGGGCCGGGCCGCGCACCAGCGGCCCGGACACGTCGAAGCTGCGGACGCTACAGCCGTCCAGCGTCCACAGCGTCCGCACTAGCGTCCGCGCCCCTCACCCCCACTGGCCTGCGGCAACGCGGCTGTGCGGACGTTAGGGCGCTGCGGACGCTGAGATACACCAACTCTCTAGGACGGCGACCGGCACCACTCCCACGCACCCCACCACGGACACGAGGAGTCACCAAAGCCATGGCCAGCGAAGAGCCGACCGACCCGCGCGCCATCCTGCGCGGCGGCCTCCCGGACCGCTACCTCACTCCCGAAGACCTCGTCACCATGTTCAGCCTCCCGAGCGTCGAGACCGTCTACCAGTGGCGCCGCAAGCGCATCGGCCCACCCGGCTTCCGCGTCGGCAAGCACCTGCGCTTCGACCCGGCGGCTGTCCGGGCATGGGTGACCGAACAGACCGCCCTCGAAGACGCGGCCTGAGCCGCCCGGCCCGGCGGGGAAGCACCACCCGCCGGGCCGGGGAGGCGGGGAGAACTCCCCCACCGCCTCCCCGGCGCGCATCCCCTGCACTGATCAGCGCAAACGATGGTTTGGGGAGGCGGGGAGGCACCGCCGGAACGCCCCGGAAAACCGCCCCTGGCCGCCGTTCCGGGCCCCTGTCTCCGCCTCCCCGCCGGGCCCCGGCGGACAAACCGCGAGCGGCAGGGAGGGGCGGCCCGTCGACCCAGGGAGGCAGGGAGAACTCCCTTACCGCCTCCCTGGCCCGCCTCCCTCCACCTGATCAGCGCAAATGGCCTCTCAGGGAGGCAGGGAGGCGCACCCCCAGCACCCCCGAAACCCCCTCAGGAAGCCAACCAAGACCCCCTGTCTCCGCCTCCCTGAGACCCCGCCGTAGCCCTGCTACCCGTAGCACCCCTACCCGCTACCGGTAGCACCCCCGCTAGCAGCCCCAACCCCCAGTGATCAGGCCCGTAGCAAGTAGCGGGCCTGGCCCACCACACCTCAAAACCGGCCGGAGAGCCGCCCCTTGGCCCTCCCGCTTCCTGCTACCAACCGAAGGAGACAGCCCTCATGGCTGGCCACATCTTCGACCGCTGGATCAAGACCACCACCGACGCCGACGGCAAGACCGTCCGCGTCAAGACCGATCGTTACGGCACGGGGATGCGCTACCAAGCCCGCTACGTCACGCCCGACGGCAAGCGGAAGAACAAGTCCTTCCCCGACGGACAGAAGCGCATCGCCGAGCAGTGGCTGAGCACCATGCAAGCGGACGTGGCCCGCGGCGACTTCATCGACCCGAACGCGTCCCGTACGACGTTCCAGAAGTTCGCGGAGAAGTGGCTCGCGAGCCAGAGCGGCGACCCCAACACCCGTGCGTCGATGGAGTCTCAGCTCAAGCTGCACGCCTTCCCCCGCATCGGGTCGCGTCAGCTCGGGTCGTTTCAGCCGAGCCACATCCGCGAGTTCGTGACACAACTCGAAGAGACCGGCATGTCTGGCTCGTACGCCCGCGTCATCTTCTCCAACGTCCGCGCCGTGCTCTCCGCCGCCGTGGAGGACGGATGCCTACGCCGGAACCCCTGCAACTCGCGCACGGTGACCCCGCCGGCCATGGGCACGCGCCGCGTCGTCCCATGGGAGCCTGAGCGTGTCTTCGCCGTGCGCGCCGCCATGGTCGAGCGCTTCCGGCCCATGATCGACGTGGGCGCCGGATGCGGCCTGCGGCAAGGGGAAATCCTGGGGTTGTCCGTCGATGACATCGACTTCGACAGCGGCATCGTGCACGTGGTGCAGCAACTCAAGCTGAGCCTGAGCAAGGCCGTGTTCGCGCCCCCGAAGGGCGGCAAGCTCCGTGACGTGCCTCTGCCCGACCCCGTGGCGGAGGCACTACAGGAGCACATCAAGCGGTTCCCGCCCGTGGAAATCAAGCTCCCGTGGATGCGAGCGAACGGCCAGCCGGTGACCCGGCGGCTCATCTTCACGGGCCCCAACGGCGGGCACGTCTGGCGCACGTCGCTGAACGAAGACCACTGGAAGCCCGCGCTCGCCAAGGCTGGGGTCATCCCCAAGGCCAAGAGCCGCGAGCACGCCGCCGCGCGCGAGCACGGCATGCACGCCCTGCGGCACTTCTACGCGTCCGTGCTCCTGGATGCGGGAGAGAGCATCAAGGCACTCGCGGAGTACCTCGGGCACTCCGACCCGGGGCTGACACTCAAGGTGTACGCGCACCTCATGCCGAGCAGCCGGGACCGGGCCCGGAAGGCTCTCGGCAGGGCACTCAGGCCCCAAGATCACGAGGGCTGAGGTTCCAGAGAGGTTCCAGAGCACGAAAATGCCTCCCACCCGCGCCGTATGCGCAGGTGGGAGGCATGATCACCAACCCTACTTCTTCTTGCCCTGGTTCTTGACCGCCTCGATGGCGGCTGCGGCTGCTTCCGGGTCGAGGTAGCGGCCGCCCGGGGTCAGCGGCTTGAAGTCGGCGTCGAGTTCGTAGACCAGCGGGATGCCCGTGGGGATGTTCAGGCCCGCGATGTCGGCGTCGGAGATGCCGTCGAGGTGCTTGACCAGGGCGCGGAGGCTGTTGCCGTGGGCGGCGATCAGGACCGTGCGGCCGGTCAGGAGGTCGGGGACGATGCCGTCGTACCAGTACGGGAGCATGCGGATGACGACGTCCTTGAGGCACTCCGTGCGGGGGCGGAGCTCCGGCGGGATAGTGGCGTAGCGCGCGTCGTCGGACTGGGAGAACTCCGTGCCGTCCTCGAGCGGGGGCGGCGGGGTGTCGTAGGAGCGGCGCCACAGCATGAACTGCTCCTCGCCGAACTCGGCGAGGGTCTGGGCCTTGTCCTTGCCCTGGAGGGCGCCGTAGTGGCGCTCGTTCAGGCGCCAGGAGCGGTGGACCGGGATCCAGTGGCGGTCCGCGGCCTCGAGGGCCAGCTGCGCGGTGCGGATCGCGCGCTTCTGGAGGGACGTGTGGACCACGTCGGGGAGGAGGTCGGCGTCCTTCAGGAGTTCGCCACCGCGGACTGCCTCCTTCTCGCCCTTCTCGTTCAGGTTGACGTCCACCCAGCCGGTGAACAGGTTCTTCGCGTTCCACTCGCTCTCGCCGTGGCGGAGGAGGATCAGCTTGTACGGTGCGTCGGCCATGGCTATGAGCGTAATCCACGGCTTTGGGGGCCGGTGCCCGGCGCTCACAGGGCGGACAGCGGCGGACGGTTGACCGGATCTGTTAATCGAGTGGCCCTCGAGGGCTTCTCCCTCGTAACTTCTCCTTACCGCCTGCGCCGCTTACATCGGGGGATCATCCATGTCCGTCGCCTCCCTGAGACGTGCCACCCGGGAGACCGTCTCCGGATTGCCCCGCGAGTTCTGGTGGCTGTGGACCAGCACCCTCGTCAACCGGCTCGGCGCCTTCGTCGCCACCTTCATGGCCCTCTACCTGACGCTGGACCGCGGGTACTCCGCCACGTACGCCGGGCTCGTGGTCGCGCTGCACGGGCTCGGCGGGGTCGTCTCGTCCCTCGCCGGGGGTGTCATGGCCGACCGGCTGGGGCGGCGGCCCACCCTGCTCTTCGCGCAGACCGGCACCGCCTGTTCCGTGGCGGTCCTGGGGTTCGTGCAGCATCCGGCCGCCATCGCCGCCGTCGCCTTCCTCGTCGGCGCAGCCTCCAACGCCTCCCGGCCCGCCGTGCAGGCCATGATGGCCGACATCGTGCGGCCGGAGGACCGGGTCCGGGCGTTCTCCCTGAACTACTGGGCCATCAACCTCGGCTTCGCGGTCTCCTCCATGGCGGCCGGGTTCATCGCCGAGGTCAGCTACCTCGCCGGCTTCCTGATCGAGGCCGGGATGACCCTGATCTGCGCCGTCGTCGTCTTCCTCAAGGTGCCGGAGTCGCGGCCCGGGCGGGAGGCCAAGGGCCTGCCGGAGGACACGGTCGGGCTGGGGAACGTGGTGCGCGACGGGCGGTTCATGGGGCTCGTCGGGCTGTCCTTCCTCGTCGCCCTCGTCTTCCAGCAGGGGGCCATCGGGTTGCCGGTGGCCATGGGCGCCGCCGGATTCACCCCGGCCGACTACGGCATGGCCATCGCCGTCAACGGCGTCCTCATCGTCGCCCTGCAGATCCCGGTCACCCGGTTCATCGAGCACCGCGATCCACGGCGGCTGCTCGTCATCTCCTCCGCCCTCGCCGGGTACGGCTTCGGCCTCACCGCCTTCGCCGGGTCCGTCGGCGTCTTCGCGCTCACCGTCTGCGTGTGGACCCTCGCCGAGATCGTCAACGCGCCGACGCAGACCGGGCTCGTCGTCCGGCTCTCCCCGGTGCACGGACGCGGGCGCTACCAGGGCATGTACACCATGTCGTGGGCCGTGGCGTCCCTCGTCGCGCCGCTGATGTCCGGCTTCGTCATCGACCGGTTCGGCGCGGTGTGGCTGTGGGCGCTGTGCGCGGTCGTCGGGACGGTGGCGGGTGCCGGTTACGCGGTGCTGATGCGCCGACTGCCCGTGGAGGCAGAGGAGGGTGCCGCGGCCACCACGGCAACCACGGCCACCGGGCCGAGCTCCGCCAAGCCGGAGGTGAGCACCGCCTGAGGCGCCGTCCGGGGCGCCGGGTGGAGTGGGCCCGACCCAGGCGACGTCCGGAGCGCTGTGTGAAGTGGGGCGCGGCCCAGGCGACGTCCATCCGGAGCGCCGGGTGGAGTGTAGTGGGGCCCAGGCGAGTCCCGAACGCCGCGTGGAGTCGAGCCTCGGCACGAGCGCCGGCAGCGCCGCCCGCGCCGGGGGCCGCCCCCCTCACGGGTGCATGCGCGCGCCCTTCAGCACCTTGTCCACCGCGTTGCGCGGCCCGTGGACCGCCAGCCCCACCAGGTCCAGGTCGTCCGTCCGCACGGCTCGCACGGCCGCCCGGTTGTCGCGGTCGTTGCCGGTGGCGAAGAGGTCGCCGGTGAACACCGCGCGCGGCAGGGCGCGGGACAGCACGCGCGCGTGGGCCGCCGTCAGCGTCTCCTTCGTCCCCTCGAAGACCAGCACCGGCTGGCGGAACATCGGCAGGTAGGCGATGCCGTCCGCGTCCTCGTACGGCTCCCCGATCACCTCGGGGAGCTGGGTGCCCAGGCCGCTGACCAGGAACGCGGTGACGTTCAGGCGCTGCCAGGTCTCCAGGTCCTCGCGCAGCAGGATGGCGATCTTCGTGTCGAAGCGGATGGGTTCAGTGCTCATGCGGTGAGACTGCCGTCCGGCGTACGGCACCGTCTTGTACGTTCTTTGCATGGCCGCCGCTCAGGAGCGGGCCGCACAGCCCACCGCCGACGTCTCCGCCTGGCGCCCCCGCGTCCGGGGCGTCGTGGAGGTCTTCCACGCGCACTTCACCGAGTACGCCTACCCCATGCACGTCCACGAGGCCTGGACGCTGCTCATCGTCGACGACGGGGCCGTACGGTACGAGCTCGACCGGCACGAGCACGGCACCCCGCACGACACGGTGTCGCTGTTGCCGCCGCACGTGCCGCACAACGGCTCCCCCGCCACCCCGGACGGCTTCCGCAAGCGGGTGCTGTACCTGGACGCGAGCGTGCTCGGTGAGGAGCTGATCGGGCCCGCCGTGGACGGGCCCGACCTGCGTGATCCCCTGCTGCGGCAGCGGGTGGGACAGTTGCACGCGGCGCTCGCCCGGCCCGGCGACGAGCTGGAGGCCGGCAGCCGGCTGGTCCTCCTCGGCGAGCGGCTGCGGGACCATCTGCGGCCCCGGAACACGGCACGGCCGAGGCGCCGCGACCCCGTCCTCGCGCGCCGGCTGCGCGACCTTCTCGACGGCCGCCTCGTCGACGGGGTCTCGCTCGACGAGGCCGCCGGGCTGCTCCAGGCCCATCCCGCGCATCTGGTACGGGCGTTCAGCGGGGCGTACGGCATCGCACCGCACCAGTACCTGACCGCGCGCCGGGTCGACCGGGCCCGTCGGCTGCTGCTCGACGGGCGGCCGGCGGGCGAGGTCGCGGTGGCGGCCGGCTTCTACGACCAGGCCCATCTGACCCGCCACTTCAGGAAGTTGGTGGGGGTGACGCCGGGGCGGTACGGGCTGTCCGCTCCTTGACGTCGGCGTCGGCGTCGGCGACCACGTCGACGTGGTCGCCGGTCGCGGCCGCGCCGCCGGTCATGGCGGTGGCGCCGGTCGTGGCGGTGGCGCCGGTGGCGCCGGTGGCGCCGGTGGCGGCAGGGGCGCTCAGTCGGTGGGGCGTTGCGTGAGGTGGCTGAAGGCGTCCAGGTTGCGGGTGGACTCGCCGCGGGAGACGCGCCAGGCGTACTCCTTGCGGATCGCGGAGGCGAAACCCAGCTCCAGGAGCGTGTTGAAGGCGCCGTCGGCGGCCTCCAGGACCTGGCCGAGCAGGCGGTCCGTCTCGTCGGGGGTGACCGCGGCGAGGGGGAGGCGGGCGGTGACGTAGACGTCGCCGAGCTGGTCGACGGCGTAACTCACGCCGTACAGCTTGAGGTTGCGCTCCAGGAGCCAGCGGTGGACGCCGGCCTCGTTCTCGTCGGGGTGGCGGATGACGAACGCGTTCAGCGACAGGGAGTGGCGTCCGACGATCAGGGAGACGGTCGTCTTCAGCTTGCGGGTGCCGGGGAGTTGGACGACGTACGTCCCGGACTCCGGGCTCTCCCACTCCAGTTCGGCGTCCTTCAGGACGTCCTCGATGACCTGTGCGGCCGTCTTCTCTGCATCAGCCATGACGCTCACCCATGCTGGGAGCGTACGCGACGGCGGTGGGACTGCGCCGCGGCCGTGTAGACGTCGGCGGTGGCGGCGGCCGCCGTGTCCCAGCCGAAGGACTGGGCGTGCCGGGCGGCGGCCGCGCCCATCCGGGCGGAGAGGTCGGGGATGTCGGCGAAGTCGGCGAGCACGCGCGCGTAGCGGGCCGGTTCGTGGCCGTCCACCAGGAAGCCCGTCTCGCGGTCGCGCACGGCGACCGGCAGCCCGCCGACCGCGGCGGCGATCACCGGGGTGCCGGTCGCCTGCGCCTCTATGGCGACCAGGCCGAAGGACTCGCTGTAGGAGGGCACGACCAGCACGGAGGCGGCGCGGAACCAGTCCGCGAGCTGGTCCTGCCCGACGGGCGGCCGGAACCGCACGACGTCGGAGATGCCGAGGCGCGCGGCCAGCTTCTGCAGCCCTTCCGGCTTGGCCAGGCCGCTGCCGCTGGGACCGCCGACGACGGGGACGACGAGCCGGGAGCGCAGGTCGGGGCGTTCGTCGAGGAGGACCGCCACGGCGCGCAGGAGGACGTCGGGAGCCTTGAGGGGCTGGATGCGGCCCGCGAAGAGGGGGATCAGGGCGTCCTGGGGCAGGCCCAGGCGGGCGCGGGCGGCGGCGCGGCCGTCGGCGGGGCGGAAGCGGCCCAGGTTGACGCCGGGGTGGACGACGGCGACCTTGCCGGGGTCGGCGGAGTAGTGACGGACGAGTTCGTCGGCCTCCTCCGCGGTGTTCGCGATGAGGCGGTCGGCGGCGGCGACGATCTGGGTCTCGCCGATGACGCGGGCGGCGGGCTCGGGGGTGTCGCCGTCGGCGAGGTTGGCGTTCTTGACCTTGGCCATGGTGTGCATGGCGTGCACCAGCGGGGCGCCCCAGCGCTGGGCGGCGAGCCAGCCGACGTGGCCGGAGAGCCAGTAGTGCGAGTGGACGAGGTCGTAGTAGCCGGGGCGGTGGCCGGCCCATGCCTGCATCACGCCGTGCGTGAACGCGCACAGCTGGGCGGGGAGGTCCTCCTTGGCGAGGCCCTCGTAGGGGCCGGCGTCGACATGGCGGACGAGGACGCCCGGGGCCATCTGGACGGTCGGCGGGAGGGCGGCCGTGGTCGCGCGCGTGAAGATCTCGACCTCGATGTTGATCGCGGCGAGGCGCTGCGCGAGTTCCACGATGTAGACGTTCATGCCGCCGGCGTCGCCGGTGCCGGGCTGGTGGAGCGGGGAGGTGTGCACGGAGAGCATCGCGACGCGGCGGGGCCTGCGGTGCAGCCGCAGGCGTGGGGGTGCCGCCGTAGAGCGACGCCCGAGCCTGCTGACGTACTGGCTCACGTGGCGTTCCTCCTTGCTGCGGGCATGCCGGACGGAGGGGGCGGGCCCTCCGAAGGGGTGCAACGCCGGAGGGACGCGTTCCCATTCCGATGGGGCGCGGGGCGCGCGGCGTTTTTGCCGACGCATTACCGGGCTTCGCTCAACCGTTCGAGGGTGGGGTGCGTCCGCGTGCGGTTGCGCGTCCGCTGGGGGTGCGGGGTGCGGGGTTCGGGGTTCGGGGTTCCGGGGGTCTGCGGGTTCGGGGGTTCCGCGGGCCTGTGGTTTCGGGGCTCCGGGGCCTGTGCGTCCGGGCGTTCGGTGTCTGGGCGTCCAGGGCTGGGCGTCCGGGTGCCCGCGCTTTCGTACGTCCATGCATGCGTTCGGGTGCCTGTGGGTTTAGGGCCTGTGCGTCCGGGGCTCTGTGCGTCCGGGGGCCTGTGCGTCCCGGACTCTGTGCGTCCGGGGGCCTGTGCGTCCCGGGCTCTGTGCGTCCGGGGGCCTGTGCGTCCCGGGCTCTGTACGTCCGGGGGCCTGTGCGTCCGGTGCCCGGTCGTCCAGACGCCCAGGACGACCGGGCACCGCATACCCTCGTAGGCATGACATCCCGCGCGACCCGCCCCGTGGGCACGGTCACACGCGGGACGACCAACCCCAACCGGCTGCGCCGCATGGACCGCTGGATCGCCGCCGTGCACGGCTCCGAGCTGCGCCGCGCCGGCGACCCCGTGGCCGTCGACCTCGGCTACGGCGCCGCCCCCTGGACTGCCGTCGAGCTGCTCGGCCGCCTGCGCTCCGTCGCGCCACGCGCGCGCGTGGTGGGCGTCGAGATCGAACCGGCCCGGGTCACGGGGGCCAAGCCGTACGAACGCGACGGTCTCGTCTTCCGGCACGGCGGCTTCGAGGTACCGCTCCCCGTGCGCCCGCACCTCATCCGGGCGGCGAACGTGCTGCGGCAGTACGACGAGGACGAGGTGGGCGGGGTCTGGGAGCGGCTGTGCGCGCGGCTCGCGCCGGCTACGGAGGTGTCGCGCGGGGGGCTGCTGGTCGAGGGGACCTGTGACGAGATCGGGCGGCGGCACGTGTGGGTCGCGCTCGGCCCGGAGGGTCCGCGGACGGTCACCTTCGCGGCGCGGCTGGGGTCCCTGGAGCGGCCCTCCGATCTGGCGGAGCGGCTCCCCAAGGCGCTGATCCACCGCAACGTGCCCGGTGAGCCCGTGCATGCCTTTCTCCGGGACTTCGACCGCGCCTGGGCCGCGGCGGCACCGTACGCCTCTTACGGCGCCCGTCAGCGGTGGATGCGGGCGGTGCGTGATCTGACGGGTGACTGGCCGGTGACGGATGGGGCGGCCCGGTGGCGGCAGGGGGAAGTGACGGTGCGGTGGGGGGCGTTGGCGCCGCGGGAATGACGGGGGTGACGGGGTGACGGTGGTGACGTGGTGACGGTGGTGGGGTCGGCCTGGTCGGGGTGCGGGTGAGCTCTGCGGGGGGATCGGCTCGCCGTCGGGGTGCCTCGCTTCTCGCCGGTGGGTGGGTCGGGGTCGTGGCGGTGCGGCGAGCCCGTCGCCGGTTGGGCATACGGCTGCCTGCTGGTGGCGGTTGCCCTTGGCTGTGCAGCGCTACGCGACGGGCTGCGCCGCACCGCCACGACCCACTCCGGTGCGACGGCGGGTGCGGGAGCGTTTCGGCTGCGCGCCGGCGCCGGCATCCGGTCCGGTGCGATGGCGGATGCGGGAGCGTTCTGGCTCCGCCGCGTCGCCATGATTCGCTCCGGTGCGATGGCGGATGCGGGAGCGTTCTGGCTCCGCCGCACCGCCATGATTCGCTCCGGTGCGATGGCGGATGCGGGAGCGTTCTGGCTCCGCCGCGTCGCCACGACCCACTCCGGTGCGATGGCGGATGCGGGAGCGTTCTGGCTGCGCCCCACCGCCACGACCCACTCCGGTGCGATGGCGGGTGCGGGAGCGTTCTGGCTCCGCCGCGTCGCCATGATTCGCTCCGGTGCGATGGCGGATGCGGGAGCGTTTCGGCTGCGCGCCGGCGCCGGCATCCGCTCCGGTGCGATGGCGGGTGCGGGAGCGTTTCGGCTGCGCGCCGGCGCCGGCATCAACTCCCGCGGGAGCGTTCTGGTTGCGCCGCGTACGGCGGCCGGTTGGGTTGCCGGGTGGGGCCGTCTTTTCGGCGGAGGCGGCCGCGATGCCGTGGGTGGGGTGGTGTCGGGAACGATCTTCCTGAGGTGTTCGTCACAAAGGCGGGGACTTCGTCATGGCGGGGTGGGAGCGGGGGGAAGGACTGCCTCTGTCGTTTTCAGGCGTGGCATGGCACGATCCCTCAAGCGGCCGTAAGTTACTGACGGTTAATCAGGTTTTGGGGGATCTATGGGTACGGGCAAGCGGGGCCTGATCACGGCGGCGGTGACCGTGGTCTGCGCGGTCACCGTTCTCGCGGTGCCGGGTACGGCGTTCGCGAGTCCGGATCCGAGCCCGGCGCCGACGACCGCCCCCAACCTCACCCTGCCGCCCTCGCACAGCAAGGACCTCGAGGAGGTCCGCAAGAAGCTCGACACGCTCTATCACGACGCCGCGGTCGCCACCGATGCCTACAACGCGGCCGAGGAACAGGCCAAGACGCAGTCCGCGGAGCTGGTCGAGCTCGCGAAGAAGATCGTCAAGGGCCGCGAGAAGCTGGCGGAGTTGAAGGACCGCGCGGGTGCCGCGGCCCGCTCGCAGTACCGCAGCGGCGGCCTGCCGGACGAGGCCCAGCTGCTGCTCAGCGACGATCCGGGCGAGTTCCTCGACGGGGCGGGCCGGGTGATCCAGGGGCAGCGGGCGACCAAGGGTTTGCTCGGCGAAATGACGCGCACCCAGCAGGACTTGGAGCAGTACGCCAAGGACGCCTCCGCCCAGTGGCAGAAGCTGGAGGTCAACCGCAAGGCCAAGGCGGAGGCCCAGAAGAAGATCGAGAAGCAGATCGCGGCGGCCGAGAAGCTCGAGTCCCAGCTCGAGAAGGAGGAGAAGGAGCGCCTCGCCCAACTCCAGGAACAGGCCGCGCAGCAGGCGCAGAACGCCTGGCTGGACACCGGCGTACTCGACGACATCAAGGGCGAGGCCACCGCGCAGGGCCAGAAGGCCGTCCGGTACGCCACCGCGCAGATCGGCAAGCCCTACGTGTGGGGCGCCGAGGGCCCGGCCTCCTTCGACTGTTCCGGACTCACCTCCCAGGCCTGGGCGGACGCCGGCGTCGCCATCCCGCGCACCTCACAGGAGCAGTGGCGGCAGTTGAAGCGCGTGGCCGTGACGGACATGCGCCCCGGCGACCTGATCATCTACTTCGACGACGCCAGCCACGTGGCGATGTACGTGGGCGACGGCAAGATGGTCCACGCCCCGCGCCCGGGCCGGACGGTGACCCTCGCGGGGGCCGGTTCGATGCCGATCCTCGGGGTGGTGCGGCCCGGCGTGTGAGGGCGGGCACAGGGGGGCGGTTGCTCGTGACGGCGGACACGTGAGCCACGACACCCCCGTCGGTCGCCAAACCCCGTACCGACGTGACGTTCGTCATTCCCGCACCCTTCCCGCCCTGCCCAACTGCGGTAGGGATCGCGGCATATGACAGTGGCCTGAGATCAAGCGGCGTGCTCCATGCCATTCCGCTGCGGCGCCTTCTGCCGCTATGGTCCCCGTCGGTGGGTCGAGGTCCCTCGTCCCCGCCATGCCCTCGGGGGGAGGGAAGGAACCCAACACCATGCCCGTACCCGTACCGCGGCAGAGAGCGATCCCGGCCGTGGAGTGTGGTCAGGCGCAGGCCGCGCCCGCAGTCGGCGGCCCCTCCAAGGAAGAAGCCCCGCGCACGGACGACCGGAACGGCCATCGCGACGAAGCGACGAACTCGACGGTCGGGGACAACGCCACGCCCGGCGACGGCGTCCCCCACGGCGTGAGCGCCGCCACCCACACCAACCTCACACTGCTGCTGATCGAGGACGACCCCACGGCCGCCCCGATCGTCCCCGACCTGCTCGACGCGGCCGGCAAGCCGATCCGCGTGCGCACCGCCCGCAACCTCACCGAGGCCGAGCGGCTGCTCACCGACGACGTCCACTGCATCCTGCTGGACCTCGCGCTGCCCGCGCCCGGCCGGACCGGCGACGACGACGAGCTGGCCGTGCTGAAGCACGTCCTCCGGCTCGCGCCCCGGCACGCCGTGCTCGCGCTGACCGCGTCCGGCGACGCCGAGCGCGGCGCCGAAGCGGTGCGCGTGGGCGCCCAGGACTACCTCTTCCGGGACGAACTGGACGGCCGGCTGCTGAGCCGCGCCATCCGGTACGCGGTGGAGCGGAAGCGTTCCGACACGGCGGAGCGGCGGCTCGCCGAGGGCAAACTGCGCGCCCAGGAGAACGCCCGCCTGGAGCGCGGCCTGCTGCCCACCCCCCTCCTGGAGGGGTCCCCGCTGCGCTTCGCCGCCCGCTACCGTCCCGGCCGTTCGCGCGCCCTGCTCGGCGGCGACTTCTACGACACCGTCCGCACCCCGGACGGCACGGTCCACGCCATGATCGGCGACGTCTGCGGCCACGGCCCGGACGAGGCCGCCCTGGGCGTGGAGCTGCGCATCGCCTGGCGGGCGCTGACCCTGGCCGGGCTGTGCGGCGACGAGCTGCTGAACACCCTCCAGCAGGTGCTGGAGCACGAGCGCGACGACGACGAGATCTTCGCGACGCTGTGCACGGTGGACATCGCGCCCGACGGCCGCCGGGCGGGACTGTGCCTGGCCGGCCACCCGGCCCCGCTGATCGCCCGCCCGGACCGGCCGCCCCGGCTGCTGCCGTGCGACAGCAACGGCCCCGCCCTCGGTCTGCTGCCGGGCGCCCGCTGGCCGCGGTTGCAGGTGGAGCTGGGCGCGGAGTGGAGCCTGATGCTCTACACCGACGGCCTCATCGAGGGCCGGATCGGCGAGGGCCGGGAGCGGCTGGGTCAGGACGGCATGGTGGAGATGATCAGCCGCCAGCTCGCCGCGGGCCTGCGCGGCGAGGACCTGCTGCGAGCGGCCGTCAACGAGGTCCGCGAGCTGAACGGCGGCGAGCTGACCGACGACGTGGCCGTGGTCCTGCTGGACCGGGTGCGGTAGCGCTCCGCTGGGAAGCGCCGGGGGACGCGCCGTTTCGGGGGCGTGGAGCGCCGGCTGGGGGGCCGGCGGGGGCTGGTCGCACGGTTCCCCGCGCGCCTGGAAGGGGGCTGTGCCCCCTTCGGATGCCGCTTACCGGCCGCCGTTGTACGGGCCGTACGGGCCGTCGCTGCTGGAGCCGCCCCGGTGGCTGCGGCCGCCGCCCGGCAGGGAGCGCAGGGCGGGACGGACGTCGACCATGTACACGATGGTCGCGATGAGGCCGATGATCGGCAGGAACGACAGGATCGGGAAGATCAGGTTCACCACGAAGGCGATCCCGAGGATGATCATCCAGAACGGCTTCGTCTGCTTGTCGGCAGCCCGGTAGCCGTCCTCGCGGCGGATGGCCGCGTCGAAGAGAGCGAAGCCGCTGAACACGATCAGGGCCAGGCTCAGCAGAGACATGAACCCTGCGAAACCTTCCATCAGCACTACGTCCACCACCCGACTCGGCACGCCTCGTCTCGTCCTTACGCGGTCACCGTACCCGCAACCGCGCTCCCGCTACCCGTACAACGGGCCGGGCACCGCTCGAGTGCCCGGCCCGTCGCCGTATTCGTGCACGCGTCCGCATTCGTCCGCATCCGTACGTCCACCGGGCTCCGTACGGCTGCCGGTGCCGGCCCGTCCGGCCGTGTCCGTGACGCGTTCCGGTGTGCGTGTCCGCCCCGCGGCCGGTCTCACCTGGCCGGCGGGATCGTCTTCTTCGCGGTGGCCTTGCGGGCCGGAGCCTTCTTGGCGGGGGCCGCCTTCTTCGCCGGAACGGGCTCGGCCTTGGCCTCGGCGGGCTTCGGCTCCTCCTTGAGGGTGACCGGCTCGGTCTTCGGCGTGTCCTTGCCCTCGACGACGATGGCCAGTTCCTCGATCTCCTCGGCGGCCTCACCACGCCAGGTCCGCACGGTCTGCTCGCCGTGCTCGGCGACCTTCTCGTAGGTCTCGCGGGCCTTCACGGCGTACTCGGCGGCGACGCCGACACCGCGCAGCGCGAGGTCCTGGGCGGTCTCGCCGAGCTTCTTCAGGTCGGCGTCGAGGGTGGTGCCGAGCTTTTTGATGTCGCCGTCGAGGGTGGAGATGAAGTCGGTGACCTTGGCCTGGAGCGTCTCCTGGGCCTCCTTGGCCTTGGCGCCGGCCTCCTTGGCGCGGGCGGCGGCCCTCTCCTGGACGGCCTTGGGGTCGGTGTTGCGGACGGCCTCGAACCGGGCCGGGGCCTCGGTGCGCAGCTGCTCGACCAGGCCCGGCACCTTCTTCGCCTGCTGCAGGGCCAGGTCGGCGGTGCCGGCGGCGAAGTAGAGGGGGGTCGGGTCGGTCAGGGTCTTGCGCAGGTCGTCGGTGATGGCCATGGTGATGGTCCTCCCGTGTTCGCGTTGTTCGCGTTGGTCGCGTGCGTGGATGTCGGTGGTGCGGGTCCGCAGTCGGCGGCCGGTCCCCTGGTCCGGTCAACCGGCCGTCTGCTGCGGATCGGCGTCGCTGCCGCCGGCCGCGCGGGTGTCGCGTACGGCGGCGTCCTCGCCCTGGGCGTCCACCGCGCCGTCGCCGGCCGTGAATCCGTTCTCCTTGCGGAAGGACTCGTAGATCTGCAGCAGCGCCTGCTTCTGCTGCCCGGTCAGCGTGGGATCGGCGAGGATGACGGCCCGCGTCTCGACCTCGTCCCGGTCCCGTTCGGCGTCGAGGATGCCGGCGCGCACGTACAGCGTCTCGGCGGAGATCCGCAGGGCCTTGGCGACCTGCTGCAACACCTCCGCGCTCGGCTTGCGCAGCCCGCGCTCGATCTGGCTCAGATACGGATTGGACACCCCGGCGGCGTCGGCGAGTTGCCGCAGCGAGAGCTGGGCGTTCCGCCGCTGCTCGCGCAGGTACTCACCGAGATTGCCGACGTTGAGCGATGCCATGCCTCCAGCGTGCCTCAGCTTCGCTAACTATTGCAAGCACCCGCTTGCAACAGTGTGTCGTGCCACGCGGGGAGCGCGCCACTCCGGGGCTCCCTGCCGACCGGCGGGGCCCAGGCCGGCCGGCGGGATTCCTGGCCGTCCGGCGCGGCTCCAGGCCGTCCCGTGGGCCCCCTCGCCGGCTAGCTCTCCCGGCTCACCCTCGTCACGAAGCGTGTGACACACCGCCGCAGCCGGTCTAGGAACTGCGGCAGGTCGTCGGCGACCTTGTCGAACTCGCCGTCGTCCGTCGACGCCGCACGGGAACGGTGGACCGCGCCTCCCCAGTCCGCGACGTAGAGGAGGCCCCCGCCGTTCGAGCCGGTCACCATGCCGTGGGGGTCGTCGGCCATCGGGACGACGACCGGGCCTTCCTCCGCGAGCCGGCGCAGGACGTCACGCGCCGGGTGGATGAAGCAGCCGTTGCCGACGTCCGCCGGCGCGACCTCGCCGATCGACTCTTAGAAGGTCACCCTCTCGGGGAACGCCTGGAAGTCCCGCCCGTAGTCACGGGCGGCGCGCAGGTCGTCCTCGTCGGCGGTCCGTACGTCGTTCCTGCCCGGCGGGTGGCCGTACGTGGTCTCGAAGGTCGCGGTCATGGCACGCACGGCGCCGGTGGTCGTCGCGCCACCGCGACAGCCAGGCAGCCGAGTACGGGAGCCGATCCATGACCCGGATCATCCCAGGCGTGGGTGCGTGCGATACCCACTTTTTTGTGGGTACTTGGCAGCGGACTCCCCTCCGGAGACGCTGGTGGCGGGTGGTCAGGAGGCGGCCAGACGGGACAGCCGGCGGTGACCCCAGTCGGAGAGGGGCGCCAGGGCCTCGGACAGTTCGCGGCCGAAGGGGGTCAGGGAGTAGACGGTCTTCAGGGGGAGGACGTCGTGCACCTCGCGGTGCACCAGGCCGTCCGCCTCCATCTCCCGTAGCGCCTGGGTCAGTACCTTCTCGCTGAGTCCCGGCAGGAGCCGCCGCAGTGCGGCGGGGCGGTGCGGGCCGGACTCCAGCAGCCAGAGCAGGCTGGTCTTCCACTTGCCGTCGATCACGGCGATCGCGGCGGTCACTCCGCAGACGTTCAGGTCCTGGGCACGCTTGCGCGTCATCCGCTTCCTCCCCCTTTGCCATCAATCATTCGTCATCTTAAGGGAGTTGAGTCATGTCCTCATCGTCGATCGGCGACTCGGTCACCGTCCTCGGGCTGGGTCCCATGGGGCGTGCCCTCGCCGGCGCGTTCCTGGACGCGGGACTGCGGACCACCGTCTGGAACCGGACCCCGGGCCGGGACCGGGAGCTGGTCGGGCGGGGCGCCGTGGGGGCGCGTACGGCGGAGGAGGCCGTCGCGGCGAGCGGGCTGACCGTGGTGTGCGTCCGGGACTACGACGCCGCCGACGCCGTCCTGCGGCGGGAGCCGGTCACCACCGCGCTGAAGGGCCGCACCGTCGTGAATCTGTGCGCCGACACCCCGGCCCGCGCGCGGGACACCGCCGAGTGGGCGGCAGGGCACGGTGTGCGGTACCTGGACGGCGCGATCATGACGCCGACGGACACCATCGGGACGCCCGCCGCCGTGTTCCTGTACAGCGGCCCCGCGGAGCTCTACCAGGAGCAGCTGCCCGTGCTGCGGACCTTCGGCGGCACCCACACCCACCTCGGCGAGGAGATCGGCCGGGCCGCCGCCCACGACGTGGCGCTGCTCGACGTGTTCTGGACGGCGATGGCCGGCTGGGCCCACGCCGTCGCCGTGGCCCGCGCCGAGGGCATCACCGCCCGTGAACTGGCGCCCTACGCCGCGGGCATCGCGGCGATCCTCCCCGCCCAGTTCGAGGAGACCGCTGCCGAGGCGGACGCCGGCACCTTCTCCGGCGATGCCTACCCCATCACCTCGGCGGCGGTGACGATGACGCACATCGTCCACACCTCCGAGGCGCACGGCATCGACGCGGCCGTCATGCGCGCGGCGGAGGGGCAGGCCCGTCGCGTCATCGGGCGGGGGCACGGGGCGGACGGGTTCATCCGGGTGGTGGAGGAACTGGCAGGGAAGGAGGAGCGGAGCGAGAAGGAGCAGCCGGTGCGGTAGCCGCGCGCCGCTGTGCGAGCCAGTCCTCCAGCGCCGCGAAGTCGGCGTCCGTGAGGCCCCGGCGGTGGTCCACGCGGTGCAGGAGGGCCGGCGCCGGGTGATGGGCGGCGACCCAGGCCTGGTCGAGGGCGGTGATCTCGTCGTCGAGCCAGACGAAGGGGCTGCCGGCCGCCCAGGCGACCAGGGGCTGGGTCTTCCAGTGCGGGCCGCGGGGCGCCGGCGTGTCCGGCCAGTCGACCACGGGCAGCGGGGGCAGGCCGAGCCACGGCGCCACGACGGCGTTCGCGTCGTCCAGCCAGGTGGTGGCCCACACCGGCTCGCACCCCAGGGACAGCAGACGAGGTCCGAGGGCCGGGTCGAGGCGGGGAAGGAGCGGATGCGCGGGCGGGGACGGAGACGTACCGGCCGCCGCGCGGGGGCCGTGGTGCGGGTACGGGCCCGGCCCGCCGAACGGGATCAGCGGGCCGTCGACGTCGAGGAAGAGCAGCATCGCCTCCAGCATCACGCGTCCCCCGCGCGGGCGGCCAGAGCCTCCGCCGTGGGAAGCACCCTCGTCAGCGAGGCACCCGCCACCCAGGCACCCCGTCACCAAGGCACCCGCCACCGGGGCACCCTCATCACCAGGGCAACGCCTTCTCGTGCACGACCTCGAGCCGCGACACCGCCCGGGTCAGCACCACGTACAGCCGGTTGAACCCCCGTTCCTCCGCCTCCGCGATCGCCGCCGGTTCGACGGCGACGACGTGGTCGTACTCGAGGCCCTTGACCTCGGTCGCGGGGAGCACCGTCACCCGGGTGGCCGTGTCCTCGGGGCCGAGCGCAACGGCGAGCCCGGCCTCGGTGAGCGTCCGCCGGACCAGCGGGGCGTCCGCCGCCGTGGTGATGACGCCGATCGAGCCCTCGTGGGCGAGGGCGTCGCGGACGGCGGCCAGTACCGCCTCCGGGAGGTCCCCGTCCGCCCGCCGGATGCGGAGTTCGCCGTCGTGCCGGAGGGAACGGGCGGGCGGTACGTCGGTGCCCAGGCGGGCGAGGAGGCCGTTGGCGAGGTCCAGGACCGCTCCGGGGACACGGAATCCGGTGGTCAGCGGGACCACCTTCGTGTCGGGGCGGCCCAGGTGGGCCAGGAGTTCGCGCCAGGAGCGCGCGGCCCACGGGGTGGTGCCCTGGGCCAGGTCGCCGAGGACCGTGAGCGACCCGAAGGGCACCCGGCGGGCGATGGCCCGGCACTCCATCGGGGAGAGGTCCTGCGCCTCGTCGACGACGACGTGGCCGTACCCCTGCGGGTGTTCGAGGAGCCCGGCGAGCTCGTCGAGGAGGACGAGGTCGGCGGCGGACCAGCGGGCGGACCGGACGGAGCGGGGCGGGCGCGGCAGGCGGAGGGCCTGCCGCTCCTCCGGGTCCAGCAGGCCGGCCGCCGCCTCCGCGAGCTCCGCCGGGTCGGAGAGGAACGCGGCCAGCACCTCCTCCGGCCGTGCCTTCGGCCACACCGCGTCCACGCAGGCGCTCACCGGCCGTGCCCGTTCGATCCTGCGCACCCAGGACGCCGGGCGGGGCCCGCTCCGCCGCTCGGCCTGCTCCTGGATCCGGCGCACGATCCGGCTCCGCACCCGCTCCCGCCCCACCTCGTACGGCGGCTCCTCGGCGAGGACGTCGGTCACGATCCGCGCCAGGTCGTCGCCCCGGACCCGCCACCGGTACGAACCGTCCGGCACGGTGAGGTCGTCCGCGCCGCCGGCGGTCACCCTGCCGTACAGGGCCCGGCGCAGCACCTCGGCCATGCGCGGGTCGTGCTTGACGGCGGTGGTGCGTGCGGGGTCCGTGGCCGTCACCGGGTGGCCGGCGATCTCGTCGGCGAGGGTGGACTGGCGCACGCCGGTCTCACCGAGGGAGGGCAGGACTTCGGAGATGTAGGAGAGGAAGGCGCGGTTGGGGCCGAGGATCAGCAGACCGCCGCGGCGGATGCGCTGGGGGTGGGTGTAGAGGAGGTACGCGGCCCGGTGCAGGCCGACGGCGGTCTTCCCGGTGCCGGGAGCGCCCTGCACGCACACCGACTCGGCCAGGTCCGCCCGTACGAGGTCGTCCTGCTCGGGCTGGATCGTCGCCGCGATGTCCCGCATGGGGCCGACCCGGGGGCGTTCGATCTCGCGGGCGACGAGGGCGCTCACGACGGGTCCGTCGGTCTCGCCCGGCTCCCCGGCCTCGCCCGCCGACAGGTGTTCGTCCTCCAGGCCGGTCAGGTCGGCGGAGTCGCCCCGGCTGCCCGGCGCCCAGCCGAAACGGCGGCGGACGGCGACGCCCTGCGGGTCGCGGGCGCTCGCCTGGTAGAAGGCGCGGGAGACGGGGGCGCGCCAGTCGACGACGAGGGGCGGGGCGGCCGGGTGCTCGCTGATGCGGAGGCGGCCGACGTGGTACCCGAGGCCGTCGTGCTCGCCGCCGGCGCCCTCGGCGAAGTCCAGGCGGCCGAAGAAGAGGGGGCCTTCGGGGAGTTCGCGGAGGGCCTTGGCGTGGCTGCGCAGCCGGTGGCCGAGCACCTCGGCGTCGGCTCCGGAGGCGGAGACGTCCTCGCCGGTGACGACCTGGAGGTCGGCGCCCGCCACCATCGCGGCGAGCGCGGCACGGCAGGCGTCGTGGTGGGCGCGTTCGCGCAGGAGAGCGGCGTGGAGCGGTGCGGGGTCCCTCGGGGCACGGGTGGGGACGGGGTCGGGTGACGTCATGCGGACGAGCGTACCCAATAACGTTACTCAGTTACATTTCTTACCGAGCCTCATTCGTTCGCCGAGCAGGTCCGCGCGTCAGTGGCCTCTTCAGCGCCCGCAGCCTCACCACGCCCCCGGGCTTCCCTCACGTCAGGTGCGGCAGCCCCGCCTCCAGCATCCCGAAGGCCCGCTCCGCCACCGCGACCGCGTCCGGCCGTACGTCCTCCAGCCGCTCCCCCGCCGTGATTCGCCGCCAGTTCTCCTGGGCGAGGATCCGCCGCACGGCGACGATCTGGCCGGCCGCGAGCCGGGCGTCGACGTCACCGCCGAGGGCGTCGGCCAGCGCGGCCTCGGACCGCTCCAGGTGGGCGTGGAGGCGGGCGACCAGCGAGGGGGTGCCGTAGAGGAGGGCGTAGAAGGCGCGGACCTGGGGGTGGTCGTTGAGGCCGGTGATGGGGTCGGCGGCGGCCAGCCCGTCGAGGAAGTGCCGGCGCAGGGCGGCCAGCGGCGGAACCCCCGCCGTCCGCGCCTCCGCGACCACGTCCGCCGCCTCCCGCTCATGGTCGGCGATCCGGTACAGGACCAGGTCCTCCTTGGCCGGGAAGTACCGGAAGAGGGTGGGCTTGGAGATCTCCGCCGCGGCGGCGACCTCGGCGACGGACACCGCGTCGAAGCCCCGCTCCACGAAGAGACGGACGGCGATGTCCGACACGGTCCGGAACATCCGCTGCTTCTTGCGCTCACGCAGGCCGGGGGTGCTCATGGGGGGAGCCTACGCATGCCGGGTGGCGAGGGGCGGACGCCGGCGCCGGTCAGGACGGCGCCCGGCGGACGTCAGGCCAGCGCCCGGGCGAGGTACGGGTTCGCCGTGGCGGGCAGGGGGAGGCCCAGGGAGGCGGTGGCGGCCGCGAGGGTCGTCGCGTAGGAGTCGACGGCGCGGCGGACGTTGGGGGCGTCCAGTCCGGCCCCCGTCACCAGGCGGTCGAGGTCGATGTAGGCCGAGCGGACGAGCTCCAGCCAGCGGTAGACGTGCCAGTCCTGCCGCCAGTCCCTCGTGTACTCGTGCGGAAGCTGCCGCTCCCAGCGCCGGAACATCCGTTCCCTGATCTCCCGCCGGGTGGGGGTGAGGTGCATGTGGCGGACCAGGTCGTACAGGGGGTCACCGACGATGGCCATCTCCCAGTCGATGATGGTGACGCCCAGGTGGTCGTCGCGGCACACGAGGTTCCAGGGGTTCAGGTCGCCGTGCAGCAGGGTGGGCCGCCGGTCGCTGACCCGGTGCCGGGACAGGATGTCCCGCAGGCGGTCGTCGTCGGGCAGCCCGAGTGTGCGGGCCAGCTGCATGGACTCCTTGGGCAACGTCCGCACGAGATGCACGAGCTGCTCCGTGAGCCACTGGTAGAAGGCCCCCTCCCCCGCGATCGGGTCGACCAGCTTGTAGTCCACGTGCGTCAGCGCGCAGAGCTGGTCGACCAGCCCGTCGGCCTCGTGCGGGCGCAGACCGTTCACGGGGTGGCGGGGCGGCTGGTCGATGCGCGGGCCGACGTAGGTGTGGATGGCGAAACGATCATCCGTGTAGCTCTCGCCGAGTGCCAGGACCCTGGGCGCCGCCACCACGGCGCCCGACTCGTGGATGGCCCGCAGGACGGCGTGCTCGCTCAGGTAACTGGGTTCCCTGCGCGAGACGTTGGGCAGCTTGCGGCGCACGACCACCGGCATGTCGCCGCCCGGCATCCGGATCACCGTGTTGAGGTGGGCGGTGCCCTTGAACACCCGGCCCGCCGGTGCGGCTCCCTCCGCGAGCAGGGCCTGCCGCACCGCCCGCGCCGGAAAGGCCGGGTCCTCCGGCACGCGGGGGTCCGGCCGCCAGCCGAGGGCGTAGCGGATCCAGGCGCTTCCCGTGCCGTCGCCACGCGAGGCCAGCCACCGGATGAGGGCCTTCTCGATCTCGTCCTTCGTCGGCACGTTCCTGAGCCCCAGCGGCCTCGCGGCCGTCTTCAGCGCCCGGCGCACCTCAGCCGTCGCCTCGTCCAGCCGCTTCCCCGTGCACGACTCCTCCAGCGACCGCGCCGCCCGCATGACGTCGGGATAGACCGACTGCGCCCACTCGAAGTCGAGGTAGTGGCGCAGATCCCGGCCCAGGCCGTGGACCGCGGCAGGACGTACCCGCTGCATGGCCGCGAGCCACGCGTCGATCACCTCGGACCGCTGCTGGGCCGGGTACCGCATGCGCACCAGGTGCGTCGCGAGGTCGTGCAGGGGGTCGCCGTAGGTCGCCAGCTCCCAGTCGACGCAGACGAGGGGCGGATCGCCGTCGTACGAGACGATGACGTTGTCCCGGTGCAGGTCCGCGTGGAGCAGGCTGTACGGCCGCCGCGTCATGGCGGGCACCTGCTCGGCGAAGCGCAGCAGGGCGTCCTCGGGGATGCCGAGCGCCGTGAACAGTCCGCCGAACTCGTGCCAGTTGGGTTTGCGGATCTGCTGGTCGGCGAGCCGGGCCAGCGTCCTGAGGAAGCCCTGGGTGTCGGTACGGCCGGCGGGCCAGGCAGCGGGCAGGGGCGGCAGCGCGCCCACGCGCACCTCGGTCATCCGGGCCAGCAACTCGGCCAGCGCCTCCACCAGCAGGGTGTCCACGGGCTTGCCGTTGACGCAGACGGCGGACAGCGGCGTCCCTTCCACATAGCTGTGGATGGCGAACCCCGGCTGCTCGACGAGGCACTCGGGCGCATGGTGCAGGGCGCCGCGGACGGCGTCCAGGATCGCGGCTTCCCGGCGCCACGTCCTGATCACCACCGACGGCGCGCCGGAGCGCGGGATCCGCACCGTCACGTTCGTGCCCGGTTGCCGGCCCAGCAGGCGGGCCACGTCCTCCGTCAGGGGGACCACGTAGTTGTGGTTGTGGTGACCGCTGGTCGGCTGCGCCGTCTCGGTGGCGAACGTCGCGAAGTTCCGGAACACGGCGGCGGACGCGCCGTCGGCGACTCGATCCCCGCGGAGCCGATGGGGAACAAGGGGGTCGACCACTGGCCGCTCCGGATCACTCACGCTCGGACGAAGGGATACGGCACACGTTAGATGCCGCGTGATGCGCCGCACGACCGGAGTGCCGGTGAAGTGGGCACAACGGGTGGTCCGCCACTCATCGGCACCAGTCGTTCGACAGGGCCTGTTCGCCCTCTCACACGTACGGGCGGGTGTGGTTGCTCGCGCGATTGGCGCATGCTAGCGCACCGGTGTACCGGCTACGCGGCGATGTTGTTCCAGACGGAGTCGAACCACGTCTGCATGGAGTCGAGGAAGACCGTGCCGGGCGAGTTGGGGTTGTCGTCCTTCACGTGGTGCGTGAGCGTGGCCCCGAGCCCCAGCACGTCGAGGGCCGTGACCTCCTCCCCCGAGTCCAGCTCGATCTGGCGCTCGATCACCTCGTACGGGCCGAACAGCGCCTCGGTCCTGTTGAGGAGGTAGAGCTTGAAGGTCGGCGTGAGCGGGGCGTGCCGGATCTGGACGTCGACCGTCGGCACCAGCCCCTCCCTGCGCAGGTCGCCCAGCACCCCGCGCAGCGAGTCCGTGTGCCGGTGGGTGATGGCGCGCATCCGGTCCCACAGACGGGTGTCGTCCTCGGCGCCGCCCTTGACCGCCGGATAGGGCAGCGGGGACGTCTCGACGGGCAGGATCATCCGCAGGGCGATGCGCTGGGGCGCGATCGAGCGGCTGTGGATCCGTTCCACCTGCAGGCGGATGTGGGCGTCCAGCGACTCCGAGGTCAACGTGTAGACGTCGAGGGTCACTTCGGGCTGCTCGAAGACCTCGCTGAGCAGCGGCCCCAGCGTCATCCCCTGGCGCATCCTGGTCGCCCTGGGGGTGGAGGACTGGATGCGCTGGGTCTTCACCACGCGGGAGCCGCTGCCCTGCCGGGACTCGATCCATCCCTCGCTGGCCAGCTCCCGCATGGCGCGCTGGACGGTGTCGCGCGAGACCCCGAACTCCTCGGCCAGGTCCCGCTGGGACGGCAGGAAGGAGTTCAACCGGTACGTGCCGTCGGCGATCCGCGAGCGCAGATCCTCCGCGACCCGGTGGAACTCCCGGCCGCCGCCGTCATGACTCTGGTGCGCGTCCACATGTCGACCGTACCGCTTACAGGCCAGTGGCAAACCACCTTCAGTCAAGTGCACAGGGATTGGCCTGCTTTCGGCCGACAGATTAACGATCAGTCAGCCAGGGGAAGTCCACCTCACGACAACCAGTCCAATTGGACCGAGAGTTGATCGGTTCACTGAGAGTGGTGGGGAGGTGGAGGGGATGCTTCTGTTGTCCGCGCTGCGCGGGGTGGTCGAGCTCACCGCTGCGTCGCTGGCACAGGCGAGGCTCGGCCTGCTGGGCACGGTTCTGCTGTTCGGACTCGGGGTGGGCATACGCGCACGGCACAACGGCCTGGCCGTGGGGGCCGCCGTCGTACTGGTGGTGCTCATGACTCAGGCCTGACGCCGCAGTGTCCTGAGGACCGCCTCCAGTGAGCCCACCACGTGCGTGGCGCCCGCACCCCGCAGCAGCTTCTCCTTGCGCTCGTTCCGGGCGTACCCCAGAAACGGGACGCCGGCCTCCCGCGCGGCCAGGAAGTCCGAGGGGGTGTCGCCGATCATCAGGGCGGCGGTGGGTGCCGCGCCCATGGCGCGCAGGGCCCGGTTCAGACAGTGCGGGTGGGGTTTGAGGAGCTGGAGGTCCCGGGTGCGGCCGTAGACGTGGGGCGCGAAGCAGGAGGTCAGGCCACGGCTCTCCAGGTACTTGCCCACGACGCGCGGGGAGTTGTTCGTGGTGATGGCGAGCCGGGATCCGAGCGCGCTCCAGGTGCGTATCACGGGGTCGGCCCAGGGGGTGGGCATCGCCGAGGAGGCCGCGTGCAGCTCCTCCTCGGTGAGGCGTTCCTCCAGTTCCGTCACCAGGTCGCTGTCGGGCCGCCGACGGTCCACCACGCGCAGGACGACATGAGGGTCCAGGGACTCCCGCTCGGCGTCGGTCAGCAGGCCGTGCAGGCCACGGCCCTCGAGCCACTCCACCAGCCCCTCGGACACGCGCTCCGCCGAGTGCCCGGCGAACAGCCTGCAGATCGGGCCGTCGAAGTCCCAGAGCACGAACTGCGCACGGGTGATCAGCTCCCGGAGGACCGCGGTCTCGTTCTCGGTATCGGATGCCACCTGTTCGGTCTGCGTCGTATCAGAAGTCACTAGGAGAGTGTCAGGTCCGTCGTGATGGTTTCCCAGAGGGCGTCGAACCACTTCTGGGACTGCTCGACGAATGCGGCGTCACGCTGGCTCGTCGCCTTCTCGAAGGAGAAGAGGAGGGACTCGGTGCCCAGGACGTCGTACATGTCCAGGGTCCCGCTGTCCGTGGGCTCCTCACGGCGGGTGACCGTGTAGTAGGCCAGCAGCGCCTCCTCCCCGTTGAGGAGGTACAGCTTCACCGGCGGGGTGAAGGGCAGCGCCCGGAAGGTGACGTTCACGTCGATGCCGTGGGTGCGCAGGGTCAGCAGGTTGTGACGCAGGACGTGGCCCTGGGCGTTGCGCATGGCCAGCCAGCGCTGGTGCACCGGGTCGTCGCCGCCGCGTCCCTCGACGGGGACCGGGAAGGCGAGGTTGATGTCGCGGGACGGCAGCAGGATGCGGACGTCGATCTTCTCCGGGCGGATGTCGCCGCCGTGGATCAGCCGGAGCGGTTCGCCCAGGGCGGGGATGAGGCTCTCGGCGGTGAGGCAGGCCGCGTCGACCCGTACGTGCCGGGCGGCGAAGGCCGCGGTCAGGCGGGGGGCGAGGCCGACCATGGTGGGCTGGGGCTCGTCCCGGGGCGGCGTCGGCTCGGCGATGCGGGGCGGGCTGCCCTTGCTGACGTTGGTGAGGAGGCCGTCGTCCTGGAGTGCCCGCAGGGCCTGGCGCACGGCACCGCGCTCCACACCGAACTCGTCGGCGAGCTCGGCCTGCGTGGGCAGGCGGTCACCCGCCCTGAGATCCCCGACGCGGATGCGTTCGCGCAGGACATCGGCGATCTCCTGAGGCGAGAGCCTTCTGCTGCCGTTCACTGCCACGTTCTCCTGGGTCACGACCAAACGCTACAACTTCCCCCCATCTATGGGGAGTTGCCGCGAAGTTGTTTAGCAGTTGTCGCCAAGTGGGGACAACATAGTAAGAGTTGGTTGCCAACTTGGTCCAGTTGGCGGAAGTTTCGCCTCCAGTACCTCCAGGTTCCGAGCACCTCCCCGCTCCACCCCGCGTCTCCCCGGCTCCGAAGGGAGGAACCACCATGCCCGCCCTCGCCCTCCTCTCCGCCGTGCTCGAGCAGACCGTCCAGTGGAAGTACGGCACCGCCGGCACCGTCGGCCTGCTCCTGCTCACCGTCGGCATCAAGTCCAGAAGGCCGACCCTGAGCTCCGCCGGCGCCGTGATCCTCGCCCTCCTGGTCACCGGGCCCGCGGTCAGCTCGTGAGCACCAGTTCCGAGCTGATCGTCTCCCACAGGGCGTTGAACCACAGGAGCGACTGCTCCACGAACGTCGTGTCACGCGGTCCGGCGCCCTGTCCGAAGGCGAACAGCACCGACCGCGTGCCCTCGGCGTCGTACGTCTCCAGCTGTTCATGGTCGATCTGCTGCTCGCGCCGCTTGACCGTGTAGTACGCGAACAGCGCCTCCGCCCCGTTGAGCACGTACAGCTTGACCGGAGGGGTGAACGGCAGCGCGCGGAAGCTGACGTCGACGTCGATGCCGTGCGTCGCGCGCAGCGCGAGCAGGTTGTGCCGCAGCACCTGACCCTGGGCGTTGCGGTGGGCCAGCCAGTGGCGCTGGAGCCGCTCGGTCGCCGAGGCGTCCACGGGCACCGGGAAGGCGAGGTCGATGTCCCGGGACGGCAGCAGGACCCGGACGTCGATCTTGGCCGGTTTCAGTTCCCCCGCGTGGATCCGCCGCAGCGGCTCACCGATCGCCAGCGTCAGGGAGACGGCCGTCAGGCACAGGGCGTCGATCTCCACGTGCTGGGCGGCGAAGGCGTCCGCGATGCGCGGGGTCAGGGCCACCATCGTGGGCTGCGGCGCCGCTTCGGGCCCGGCCGGCAGCGCGCTCGCCCCGAGATCCGGGGCGACCATCGCCGGTGCGCCCTTGGAGACGTTGGTGAGCAGGTGCTCCGACTGCAGGATGCGCAGGGCCTGACGCACGGTGCCGCGCTCCACGCCGAACTCGTCCGCCAGCCTCGCCTGCGTGGGCATGCGCTCGCCCGGCCGCAGCACCCCGGTCCTGATCCGGGTGCGCAGCTCGTCGGCCACGTCGCGGTGGGTCCGCTGCGGCCGGGCCGGCCGCTCCGGACTCTTCCGCCCATTGACGGAGGCATGTTCCGGCTCCACGGCCAAACACTACAACTTCCCGCCATCTTGCGGCAGTTCAAGGAGAGATGGTTATAGGCCGCTTCCAAGCGGACATAAGTACAGAGAAGTTGGCAGCCAACTTCCACAACATGGTCAAACTTCCAAACGGTTGGCCGATCGGGCTCCCTTCCGGAGGGGAGCCGGGAGCCCGAGCGGCCGGCACCCGAGCACAGCCACAACTGCAGATCGAGGGCACAGCCACAACTTCATACCGTCACCCGCACAGCCACAACTGAACAGCTACGGATGAACAGCGGTCGTCGGAAGGAGCACTCAGAACATGTCCGGGCACCAAGGGCGCCTGGACGTACGCAGCAGGGCGTCGGCCGACCGGGCGGCGCCCGCTCGCTCTTCCCGCACCCGGCCCAGCGCCGCGAGCCGCACCGCGGACTCGTCGCCGAGCCACAGCTTCGCGAGCTCGCCGGCCTCCAGCGCGAGGTCGGCGCTCCGCGTCGTCGGCGCGCAGGACACGCCCTGGGGCGACGCCTCCAGCCGGTACCTGCCCCCGGCCGGCCCGCCCGCGTCGGCGACCTCCAGCACCAGCGATCCCTCACCCTCGTACGTCCGCGCCTCCAGGGCCCGTACGACGTCCAGGATCCGCACCCACATCCAGTCCGCCTGCGCGCTGATCGCGGCCGACCGCGGATCGGGCAGCAGGAAGGGGAGCAGGTCGTCGGGGGAGCGCCAGTCGCTCTTCACCTTCGTGACCCAGTCGATCGAGCAGAGATAGCGCCACAGGGCGCGTTCGGCGGCCGGGGTCGCGGCGAGCAGCCAGTTCACGGAGACCGTGTCGTGCGGCCGCTTGTCGGGCCAGTTGTCGTCCGCCGTGTACGAGGCCAGTCCCTCGACCTCGCCGTCCGGCGAGCGGTACAGGGCGTAGAAGGGCTCGGTCCACGTCGGCTCGTACCGCACGGTGCCGGTGTTGAGCTGCCACCACAGCTCGGTGCGGCTGACGGCGCCGGGCTGGGCACGGCGTATCCGCTCGTGCAGGTCCGGGCCGAGCTTGCGCACGTCCGCCCCGTCGACCAGGTCGATACGGCCGCCCGCCTCGTCCTGGCCGGAGCGGCGGGGGTCGAGACCGGTGCGGGGCACGTCGATCGTCCACTGGGTCGCCCAGGTGGCGGGTCCGAACCCGAACCGGCCGTAAATCGGGTACTCGGCGGCGATCAGTGTGGCCACGACGGCCCCACGGTCCTTCGCGGCCCCCAGGTCGTGACCCATCATGCGGCTGAGGAGACCCCGGCGGCGGTGGGTGGCGGTGACGGTGACGCCCGTGACGGCGTTGGCGGGGACGGACGCTCCACCCACGGCCGTGACCCGCTGGTCGAAGGACTTGAAGGTGGCGACACAGCGGCCGGCGTCGAAGGCGCCCAGGTAGCGGCCGGGAACGAACTGGGTGAGACGGTGACTCACTTCGGACTCGCCGGCGACGGGCTGGCGCAGGAAACCCGTGTTCACTGCGCGCAGCCAGTCGGGAAACTCGGCTTCGGTGATGGGGCGTACGTCGATGGCGTCGGCTCGCTGGGTCATGCAGTCACCGTAGAAGGCACGGCAGCGGACCGCCGACCTTTTTCCCCGCACCCGCTCACGCACCGGAGCGGGTCGTGGCGCCGGCGCGCAGCCAGGACGCTCCCGCAGCCGCCGGCGGCAGCGGGGAGCGGGTCGTGGCGGTGCGGCGCAGCCCGTCGACACAGCCAAGGTCAACCGTCACCAGCAGGCAGCCGTACGCCCGACCGGCGACGGGCTCGCGGCACCGCCACGACCCCGACCCACCCACCGGCGAGAAGCGAGGCACCCCGTCCAGAGCCCTGCTCGACGAGGCACCCCGCGCAGCCCTCGCCTAGAGCAGCAGATCGTCCACCTGTGCCTCCCCCTCCCGGTACCTCCGGGTCACCTCCGCCCCGCAGTCGTCCGCCGTCTTCTGCAGGCGCTGGCGACGGCGCGAGACCTGCTGCTCGTAGCCCACGAGGCGGGCCATGGCCTCGTGGAGCTCGGGGCCGGTGCGGGCGGCGAGGTCCGAGAGCTCGACCTCGGCGAGCATCTCCGCGGCCAGGCGCCGGTACACCTCGTTGTGCGGGGTGCCCAGGGTGACGTGGCGGGCGGAGGAGCGGTGGCGGGCCGGGGCGTCGGTGAGGATCTCCGACAGCCGGGCGACCACGGACTCCTCGGCCGGCTCGGGCACGGCCGCGGACCCGCGGCGGGCCAGCTCGGCGCGCAGGATGTCGATACGGCCCTGAAGCAGCCGTCGTACGTAGCTGAGGTCGGCCTCGTCCCGCTGGGCGTCCCGGCGCAGCGTGCGCAGCTCGGGCAGGCTCAGGCGGGCCAGGTCGTACTCGGGTGGCTCCTCCGGCAGTGCGCAGGGCGGACTGTCGGTGCGTTGCACGGGCGGGCGCTGGGTGGTCGGGCCCAGCCGCCCGGTGCTCGTGGTGCTCGGTGTGCTCATGTGCCTCTACCGTCCCCTCGACCGGCGTGTGGGAGCATCGTGCCACCCCAAGTGGCCGCTATGTGACCGAGTGCCCCCGAACGGCCCAGATGCGGGCCAAAGGATCAAAAGGAAACCCCTCGGCGGCGGTTGCGCGGGCGCACGGCATGATGGTCGGCATGCGTGCAGTGGTGCAGAGGGTGGACGGCGCGAGCGTCGTCGTGGACGGCGAGACGGTGGGCGAGATCGTCGGCGAGGGGCTGTGCGTCCTCGTCGGGGTCACCCATGAGGACACCAAGGAGAAGGCGGCCCAGCTCGCCCGCAAGCTGTGGTCGATCCGGATGCTGGCCGACGAGAGGTCGTGCAGCGACATCGACGCGCCGCTGCTGGTCATCAGCCAGTTCACGCTGTACGGCGACGCCCGCAAGGGCCGCAGGCCCACCTGGAACGCGGCCGCCCCCGGTGAGGTGGCCGAGCCCCTGGTCGACGAGGTGGTGGCCCAGCTGCGCTCGCTGGGCGCGACGGTGGAGACGGGCCGGTTCGGCGCGCGGATGCGGGTCTCGCTGACGAACGACGGCCCGTTCACCGTACTGATCGAGATCTAGCGTTGTCGTCTGTCGTCGGGTTCTAGGGTTCCACGACGACTTCCTGGGCCGCCGCCGTCGTGTCGGCCACGAGCGGGGCGTCCACCGGGACGTTCCGCTTGACGAGGGCCAGGGCGACCGGCCCGAGCTCGTGATGGCGTACGGACGTGGTGATGAAGCCGATCTTGCGGCCGTCGGGGCCGTCGTCCGCGAGGCGGAGCTCGGTGCCGGAGGGCGGCAGGTGGACCTCGCTGCCGTCGAGGTGCAGGAAGACCAGGCGGCGCGGGGGCTTGCCCAGGTTCTGGACGCGGGCGACGGTCTCCTGTCCGCGGTAACAGCCCTTCTGCAGGTGCACCGCCGTGCCGATCCAGCCCAGCTCGTGCGGGATGGTGCGGTGGTCGGTCTCGAACCCGAGGCGCGGCCGGTGCCGCTCCACGCGCAGCGCCTCGTGGGCGAGGATCCCGGCCGCGGGGCCCGCCTTCCCGGCGTACGACTCCAGGTCGGCGCGCGGGAGGAACAGGTCACGGCCGTACGCCGTCTCGCGGACGACGACGCCCTCGGGCACCTCGGCGATCGACCCGGCCGGCAGGTGCACCACGGCGAACTCGTCCGTCCGGTCGGCGACCTCGACCCGGTAGAAGAACTTCATCGACTCCAGGTAGGCGATCAGCGCGTCCTGGGTGCCGGGTTCGACGTGGGCCCAGACGGTCGCGCCGTCGTCCACGAGGTAGAGCGCGTGCTCGATGTGGCCGTGCGCGGAGAGGATCAGCGCCTCGGTGGCCTCGCCGACGGGCAGGTCGCTGACGTGCTGGGTGAGCAGCAGGTGCAGCCAGCTGAGCCGGTCCTCACCGGAGACGGTCACGACCCCTCGGTGCGAGAGGTCGACGAATCCGGTGCCGTCGGCGAGGGCGCGCTGCTCGCGGAACAGGTCGCCGTAGTGGGCGGCGACGCCTTCGTCCACGCCTTCGGCGGGGACGGCGCCGGGCAGGGACAGCAGGGGGCTCTTCATGAAGCCAAGCCTACGACTCGGTAGTTGAACTCCTGGCCGCCGAACCCTTGAGCGAGCAGTTCTTGCAGCGTCCGAAGATCGCGAAGTGCTTCATGTCGGTGTCGAAGCCGAAGGTCTCCCGCAGCTTCGCCGTGAAGTCGGCCGCGACGTCGACGTCCGCCTCGATCACGCCTCCGCAGTCGCGGCACACGAGGTGGATGTGATGGTGCCGGTCGGCGAGGTGGTAGGTCGGCGCGCCGTGCCCGAGGTGGGCGTGACTGACCAGGCCGAGTTCCTCGAGGAGCTCCAGCGTCCGGTACACGGTGGAAATGTTGACCCCCGACGCGGTCTTCCTCACTTCCACGAGGATGTCGTCGGGGGTCGCGTGCTCCAGGGTGTCCACGGCTTCGAGCACGAGCTGCCGCTGCGGGGTCAGGCGGTAGCCGCGCCGCCGCAGGTCACTCTTCCAGTCGGTGCCTTGAGTGCTGCCTTGAGTGCTCACCACACCAAAGAGTCTAGGACTACTTGAAGAAGGCGATGCCGTCGTCCGGCATGTCGTCGGGCAGGGCCTTGGCCCAGCGCTCGACCTCCTCCGGGGTGACGACCTTCTTCAGGTGGGCCGACATGTAGGGGCGCAGCTCGACCTCGGGGGTCTGCTTCTCGCCGACCCACATGAGGTCGCTCTTGACGTAGCCGTACAGACGCTTGCCGCCGGAGTACGGGCGGGAGACGGCCGTGCGGGCCACCGCGTCCGTGACCAGGTCGATCTGCGGCTTCTTGTCAGCCAGCTCGCCGTACCAGATCTCGATGACGCCGTCGTCGCGGGTCATCGTCACCTCGACCTTGCGGGCGCCGTCGATCCGCCAGAAGCCGGACTCGGACTCCAGGGGCCGGACCTTGTTGCCGTCCTTGTCGAGGACCCATGTGTGGGAGTGGTACTCCAGGAAGTCCCGGCCGTCGTGGGTGAAGGTGACCTCCTGCCCGAAGTTGCACTTCTCGGCGCCGGGGAAGTCGTGCACGCCCGCGCCGGCCCAGTTGCCGAGCAGGAAGGCGAGCGGGACGAGGTCCTTGTGGAGGTCGGACGGGATCTCGATCATGGGTGGCAGTTCCTAGTGACGGGTCAGCGCTGGCCCTGGTACAGCTTCTTCACGGTCAGACCCACGAAGGCGAGGACGCCGACGCAGACCAGGACCAGCAGGGCTTCGAAGAAGATCTCCACGGGGTGCTCCTCGGGTGAGCGTGGTTCGGTACGTACAACAAGGCCGGGCCCCAGCTTACGCGGCCGGGGCCCGGCCCTCCGTGTGAGGTAGGTCCTCGAGCGGTCAGTCCAGCAGTTGGCTCTGCAGGACCACCGTCTGCTGGAAGGGGATCGCGGGCATGGTTCCCTTCCGGGACTGAACGATCACCGCCATGACGTCACCGGCGCTCAGGTAGGCCAGACGGACCTGCTCGCCACCGTACGGCTTGGACTCGACGTACGGCGCCAGGTCGAGGTTGTCGGACTGCGGGACCGCCGGGAAGTCCTCGTCCCGCTCGTACGCGTCGCCGCCGCGCGCCGGGTACAGCGGGGTTCCGTAGGCGGTGAAGTCCTCGGAGAACACCCCCTCGGTGACGGCCGCCGTGCCGAACCTGAGCAGGTAGATCCGGGTGGTCGCGCCGTCCTGGGTGGTCCAGCCGCGGGCCGCGATGTGCCGCAGGCCGGCGTCGACGAGCTTCTCCTGGATCTGTTCCCGGCTCGTCTCCTGGAACTCCTTCAGGAAGTCCTTCGTCGCCAGCCAGCCGTCGGAGCCGCTGAGCACCTTGTCCACCGTCGCGCCCTCGGGGGCGGGCAGGAGGAGGGCGCGCAGATCGGCGTGGTGGGCGTTGCTGTCGTTCGCCCGGGCGAAGGGTGCGGGGCTGCCGGAGGGCAACGGCGGCTTGGTGAGCGTCGGATACGCCCACCGGCCGTCCGACTCCGTCCGCAAGCCCGGTACGTCCGTCCGCTCCATCCGCGTGATGCCGTACGCCGTCGACGCACCGACCGCCGCGAACACCACCACGGCGGCTGTCCAGCGCAGGACGGCCCGCAGGACGGGTCGCCGCCCCTTCGGCCGGTCACCGACCGTCTCGGCTCCCCCGTCGCCCTCCCCGTTCCCCGCCGCCCCGGCCCCCTCCGGCTCCACGGCCGGGACCGGCCCCGGTTCCACGGCCGCGGCAGGCTCCGGTTCCGGAGCCACGGCCGGCTCCGCCGCCGCCCCGGTGGTCCGGGTGGGCCCGGCCGTCTCCGTCTCCGGCTCCGGCTCCGGCTCCGGCTCCGGCTCCGGCTCCGGCTCCGGCTCCGGCGCAAGATCCGTCCCGGGCACAGACGCCTCGGACACGCCGGACTCCGCGGCCTCCGTCACCTCAGGCCCTGAGACAGCACCCACGGCCGACCGCGGGTCGGCGTCCACCGCCGGCTCCCCGTCCCTCTTCGTCAGGTCCAGGGAACCCTGCTTCTCGGTCATACCGCCTCCCCCGGTTCCTTGATGCGGTCGAGTTGTTCGCGGAGCAGCGTCGCCACTCCCTTGGTGTCGAGCGGCTTGACGGCCTCGGCGGTCAGGGTGACGAGGACGTCGCCGACGTACGCGGAGCAGAACATGCCCTCGAGGTCGGACTCGTCGTCCTTGGGCGGCAGGAAGCACTTCGCGTTCTTGTGGCCCTCGATCGCCGGTCCCTTGCGGAAGACGTCCAAGGCGGCCAGGAACTCGCCCTGGAAGGTCGCGATGTCGCGCACCGCCGCCTTGTTGTCCATCTGGGACAGCACCACGGTGACGGCGTAGACCCCCTCGTTCCCGTCGAAGGCGCTGGCCTCCTCGCTGAGGTAGCTGCGCATCGCCATGCCCTTGATGCGCTGCCGGTCGATCTGCTTCTCCAGACGCTTGCGCTGGGACCGGGGCAGGTCCTTCAGCGACTCCTTGCGCAGAGCCGCCGCCCGCTCCCCGCTGAGCTGGGCATCGGCACCGAACTCACCGATGTCCGGCCCCTGGCTGAGGCCTTCAGTCCCGTACGGGACGAGCATCGCGGCGAGTCCGCTACGGCTCGCGTCGAGTTTCCCCGGCTGGTCCCCGAGCGGAGTCTCCTTCGGCAACCTCCAGACCGGCGCCCCGGCGTCCCGGTCGGCGTCCCGCACGGTGACGACCGTGAAACCGACCCCGGCGACCAGTGCCCCTGCCAGTACCAGGGAAGTCGCGACCGCGGCGGCCCGTCGCCGGCGCCCTCGCCTCACGGCGGGGTCGACGGGCGGCCGGAACGTCTGAGGGCCGAGCGGTTCCACGGGTCCCACCGAGCCGGCCGACCCGACGGCGGCTTCGTGATCCTTCTCGCTGTCCTTCTCGCTGTCCGTCTCGCTCACAGCCGCTCCATCTGCCGCTCGGCCAGGTCCATGATCTTCTTCTTGGGGATCGACTTGCTCCCGTAGACCCAGATCTCCACGGAGACGTCGCCCCGCCAGGCGTGTGCCTCCGCGCTGTACAGCGGGAGGTAGCCGGGCTTCGTGTCGGCCTTGCGGTGGACGTACGCCATGCCGTTGCCGGTGCCCGGAACGGGCCAGCTGTCGGTGGACTCCTCGTCCTCCGCCCAGTACTGGTTGTTCTCGCAGTAGTCGGCGGCCGCGACCGTCTCCACCTGCCGGAACTGCACCAACCGCAGCTCCACGGTGTACGCGCTGCCCTCCGTCCAGCCGGTGACGGCGGCGCGGCGGAACCCGTCGGCGACGAGGTCGCCGAACACCTCCTCCGGCTTCTCGTACGAGTCGGCGTAGGCGGCCAGGTCCATCCAGCCGTCGCCGCCCAGCCAGTCGGCGTCCTTGGCGCCCTTGGGCTTGGTCAGCAGCAGCTTGCGCAGGTCGCCCCCGGTCTTCACCTGGCGGTCCTGCGCCGCCGACAGCGGCTCCGGGGCGGGGCCCTTCGCCTGCGGCAGCGTCGGCTGGGAGAGCGAGGGCAGCTTCGTCGGCTCCCGGTCGGCCTGGATCAGATAGCCGGTGCAGGTGCCGGCCACCAGGCCGAGGGCGACGGCACCGGCGATCAGCAGGGGGGTACGCCCTCGCCGACGCCCCTGCCCGCGTCGTCCGGACACGTCGGCGCCGTCAGGCGCGTCGGGTGCATCGGCGCCGTCAGGCGTGTCGGGTATATCTGCGGTATCCGGCTTTTCAGGCGCGGCATCTGCGGTATCCGGCTTTTCAGGCGCGGCATCTGCGGTTTCCGGCTTTTCAGGCGCGGCGTCGGGCAGCCCTGCGGCGCCCTCCACGCGTTCTCCCACAACGTCCCCCTCAGAACGTGAAAGCGCCTTCTCTATCGCGCTTCACAGGAGACCCATGGTCAACACAAGGAGTTGTAAGGGAGTTGATTACGATTCGGCCATGGCGAAGAAGCTCGTGATCAAGGTGACGGCGGGGGCCGATGCCCCTGAGCGGTGTTCTCAGGCGTTCACGGTCGCGGCGGTGGCCGTGGCCAGTGGGGTCGAGGTGTCGCTGTGGCTGACCGGGGAGTCGTCCTGGTTCGCGCTGCCGGGCCGGGCCGCGGAGTTCGAGCTGCCGCACGCCGCACCGCTGCCCGACCTGCTCGACTCGGTCCTGGCCGGCGGACGGATCACGCTGTGCACGCAGTGCGCGGCCCGGCGGGACATCACGGAGAAGGACGTCCTGGAAGGCGTACGGATCGCGGGCGCGCAGGTGTTCGTGCAGGAGGCGCTGGGGGACGAGACGCAGGCGCTCGTCTACTGAGACGACCGCCGGCGCGGGCTCAGGGACGCCTGCTGGGACGGCTGGGGATCCTCGCTCGGGGACCGCTGCCGAGACGGTCGGCGGTCCGGCTCAGGGACGGCGTTTCCTGCCGTCCAGCTCGTCCCACCACTCGTCGGACTTCGGGTCGCCGGAGGGGTCGTCCCACCAGCGGTCCTCGGGGCCCCGGCGGTTGGCGACCATCGCGGCGAGCGGCGGGATGAGCATCGCGACCACGCACATCCCGACGGCCACGGGAACCGACCACAGGCGTACGACGCCCCAGGCCAGGACGAACAGCGCGACGCAGGTGCCCATCATGGCGAAGTACTGGTGCCGCCGCCTCGCGTACATGGTTCCAGGGTAGGTCCGCCGCCGGGCCGCGGGCAGGCCGAAGGGCCGCACCCCAGGTGTCCAACCCGGGGGGTGCGGCCCTTCGGTGGTTCAGTCGTTCACCGGTCCGTTCAGACGGCGATGGCCACCTCGGCGAGCCCGCCCTTCTGGGCGACGACCGTGCGGTCGGCGGTGGCGCCGGGGACGAGGGCGCGGACGGTCCAGGTGCCTTCGGCCGCGTAGAAGCGGAACTGGCCCGTGGCGGAGGTGGGGACCTCCGCGGTGAACTCGCCGGTCGAGTCCAGCAGACGGACGTAGCCGACCACCGGCTCGCCGTCCTTGGTCACCTGACCCTGGATGGTGGTCTCACCGGGCTTGATCGTCGAGGCGTCGGGGCCGCCGGCCTTCGCTCCACACATGTCTTACTCCTGAAGGGGTGATGAAAGGTCGGTCGGGGTGGTTACTTGGCGGCGCCGAGCTCGATCGGCACGCCGACGAGGGAGCCGTACTCGGTCCAGGAGCCGTCGTAGTTCTTGACGTTCTCGACACCGAGCAGCTCGTGCAGCACGAACCAGGTCAGGGCCGAGCGCTCGCCGATGCGGCAGTAGGCGATGGTGTCCTTGGCCAGGTCGACCTGCTCCGCGGCGTAGAGCTCCTTGAGCTCGTCGTCCGACTTGAAGGTGCCGTCGTCGTTGGCGTTCTTCGACCAGGGGATGTTGCGCGCGGTCGGGACGTGGCCCGGGCGCTGCGACTGCTCCTGCGGCAGGTGGGCCGGGGCGAGCAGCTTGCCGGTGAACTCGTCGGGCGAGCGGACGTCGACCAGGTTCTGCGAGCCGATCGCGGCGACGACGTCGTCACGGAAGGCACGGATCGACGTGTTCTGCGGCTTGGCCTTGTACTCGGTCGCCGGGCGCTCGGGCACCTCGGTGCCGTCGACCAGCTCGCGGGCGTCCAGCTCCCACTTCTTGCGGCCGCCGTCCAGGAGCTTGACGTTCTCGTGGCCGTACAGCTTGAAGTACCAGTAGGCGTAGGACGCGAACCAGTTGTTGTTGCCGCCGTAGAGGATCACGAGGGTGTCGTTGGCGATGCCCTTCGACGACAGGAGCTTCTCGAAGCCCTCCTGGTCGATGAAGTCGCGGCGGACCGGGTCCTGGAGGTCCTTGGTCCAGTCGATCCGGATCGCGTTCTTGATGTGGTTCTTCTCGTAGGCGGACGTGTCCTCGTCCACCTCGACGATGGCGATGTTCTCGTCGTCCAGGTGGTCCTGCAGCCAGTCGGCGTCGACCAGGACGTCGCTGCGGCTCATGCTCGTTCTCCTCCGGGGCAGTTGCGGCGGGGGTTGGCAGGTGAGAAGGCGTGCGTGGCCGCTGCGGACGACGCACGGGGGCCCTGGGCAGGGCGATGGGGATACGGAAGTCGGAGCTTCCGCTCAGAAGGGGCGACAGAGCATGGCGGCGACGCGGCACAGGTCTACTGCCCGCCGCTTCGTGAGATCCGCCTGTCGCTTCATGTGACCGATCGTAGGGACGGACAGGCGGGCATGTCACCGCCGTGTCATATGGCGAGACGCGAGCGTCCGGATGTCGAGAGGAAAAGGTGCCCGGGCCGTGGTCGCACGGTTCCCGGGCACGGGTGTCGGTCCTCACATCTGCGGTACGGACTGCGATGTCTCGCCAATCGGACACCGGCTCTCGGGGCGCGGGCCCGCGCCCCGGTGGTCGACGGGGTGCGCGGGCCGGGTGCCTGGGGTCGACGGGAGCTCGCCGGGCGGGGCCGCCGGCCTGGTCGGTGTCAGCCGACGAGAGCGACGTTGGTGCCCTTCACCGTGATCTCCACACCGTTCTTCCCCGCCTCGACCTTGTCGAGCGCGATGCCGCCGGGCAGGTCGTCGATCTTCTGCTCGAAGTCGGTGATCGAGCGGACCTCGTCCTCCGCGGCCTGCACCCCGCCGAAGCTGGGCAGCGAGTCGGCGTGCACCCGGACGGTGTCGCCCTCGACGCTGACCGTGCTCAGCACGGACAGCGGCTGGGGCAGCTTGGTGCCCAGGACGGTCGCCTCGACGGAGACCTTGATCTTGCCGTTGCCGCCGTCGGAGAGGCCGACGACCTCGGCGGTGACGCCGGGGGCGACGTCGGTGGGTTCGTTCTTGGCGGTCTTCAGCAGCTCGGCGTAGGTGATGGACGCGGTGCCTGTGGCGGTGGCCGCGGTCGCGGAGCTGAAGTCGCTGGAGAACTCGACACCCCGCATGTTCGCCTTGAGGTCGTCGATGCGGATCTTCTGGCCCTCGGCGCCGGCGGCGGCCTCGTAACCGTCGATGCCGACCTCCACGTCGTCCAGCTCGCCGCCGACGACCTGGGTGAGGAAGGGGAAGCCGTTGATGGACACGTCCGGGGTGGTGGCGAGGTTCTCGGTCGTCTTCAGCTTGGCCGCGGCCTCGTCCTCGGCGAAGTTCACGGCGAGGCGGTCCGCGAGCACGAACAGACCGCCCAGGACCACGACGACGATCAGCAGTATTCGAAGGGCTCGCATGCGGTTGTTCCCCCACCCGGACGGTCGGACGTTCGACGAGCACTCAAGGTAACGCGCCGCGGAACCGGGTCCGCCGGATTGTCGATCACCTGTGACAGTCGACGGCTACCCGAACGCCCGCCCGAGCACGTACACCGCGGGCGCGGCCGCCGCCAGCGGCAGGGCCACGCCCGCCGTGAAGTGGACGAAGCGCGACGGATAGTCGTAGCCGGCGACCCGGTGGCCGATCAGGGCGCAGACCGCCGCGCCCGCGCCGAGGAACGCGCCCTGCGTGCCGAGGTCGGTCATCCCGCCGACCGCGATGCCGGCGCCCGCGGCGGCGAGCACGGAGACGACCACCGACGCCGGGGTCGGCAGGGGCAGCGCGCGGGCCAGGACGGCGACGGCGACCGCGGCGGCGCCCACCGTCACCGCGTCCGGCTCGGCCCCGAGGTGGCCGGTGGCGACGATGGCCAGGGCGGCCGAGGCGACGATCGCCATCAGGCCGTACATCCGCTCGTCCGGGTCCGCGTGCGAGCGGAGCTGGAGGACGAGGCAGAGGAGGACCCAGACGCCGAGGGTGCCGAGGATGGCGGCGGGCGCGTGGGCACGGCCGGCCGCGAGGAGCGCCACGTCGGCGACGAGCGCGCCCAGGAACGCCAGGGCGATGCCCTGCCGGGCCGGCCACATGCCGTTCAGCCGGAACCAACCCGCCGCCGTGACGGCCTGGAGGACGACGAGCGGGACCAGCAGCGCGTACGTGCCGACGGCCGCCGTACCGGACAGGAGCAGGCCCAGGAGCGCGGTGAGTGCGGCGGGCTGCATGCCGGGCTCGATGATCGGCGAGCGGCCCTCCAGCCGGGCCCGCTGGGCGTCGGTGATCCGGGCGTTGCCGGAGAGGGTGGCGGGGCCGTAGGCGGGTGCGTCGCCCTCGGCCCGGGGAGCGTCGCCCGCGGGCCGGGGCACGCCGTCGCCGGCGCCGGGCGCCGGGGCGGATGCGGACGGGTGGGCGGGCTGCTGGTGTCCGTACGACGCCTGCTGCTGCCAGGCCTGGGCCTCCGGGGGCAGGGCGGCGCCCGTCGGCGTGCCGCCGTACGCCGGCGCCCCGCCCGTCTGCGGCGGCAGGTACGCCGTCTCCGCCGCGTCCACCGCGGTGACCGGGGGCTGCACGCTGGTCTCCCAGGTCTGGCCCTGCCACTGCTGCGTGTACTGGAGGTGGGCCTGCTGCTCGTCGTACCCGTACTGCTGCTGCCCGGGCCACGCCGGCTGCGGCTGGTGCCGCTGGTGCGGCTGCTGCTGGGCGTACGGGTCGTAGCCCTCGTACCCCTGCCCCTGCCCCTGGTTCTCACCCGGGCCCTGGCCCTGGCCCTGTGCCGGTCCATACGGCCCATACGGCTGGTCGGTCATCGTCACCCTCCTGCGAACGGCGGGAGCACCTCGACCGTGCCGCCGTCGGCCAGCCGTACCGTCTCATGTGCGCGGGTGCCCACGGGGTCACCGTCGACGAGGAACGAGCATCGCCGCAGGACACGCACGAGTTCACCGGGGTGTCGCTCACGCGCGGCCTCGAGCGCCTCGGCGAGCGTGGCCGCCTCGTACGGCTCCTCGGCGACGCCTGCCGCGGCCTTGGCGGCCGCCCAGTAGCGCACCGTGCCCTTTGCCATCTCGTTCCTCAGTCAGTCCGGTCGGTCCATCGGCGGTCAACAGGGCCAGGCTAGCCCGCCCGGGAGACCGCCCAGTCCCCGATGCGGGCGAGCAGGGCGTCGTCGGCGGCGTGCTCGGCGTGGCCCATGCCGGGCTCCAGCCAGAGTTCGCCGTGCTCACCGGCGGCTTCGGCGAGCATCCGGGGGTGGTCGACGGGAAAGTAGCCGTCCGCGTCGCCGTGGACGATGAGCAGCGGTGTCGGGGCCGTCTTCGCGACCGCCTCCGTGGGGGACAGCGGCACCGGGTCCCACTCCCGGTGGTGGATGCGGGTGCGAAAGCCGTAGCGGCCGACCAGACGGCCCTCGGGGCGGGTGACCAGCCAGTGCAGACGGCGCATGGGGGCCGTGCCCCGGTAGTACCAGCGGGCGGGCGCGCTGACCGAGACCACGGCGTCGACCGTTCCCGTGTGCAGGGCCGCGTGCCGCAGCACCACCGAGCCGCCCATGGAGAAGCCGACGGTGACCACGCGCGCGTGCCCCTGTTCCCGGGCCCGCTCGACCGCGGCCGCCAGGTCGAGGACCTCGCGGTCGCCGACCGTGGAGCGCCCGCCGGAGCGGCCGTGGCCCCGGAAGGAGAAGGTGACGACCGCGCCGTACCGCCGCAGGACGGACGCCACCCGGCGCACGTGCGGGCGGTCCACGTCGCCCGTGAAGCCGTGGGCCACGACGAACACCAGGCCGCAAGAGGGTGGCGCGGAGGTGTCGTATACGACCGCGCCCGGGTCGTATACGAAATCGATGGGAACGCCGTCGGTCGTGTGCAGGAACGTCCGGAAAGGTGTGCGTCTGCTCGTCTCGGAGTGCGGACGATCTCCGGAACGCACCTTGTGACCTGCCCCGCCGTTGCTCATGTCGGCTATTCTGCTGGGCAGAGGACTCGGGCAGCGTAGCCCCCGGGTCCTTTTGTGCTTTCGGAAGCGTTGTATACGAAGCGGGAAACACCAGGTGACCGCAGGTGTACGGAGCCCCGGGATCGCAGAGCAGTGCCGACCGCACAACGTCCTCGCAGGGACCGAGGAGGAACCAGACGTATGAGTTCTCTGCTGCTCCTGACCAACGCCCTCCAGCCGTCGACGGAGGTGCTCCCCGCCCTGGGCCTGCTGCTGCACAACGTGCGGGTGGCTCCGGCGGAGGGCCCGGCCCTGGTCGACACCCCGGGTGCCGACGTCATCCTGATCGACGGGCGCCGCGACCTGCCGCAGGTGCGCAGCCTGTGCCAGCTGCTGCGCTCCACCGGGCCGGGCTGCCCGCTCGTCCTGGTCGTCACCGAGGGCGGCCTCGCCGCCGTCACCGCCGACTGGGGCATCGACGACGTCCTCCTCGACACCGCCGGCCCGGCGGAGGTCGAGGCGCGGCTGAGGCTGGCCATGGGCCGCCAGCAGATCGTCAACGACGACTCCCCCATGGAGATCCGCAACGGCGACCTCTCCGTCGACGAGGCCACCTACTCCGCCAAGCTCAAGGGCCGGGTCCTCGACCTGACCTTCAAGGAGTTCGAACTCCTGAAGTACCTGGCCCAGCACCCGGGGCGGGTCTTCACGCGCGCACAGCTGCTCCAGGAGGTCTGGGGCTACGACTACTTCGGCGGCACCCGGACCGTCGACGTCCACGTACGGCGTCTGCGCGCCAAGCTCGGCCCCGAGCACGAGGCGCTGATCGGAACCGTCCGGAACGTGGGTTACCGATTCGTTACCCCCGAGAAGATCGACCGTGCCGCCGACGAGACCAAGGGCAAGGCGGACCGCTCAAAGGGGGACGACACGGACAACGCGACCCCCGTGGGCGCCGAAGAGGTCGCGGCGGAGGCGTAGTACCCGCCGGTACCCTCCCGCACCTGCTCGGGGAGGGCCCGGCCGGCGCACCGGGAAGGTGCCGTACGCCCTGCCCGCAGGGGATCCATCCGCGTAGACTCCGCGCGTGGCCAAGGTGACTCGGGACGACGTAGCACGGCTGGCAGGGACGTCCACTGCCGTGGTCAGCTATGTCATCAACAACGGACCCCGGCCGGTCGCCCCGGCCACGCGCGAGCGTGTCCTCGCCGCCATCAAGGAACTGGGGTACCGGCCCGACCGGGTCGCCCAGGCGATGGCCTCCCGGCGCACGGACCTCATAGGCCTGATCATCCCGGACGCCCGCCAGCCCTTCTTCGGGGAGATGGCGCACGCGGTCGAGCAGGCCGCGTCCGAGCGCGGGAAGATGGTGCTCGTCGGCAACACCGACTACGTCGGCGAGCGCGAGGTCCACTACCTGCGCGCCTTCCTCGGGATGCGGGTGTCCGGGCTGATCCTCGTCAGCCACGCCCTCAACGACCTGGCGGCCGCCGAGATCGACGCCTGGGACGCCCGGGTCGTCCTGCTGCACGAGCGGCCCGAGGCCATCGACGACGTCGCCGTCGTCACCGACGACCTGGGCGGCGCCCAGCTCGCCGTACGGCATCTGCTGGAACACGGCTACGAGTACGTCGCCTGTGTGGGCGGCACCGCGGAGACGCCCTCCGTCGGCGACCCCGTCTCCGACCACGTCGAGGGCTGGCGGCGTGCCATGGACGAGGCCGGGCTCAGCACCGACGGCCGGCTCTTCGAGGCGCCGTACAACCGCTACGACGCCTACCGGGTCGCCCTGGAGCTGCTGTCCGGCCCGAACCGGCCGCCGGCCGTCTTCTGCTCCACCGACGACCAGGCGATCGGCCTGCTGCGGGCCGCGCGCGAGCTGCGCATCGACGTGCCCGGTGAACTGGGCGTGGCCGGCTTCGATGACATCAAGGAGGCCGCGCTCGCCGATCCCCCGCTGACCACGATCGCGTCCGACCGGTCGGCGATGGCCCGGGCGGCGGTGGACCTGGTCCTGGACGACGGGCTGCGGGTCGCGGGGTCGCGGCGCGAGCGGCTGAAGGTGTTCCCGTCCCAGCTGGTGGTACGGCGGTCCTGCGGCTGCGCGTGAGTCCGCGCGACGGACGCCGCGGGCCTGTATGAAGGGTTTCTGAGAGGCACGGCGCTCCTTCCGCGACCGGCTTTATTTCGGGCGAACGAGGTTCTGCCGGGCTTCTCAGGAGGCACTCAGGGAGCTCTCATGGTCGGGCGACAAGCTCGTTGTCATGACCGAGAGCATCCGCCGCAGTGGCGAGTACGACGCGTACGAGAACCGCGAGAACCCGTACCAGGGCGCCCCGCGGCACGCCTCCTCCCCCGTGGACCCGGAGTGGCCGGCCCCTCCGGCGTACCAGCCCGCCGGGCAGCCCGTCGAGCCGGCCGCCGTGTGGCAGACCCCGGCCTCGGCGCAGGGCCCGGCGCAGGCCCCGGCCCAGGCCGTCTCCGGCGGGGACGGCGCCGGCGGCGGAACCGCTCTCCTCACCCCGGTGGCGGCCGAGCCCGCGCCCGCTCCCGGGAAGAAGCGCGCCCGAGGCCCGCTCGCGCTGCTCGCCGCCGTGGCGATCGTCGCCGCGGCCATCGGCGGCGGCACGGCCTACGGCATCCAGGAGCTGACCGGCAAGGACGAGGTGGTCGCCTCCTCGACGACCACCAGCGTGGTGCCCTCCAGCAAGACGGGGGACGTCGCCGCGATCGCCGCGACGGTCAGCCCGAGCGTCGTCGAGATCAACGCCACCCTCGGCAACGGGTCCTCGACCGGCTCCGGAGTGATCATCACCAGCGACGGCGAGATCATCACCAACAACCACGTGATCTCCGGCGCCTCCTCGATCAAGGTGACGACCAGCGACGGCAAGGAGTACACCGCCACGGTCGTCGGCACCGACAGCAGCAAGGACCTCGCCCTGATCAAGCTGGAGAACGCCTCCGGGCTGAAGGCGGCGACCCTCGGCGACTCCGACGGCGTCCAGGTCGGTGACACGGTCGTCGCCATCGGCTCCCCCGAGGGCCTCACCGGCACCGTCACCAGCGGGATCGTCTCCGCCCTGCACCGGGACGTGACCGTCTCGACCGACGAGAACCAGGGACAGCAGCAACAGGGCGGCGGCTGGCCGTTCGAGTTCGGCGGCCGGCAGTTCAACGGCGACACCGGCTCGTCGACCACCACGTACAAGGCGATCCAGACCGACGCCTCCCTGAACCCCGGCAACTCCGGCGGCGCCCTGATCGACGCGAGCGGCAACATCATCGGCATCAACTCCGCGATGTACTCCGCCGCGGACGCCACCTCCTCCGACGCAGGCAGCGTCGGCCTCGGCTTCGCCATCCCGATCAACACCGTCAAGTCCGACCTGGCCACGCTGCGGGCCGGCGGTTCCGACAGCTGAACGACCTTCCGACCAGCAGGGAGCACGTCATGATCAAGCAGGTTTCGCACACGGTGACCGGCGCCGGCGCGGCCGACGTGGCCCTCGCCCTCCGGGTGGCGTCCGAGCTGCACGCGGCGGTGACGCGGAAGGCGGTGCGGGCGCCGGAGGTGGCGGCCCCGACCACGGCCCCGCAGATGATGGGCCTGCGCACCACGGCCGCCCGCCCGCACCGCCGCAAGGTCCCGCTGAACCGGCTCACGGCGCTGCGCGGCTGAGCTCCCCCCGCACCTGTCTTCACGGGACGGCCGGGAAGCATGCGAGGCTGAAAGCGTTCAGCCCGTCCGGCCTCCCGTCGTCCCACCGCACCCGAGGAACCCACGCCATGAGCCCCGCCGAAGGCGACCGTGACCCCCAGCGCATCCTGATCGTCGACGACGAGCCGGCGGTGCGCGAAGCACTCCAGCGCAGCCTCGCCTTCGAGGGCTACGACACCGAGGTCGCGGTCGACGGCGCCGACGCCCTGGAGAAGGCGACGGCCTACCGCCCCGACCTGGTCGTCCTCGACATCCAGATGCCCCGCATGGACGGCCTCACCGCCGCCCGCCGCATCCGCGGCGCCGGGGACACCACGCCGATCCTCATGCTGACCGCCCGTGACACGGTCGGCGACCGGGTCACCGGCCTCGACGCGGGCGCCGACGACTACCTGGTCAAGCCCTTCGAGCTGGACGAGCTCTTCGCCCGCGTCCGGGCGCTGCTGCGGCGCAGCTCCTACGCGGCGGCGGCCGGCGCCGCCGCCGTGGAGGAGGACGAGGCCCTCTCCTTCGCCGACCTGCGCATGGACCTCGCGACCCGCGAGGTCACGCGGGGCGGGCGGGCGGTGGAGCTGACCCGCACCGAGTTCACGCTCCTGGAGATGTTCATGGCGCACCCGCGCCAGGTCCTCACCCGTGAGCAGATCCTGAAGGCGGTCTGGGGCTTCGACTTCGAGCCGTCGTCCAACTCGCTGGACGTGTACGTCATGTACCTGCGCCGCAAGACGGAGGCGGGCGGCGAGCCGCGGCTGGTGCACACCGTGCGGGGCGTGGGGTACGTCTTGCGGCAGGGCGGGGCGGAGTGAACAGGCTCGTACGGCGGTTCCGGACCCTTCCCATTCGGGCCCGGCTGTCGATGCTGGTCGCCGCCGCTGTGGCGTTCGCGGTGGCGGCGGTTTCGGTGACCTGCTGGTTCATCGTGCAGGGGAAGCTGTACGACCAGGTCAACGAGGACCTCGAGAAGATGGCGCAACCGCAGCGGCTCGGCATGGTCGAGGGCCTGCTCGCGGCCTGCCCCGAGGCCGTCCCGACCGACCAGGCCGCCCAGAACGACCAGGACGACTTCGGCGGCCTGCGGACGCAGGGCGCCTACATCCAATTGGTCAAGGCGGACGGGGCACCCTGCGTCTCCCCGAACTCGGCGGGCACCGTCAAGGTCACCGGCAGCGACAAGAAGGTGATCAAGGACGCGAGCAGCGGCGACGAGATCATCACCGACGGAATCATCCGCAACGGCACCGACTCGGAGGGCAACTCCGTCCGTGTGCTGACCGCCCCCCTGCTCGTCACCCAGGGCATGGGCAGCCCTCCCCAGCTGTACCCCGACACCGCCCTCCTCATCGCGGTCCCCCTCAAGGGCACCGAGTCCACCCTCAACGACCTCGCGCTCGTCCTCCTCCTCGTCTCCGGCGTCGGAGTCATCGGCGCCGGGGCCGCCGGTCTCGCCGTGGCCCGTGCGGGCCTGCGCCCCGTCGACAAGCTCACGGAAGCCGTCGAGCACGTGGCCCGCACCGAGGATCTGGGCATCCGCATTCCGGTCGACGACGAGAGCGAGGACGAGGTCGCCCGCCTCTCCCGCTCCTTCAACTCGATGACCGCCTCCCTGGCCAGCTCCCGCGAGCTGCAGCAGCAGCTCATCGCGGACGCCGGCCACGAACTCCGTACGCCTCTCACGTCGTTGCGCACCAACATCGAACTGCTCACCCGCAGCGAGGAGACCGGCCGCCCCCTCCCCCCCGCCGACCGCAAGGCGCTCCTCGCCTCGGTGAAGGCGCAGATGACGGAGCTGGCGTCCCTCATCGGCGACCTGCAGGAACTGTCCCGCTCGGAGGGCCAGCGCGGTGAACGCGTCCAGGTGGTCTCGCTGGAGGACACGGTCGAGGCGGCGCTGCGCCGGGCCCGGCTGCGCGGTCCCGAGCTGAGCATCACCTCGTCCCTGGAACCCTGGTACACCAGGGCCGAACCGGCCGCGCTGGAACGCGCGGTGGTCAACGTCCTCGACAACGCGGTGAAGTTCAGCCCCGAGGGCGGCGCCATCGACGTACGGCTGACCGACGGCGTCCTGACCGTGCGCGACCACGGCCCCGGCATCCCCGAGGACGAACTCCCGTACGTCTTCGACCGCTTCTGGCGCTCCCCGAGCGCCAGGTCGCTGCCCGGCTCGGGCCTCGGCCTGTCGATCGTCGCCCGCACCGTGGAGCAGGCCGGCGGCCAGGTCGCCCTGGCCCGCGCCGAGGGCGGCGGCACCGTGGCGACCGTGCGGCTGCCGGGGGCTCCGGTCCCGCCGCCGGAGACTCCGGCCGTCTGACTCCGCCCTTCCGCGGCAACCTTTCCGTTCCGTGCGGCGACCCACCAGCGGTCCCAGTCCCCCCACACGGAACGGAAGGTCGTATGAGCGCGCACCGCGACACAGATACCGGCAGGCCCCGCCACCGCAGGCGCGGGAGGGCTCTCGGCGTCGGCCTGCCGCTGGCCCTGACCGCGGCCGGCACGCTGGCCTACGGGTCGGTCTTCGGGCTCGGCGCCCAGGAGCACGCGTCGGCGGCCGCCTCCGCCGCCCCCGCCTGGGCCACCGCCACGGCCGACGGCTTCGCCTCCGTCGACGCGCTCGGGCAGAACGGGACGTACGGCGGGCGGGGCGGCGAGATCGTCACCGTCAGGACGCTCGCCGAGCTCGAGAAGTACGCGACCGCGCCCGAGCCGTACGTGATCGTCGTCGCCGCGACGATCACCATGAACCCGGTCGGCAAGGAGATCAAGGTCCAGTCCGACAAGACGATCATCGGGTCCGGCACCTCCGGGCACATCGTGGGCGGCGGCTTCTTCCTCGGCCAGGGCGTCCACAACGTGATCATCCGCAACCTGACGATCCGGGACGCGTACCAGGGCGTCTGGAACGACAAGGAGCACGACTTCGACGCCATCCAGATGGACGGCGCCCACCACGTGTGGATCGACCACAACGACCTGCGGCACATGGCCGACGGGCTGATCGACGTCCGCAAGGACAGCACGTACGTGACCGTCTCCTGGAACAGACTGAGCGAGGACAACAAGGCCTTCGGCATCGGCTGGACCGAGAACGTCGTCACGGACATCACGATCCACCACAACTGGATCCGCGAGACCGAGCAGCGCAACCCGTCGACGGACAACGCCGCCCACGCGCACCTCTACAACAACTTCCTGGAGGACGTGGCGGGCACCACCATCAAGTCCTCGTACGGCAACTACTCGCGCGGCGGGACGAGGATGGTCCTGGAGAACTCCTACTTCCAGGGCGTCAACAACCCCGTCATCAAGGACAGCACCGCGACCATCGTCCAGAAGGGCAACACGTTCGTCGGGACGACCGGGCGCAACGAGAGCGGCGGGACCGCCTTCGACCCGAAGACGTACTACGGCTACACCCTCGACAAGACGGCCGTCGTCCCCGCCCTCCTCAAGTCGGGCGCCGGGCCGCGCAGCTCCCTCGGCACGACGGCCGCCACGGCGACCACCAAGGCGGCCGCCACCACCCTCACGGTCGCCCAGGACGGAAGCGGGCAGTACCGGACCGTGCAGGCGGCCGTGAACGCCGTGCCGGCGAACAACCCCTCGCGGGTCGTCATCTCCGTCAAGCCGGGCACGTACCGCGAGGTCGTGAAGGTGCCGGCCAACAAGCCGCACGTCACCATCCAGGGCACCGGCGGCAGCCGCAAGGACACGGTGATCGTCTACAACAACGCGGCGGGCACCCCCAAGCCCGACGGCTCCGGCACCTACGGCACGGGCGGCAGCGCCACCGTCGCCGTAGAGGCGGACGACTTCCAGGCCCGCAACCTGACGATCTCGAACGACTTCGACGAGGCCGCCAACCAGTCCCTCTCCGGCCACCAGGCCGTCGCCCTGCGTACCGCCTCCGACAAGGTGTTCCTCGACGGCGTCATCGTCAGCGGCGACCAGGACACGCTGCTGGTGGACACCGCGGCCAAGGACCGGCTGGGCCGGGTCTGCATGACGAACTCCTACGTCATCGGCAACGTCGACTTCGTCTTCGGCCGGGCCACCGCGGTGATCGACCGCTCCGTCATCACGCTGAAGAAGCGATGGAACGGCACCTCGGCCGGCTATGTCACCGCCCCGAGCACGGCAGCGAACCGCAAGGGCATCCTCATCGCCAACTCCACCGTCAACGGTGACGTGTCCGACCGGAGCTTCTACCTCGGCCGCCCCTGGCACGCGGGCGGCGACGCGAGCCTCGACCCGCAGACGACGGTCCGCAACACCACGCTCAGCGCCGCGATCAAGACCACACCGTGGACCGACATGAGCGGCTTCTCCTGGAAGGGCGACCGCTTCGCCGAGTACCAGAACACCGGACCCGGGGCCGGCACCGCGAGCGCCGACCGCCCCCTGCTCACCGCCGCCCAGGCCGCCGACCAGGAGGTCGCGGACTGGCTGGGCGACTGGACCCCCTCGGCTTCCTGACCACGGTCCGGCCCGTACCCTCTCCCAGGCCGCATGCGCGTGCGTGCGGCCGGGGAGGCACGCATGGCCGACGACGCGGACGGCGAGTACGCGGACGACGTGGACCGGATCGCACGGGAGTACCGCCGACGGCGGCCCGTGCCGAAAGCGCTGCTCGCGCTGATGGCGTTCTGTCTGCTGACGGCCGCCCAGCAGACGTGGCGGACGTTCGCGTCGTCGCGGTCGAGTGCCCTGGCGCCCGAGTGGCTGTCGACGGCCGGGGCCGTGGCGCTGTGGGTGCCGCTGGCCGCGCTCGCGCTGGAACAGTGGCGCGGCCGGACCGTCGTCACCGCACACGGTGTCACCGTCCGCGGTGCCGTACGGACACGGTCGGTGGCCTGGGCGGACGTGCACGACATCCGGGTCGAGCCGCGCAGGCGCGACACCCACGGCCTGACACCCCGGTCGCCGGCGTACCTCTACGCCACCGACGGCCGTCGCATCCTCCTCCCGCGCCTCGACGAGTGGCAGCTGGACGACCCGTACGCAGAGGTCGCGGAGCTGCGTGCGGCGGTCGCCCCGCGGGACGGTGGGGTGGGTGAGGCGCCGTGGGCGGAGGCGCGGGTGCGGTGGCGGGCCGGGCATCGCACGGCGTGGCAGCGGGCGAACCTCGGTGCCGCGCTGGTGCTGGCGGCCATGGTGGTGCTCTGGGCCGGACGGGCGCTCGTCACCGGCACGCAGGGGCAGCCGTTCCTGTTGCTGGTGTGCGTGCCTCTCGCCTCCCTCGCGGTGCTGGCCGCGCTGCTGCACGGGTGGTGGGAGGTGCGGGCGGGGCGGGGCTGACCCCGGCCCCGCCCGGTCCGCCCGGCCGCCCGCCCGTTCGTCCGTTCGTCCGTCAGGAGTCCAGCAGGGTGCCCGGCAGGTCGAACCGCTTGGTCTTCCCCGTGGCGAGGTCCACGCGGGTGACCGAGTCCTCGGCGTAGAGCAGCCAGCCGGCCGAGGTGGGGGTGAGCGCCAGGGACGCGGCCATGCCTCGCACGGTCGCGCGGCGCAGCTCCTTGCCGCTGTGCGCGTCGACCTCGATCAGTTCCGTGTCGTCGCCCTTGGCGGCGGCGACCACGATGGAGGAGCCCCGCGCGGCGACCGCGTCGGCCCGGGCCCCGGTGACCGAGACGGTCGTCACGGCGGCCTGGCGGGTGAGGGAGACCGCGACCCGGCCGGAGGCGGCCGATGCCGGCGCGCCGACGACCACCGGGTGGCCGGCCGGGCAGGCGAGCTGGTCGACGGTGAGGCCCTTGGGCACGGGCACCGGGGTGACCTTGCCGGTGGTGAGGTCCGCCGTCGAGACCGTGTTCCCGGCGGCCACGCAGACCACGTCCGACGCCGGGTCGGAGGCGGCGAGGCCGATGGTGCCGGGGACCTCGAGCTCACGCTCGGTGGTCCAGTCGGCGGGGTTCTTGACCAGCACGCTGGACTTCCCGTCCGCGCCGGGCAGTCCCGCCACCTCGGCCACCAGGGTCCTGCCGGGCAGGGTGCGGCGCAGCCGCTCGTCGCCCGTCATGCCGTCCAGGGTGTGGTCCTCACGGTTGACCAGGTACCGCCGGTCCGGCTTCCCGTTCGTGCGGGGGACGCTCAGCATCCAGCGGCCGTCGGCCAGCCGCACGATGTGCGGGCTGACCGAGTCGTCGTCGTCCGCCTGCTGCGGCACCACGGCCAGGCTCTGCGCGCCGGGCTCGGCGGGGTCGATCCCGACGACCGTCACCAGTCCGTCGACCTCGGCCAGCGCGAAGGTGCTGGAGCCCTCCCAGTCCGTGCCCAGCTCCACTCCGCCGGGCCCCGAGCAGGCCGTCGTCGTCAGAGCGGCCGCCGCGGCCAGGGCGGCCAGCAGGAGGAACGGACGGGGGATGCGGCGCCGCCCACGGGGGGTGGGGGCCGGCACGGCGGGGTCGTGTGCGGATACGTACGGCTCAGGGGCGTACGGCATGGGGGTCACCAGTCCTTCATCGCGTCTGTGGGGGGTTTCCTCGCCGCCTTGCGCGCCGGGGCCAGCGAACCGACCGCCACCACCAGCACCGTCAGCACGAGGAGAAGGAGCAGGGTGCCCGCCGACGGCAGCAGCACCCAGCCCTCGACGTAGGGCGCGAGGTCCGCGCTGCGGCGCAGGACGGCCGCCGCACCGCCGCCGAGCACGGCTGCGAGCACCGTGCCGAGCAGCGCGGCCACGGCCCCGACCAGCGCCATCTCCGTGACGAGCATCGTGAGCACCGCACGGGTGCGGAATCCGACCGCCTTCAGGATCCCGATCTCCTGGGCCCGCTGCCGCGACAGCGCACCGGTCACGGTGACCGCGCCGACGAACGCCAGCACGCCGAGCACCCCGAGCAGCACCTGGCCGACCATCCTGATCAGTTCGAGGACGGCGGGCAGTTCGTCGAGCTGCTGCTGGAGGGTGACCGCCGGATAGCCCAGCCGTTGCACCGACCTCATCACGCCGGGCACGTCCGCGGCCGTCCTCGCCACGACCGTGAGCTGGTCGTAGCCGACGGTGCGCAGGTAGTTCTCCTCCTGCACGCCGGCCCGCTGGGCCGCCCACCGTATGACGGTCGAGTCGGCGGCGTAGGCGGCGTCCACGTTGTCGAGCTGCCAGGTGGGGTCGTAGACGCCGACCAGCCGGACCTGGCCGCTGACGCCGGTGCCCTCGCCCGGGCGGACGAAGCGTGTCGTCTCCGTCTCGATCTCCCGGCCCACCAGAGCGCTCAGATCGACGCCCTGGGACCTGGCCGGCGCCACGATCTCGCCCGGACGCAGCGGGAAGAGGTCCTTGCGCACCGACTTGGTGACCGGCGGAGGCATCGCCGGACGGTAGGTCGTCGCGTACAGCAGCACGGTGTCGCCCGCCTCGGTGAGGAGGCCGAACGACGCCTGCGCCCGGTGCTGGACGGACTCGACGTGCGGAAGCCGCGCGAGCCGCTCCACCGTACGGTCCGTCAACTGCGGGGTGTCCGGCCGCCCGTCGGGACGGTCGACGGTGATGCTGCGGTTGGCGCTGCTCTCCTTCACACCCGAGTCGGTGGCGCCCTGTGCCCGGTCGGCGATGCCGAGCGCGGCCAGGCAGACGGCCGCGGCGACGGAGACGAGCGCGACCAGGCCGAACAGGCGGCGGCGCAGGGCGCGGACGTTGGCCGTCGCCAGACTGAAGACGTTCACTCCGTGCCCTTCCCCGACGCCGGCTCCGTACTCTTCCCGGACGCCGGCTCCGTGCTCTTCCTCGACGCGGACTCCGCGCCCTCTGCCGGCGCCGGCCCCGTGCTCTGCCGCGGCGCCGCGTTCTGCCCAGTGGTCGTGAACACGCCCTTGTCCAGGCGGTGCACGACGTCCGCGAAGTCGGACACCGCGGGGTTGTGCGTCACCAGCAGCACGGCCCTGCCCTCGTCCGCGAGCTCCCGGAAGAGCCGCAGGAGCACGTCCTCGCTGTCGGTGTCGAGGTTTCCGGTCGGCTCGTCGGCGAGCACCACGGGCGGGTCGTTGACCAGCGCCCTCGCCAGCGCCACCCGCTGCTGCTCGCCGCCCGACAGCTCGCCCGGCAGGTGGTCGGCGCGCTCGGCGAGCCCGACCCGCTCCAGAAGGGCCCGGGCGCGCGTCTCACCGTCGGCGCGGCGGCCGGTGTACGGCAGGACGACGTTGCGCAGCGCCGAGTGCTGCGGCAGCAGGTTGTACGCCTGGAAGACGAAGCCGAGCCGGCTGCGCCGCAGGTCCGCGAGGGCGGCGTCGCCGAGCCCGGAGGTGTCGGTGTCCCCGACGAAGACCCGGCCGCCGTCCGGCGGGGTCAGCAACCCGAGGATGTGCAGGAGCGTGGACTTACCGGAGCCGGAGTGGCCGACCAGCGCGGTGACCTCGCCTCCCCTCACGGCGAGGTCGACGCCGCCCAGCACGTCGACCCTCCTTCCGCGGAGGGCGTAGGACTTGGCCACACCCTCGGCCCGCAGCAGTGCGTTCACCGAACTCTCGCTCACTTTCCGTTCCTCGGCTCGCCGGCCGGCAGCCAGCCCATCGGTTGGTGGAGCTGTCGGTCCAACGCCCACACACTCCAGGTGGTCTTCAGGTCGCACGCGGGCTCGCCATGGCCCACCTGGAACAGGCCGGGCAGTCCGGGGCAGCCCCCGTAGGGCGTGATGCCGCGCCCGAGGGCCGCGCGCAGTGCCGTGTCCTGGGCGCCGCCGAGCAGGACGTAGGCCCGGGCCACCAGCGCGTAGGAGTAGACGGAGGTGAACCGGTCGGGGTTCTGCGCCCAGGGGCGCAGGGCGTCGGCGGTGATCCAGGACGGGATCCGGTCGCGCCGTCCGCTGTCCGCGAGGCCCACGGCGACGGTGGCCGCGGACACCACCCGGTCCGGGGTGTCCGTGCTCCAGGTGCCGATCACCGGGTCGCCGGGGGTGATGCCGGCGTCGGTGCAGTTGAGGGTGGTGCGCTGCCACTGGGTGGCGTTCCGCTCGGTCACGGTGGTGGGCAGGACCCTTGGGTCGGCGCACAGCCGCCGCGCCCCCTCGGTGGTGCGGCCGCCCGCGGTGACCTTGCGCAGGGCCGCCCGGTTCAGTTGCTCGGCGGGTTGTTCGTCGGCGTCGCCGGACTTCTCCTCGCGGTCGATCGCCGCCGGCAGCCCGGGGTCCTCGCGGGACCATCCGGCCAGTGCCCGCAGCCGCTGCACGAAGAGGGAGGCGTCCGGGTTGCCGAGATAGGCGTCGGGGTCGCGGACCGTCCCGTCGTCGAGGCGGGCCGCGTCGAGCCGCTCGAGGACGGGGGTGAACACGGACGCCGGTGATCCGGCCGCCTTCAGCACGTGCACCAGGTCGTAGAGCTGCTCGTAGGGGAGGGTCGCCGCGCCGTCCCGCAGCACCGGTTCCCAGGCCTCGCGGCTCACGGCGGGTCGCTTCCCGGCGGCCTGCTGGATCAGGACGTAGCTGTAGGTGTCGGCGAGGCGGGTCGCCCGGGCGTCGGGGGTGAGGGTGTCGAAGTCGTCGGTACGCGGGGCCGGGAGGCCGGTGAGCGCTGCGGGGACGGGCTCCCCGAGCAGGCGCAGGGAGCGGGCCAGCGCACCGCTCTGGTCCAGGGGGCGCGGTGTCCCCGCCATCGAACGCAGCCAGGCGACGGTGGCGGCCCGGTCCGTTTCCGGTGTGGAGCCCAGGCGCCCGAGCGCGTCCAGCACTTCGAGGGCCGCCCAGGTGGCGCCGAGGCGCGCCGCGTCGTCGTCGTCGCCGAGGGCGGAGTCGACGTACCAGCCGCCTTGCGCGCGGGCTTGGTGCACGGCCGTGGCGTCGGCGGCGCCCAGCGCCTCGGAGGCGCCGGCCCGCCGCAGCGGGATCAGCCAGTCACGGCCCCAGAGGGACGACGTCTCCAGCGCTCCCCGCCGGAACGACGCGACCTCCGCCGCGGCCATGCTGGTCCGGGGAGCGTGGCCGAGTTCGGCGAGGGTCCGCAGCGCGAAGGACTGGGCCTGCGGGCCGGCCGGCTCCTCGCGCAGGAACGGGTGGTAGTAGTAGCCGTTCTGTTCGCTGACCAGAAGGTCGAACTGCCGGGCCGCGTCCGGCTCTTTCCGCCCGGAATCACCGGACGTGGATATGCATGACGTCATGAGGGCGGCACACACGGCCGCCCCGACCAACCGGGACGCCGACTTTCCGCCGTGCGTCCTCGCGCCGAATTTCACTTAACGCCCCCGTGCGTCGTCCTGCGAGTGAGCCCGAGAAAATACCGACGAATTCCCACGGAAATACCCATGGGCACTCATGAAGAGGCGTCACACCGCCGCGCCCTGACGGTGTGACACCCGTGGTCACTTCATGTGCCGCTGTTCACTGGAGGTGGCGCGCCGATCCGGCCGGCGCGAAGCGGAATCCGTCAGGCGGCGCCCGCGTAGGCGCACTTCTCGCTGACGTTGATCGAGTTGGTCACCTTCGCCGAGCCGCAGCTCTTGGTCGACACGTAGGTGGTGGCACCGCCCGGGCGCATCTGGCCGTAGGTGTCGGAGATGCTGGCGTTGGTGTTCTTCCAGCGCACCTCACCCAGGGACTTGCTCTTCATCGTGAGCGTGGCCTCGGGGTTCTTGGAGATGGTGATGCTCACGCTGATGCCGTGGGCGGCGAGTTCGGCGCGGTTCTGGATCCACTTGGCCTTGCGCGGGTTGATGCCGGACATCTTCGTGGACGCCTTCCAGTCACAGGCGGTCACGTAGAAACCGCAGTGCCAGGCGTTGACCGAGATCTTGTTGCCGCCCGGGATGCCCACCGAAGTGGAGGCCGAGGTGGCGTGCGCCGGCGTCGCCGCCAGGACCAGTGCCCCGGCCGCGAAAGCGGCGGCCGCACCGGAGGCCAGGCGCATACGTATACCGTTGTTCATTCGATTGTCTCCCCGTCAACTAATTGCGACGACTCGTGGTCGAGGAGCCGTCGCCAAAAGCGCCGCGCCCGAACCCGTCGGGCGCCGTGAGCGCCTCATATTGATACATGAGATCAACTGCGCGGCCTAATCCGGCCAGTTGGCGGGGAACGTGCGCTTCACCACACGAAGAAAGGGGAACCCGAACCCTTCGCTTTCCGTCACGCTGGTCGGAGCCGCGCTTTCCGCACAAAACCTTTACAAGCTCGTGCTCGTGGGGGATCTGTGACGGGGGGCGTTCGCGCCGCGGGTTTCCTCCCGGCTCGCGCTTCACGGGCGTCATCCCGGCTCGCGCTTCACGAGTGTCATCCCGGCTCGCACTTCGCGGGCGTCATCCCGGCTCGCACTTCGTGGGCGTCATCCCGTCCGCAGGACGAACGTGTCGTCGGGCGCCGCGGCCCTCTCCGCCGGCCGGGGCTCCGCCGGCTGGAACTCTGCCGGCCAGGGTTTCGACGGCTGGGGCTCCGCCGGCCAGGGCTCCGCCGGCCAGGGTTCCGCCAGCCTCGCGTAGACCGGGCACCGGCCCATGAGTTCGTCGTGTGTCCCGGCGTCCACCAGCCGGCCGTCGTCGACCACGAGCACGCGGTCCGCGTCCGGGGCGAGGCTGAGGTCGTGGGTGATCATGATCGTCGTACGGCCCGCCATCAGACGGCGCAGCGGCTGGACGACCTGGCGGGCGGCGACCGAGTCGAGGCCGGTGGTCGGTTCGTCGAGGACGAGGACGGGGGCGGAGCGGAGCATCGCGCGGGCGATGGCGACGCGTTGAAGCTGGCCGCCGGAGAGGGCGGCGGTGCCGGGGGCGATGGGGGTGTCGTAGCCGTCGGGGAGGGCGGTGACGAACGCGTGCGCCGCCGCTGACCTCGCGGCCTGCTCGATCTCCCGGTCCGAGGCCCCGGGACGGCCGCACGCGATGTTCTCGCGGATCGTGCCGTTGAGGACGAGGGTCTGCTGCGGGAGCAGGGTGACGCTCTCGCGGAGGAACTCCAGGGGTACGTCCGTCAGCGGGACGCCGTCCAGGGAGATGACGCCGGTGTCGGGGTCGTAGAAGCGGGTGAGGAGCTTGGCGAGGGTGGACTTGCCGGCGCCGCTCGGGCCCGTGACGAGGACCAGCTCACCGGGGTCGGCGGCGAAGGTCAGGCCGTGCACGGAGTCCCTGGACGCCCCCGGGTAGCGGAAACCGACGCCGTGGAAGCCGACCCGGCCGCGCACCGGCCACGGGGCGACCGGGGCCTCGGGGTCCCGCACGGCCGGCTCGGCGTCGAGGATCTCGGCGATGCGTTCCGCGCCGGCCGTCGCCGCGGTCACCGTCAGACCCAGCTGGCCGAGGTTGCGGACCGGCGGGTAGAGGTAGCCGATGAAGGCGGCGAAGGCGAGCAGGGCGCCCAGCGTCATACGGTCCGCGGAGATCTCCCAGACGCCGAGGCCGATCACCGCCAGCACGCAGAGCGTCTCGACGACCTCCACGAACTGCTCGTACATCTCGCTCAGCCGCGCGCCGCGCACACTCGCCCGCATCCACGCGCGCGCCTCCTTGTCGAGACGCCGCTCCTCGTCCCGGCGCCGGTTGTACGCCTGGGTGAGGACCACGTTGCCCAGGGACTCCTCCACCACCGACGTGATCGCGCCGTCCGCCACCCGCTCGTCCCGCGCGGCCTGCGTGATGCGGCCGGAGAAGCGGCGGGCGGCGAGCAGGAAGAACGGGGCGAGGACGAAGGTGGCCAGGGCCAGGTCCCAGCGGAGGTAGACGGCGGCCGCGGCGTAGAACACCACGGAGAAGGCGGCCGAGATCGTGCCGACGACGCCCGAGACGACCATCTGCTCGATGGCCTCGACGTCGCCGGTGAGACGTTCGACCAGGTCGCCCTGGCGGTGCCGCTGGAAGAAGTGCGGTGGCAGGTCCTGGACGTGGCCGAAGACGTGCGCCCGCAGACGCAGGACGAATCTCTCGGCCGTCCAGGTGGCGAGCGAGTTGCCGAGGTAGCCGACGAGCGCGCCGAGCGCGGCGACGGCCAGCCAGGCGCTGGCGGGCCCCCAGAAAGCGGAGAGCGAACCGGATTTCAGGGCGCTGTCGGTCAGTTCGGCGAACAGCAGGATGGCGGCGGTCTCGGCGAGCGCGGACAGCACCACGCACGCCACGATCACCAGCATCCACGCACGCTCGCCGCGGGTCAGCGGCCAGAACCGGCGGAAGGCCTCCCGGGCTTCCCTCATCGTCAGCAACTTCCTCTCTGTCCTTGGGACGTGGCCGTGCTCCGGGCATGGCCGTGCCGGGCCAAGGCGGTGGTCTGCGCGGGGCGCGGCCGCAGGGCGCGCAGGCCGTGCTCCGGACATGGCCGAGGCGGGGCCGCCGGCACGAGCGCGCTCGTGTGACCGGTGACCCCGCCTCGCGGCGTGCTCAGCCCTTGTGCGCCACCGGACGGCGCTTGGGGGTGACCTTCTTCGCGGCCTTCTTCTTCGCCGCCGGGACCGGGGCGGCGGTCTTGCGGGTCTTCTTCACCGGGGTGACCTTGTGGAAGCTCATGGAATTACCTCTTTCTCTTCTGGTTTCCTGTGATTTGCTTTGGTTAAGCTTTGTTAGCCCCTGTGCGCCACCGGGCGGCGCTTGGGAGCGGCCTCCTTCGCGGCCTTCTTCTTGGGAGCCGGTGCCGGAGCAGCGGTCTTGCGGGTCTTCTTCACGGGGGTGACCTTACGGAAGCTCATGACCTTCTCCTTGTTTCGTCGTTTGCTTTCCGACATGGAAAACACTACGGCACCGAAAGCCCGGAGAACGTCGAATCCGCTGATACCTCGATGAAATACGCCTGAGACGATTTTCAGGAGGTCCGGGGAACCGAACGCGAATTCACACAGAATTTATGACGGGAAAAACGGGAGGGGCCCGGGAAGCGGTGACACGCTTCCCGGGCCCCTCGGAGGGACCGGAGGTCCGGTTACTGCACGATCGTGATCCGGTTGGCCGCCGGAGGAGCGATCGGGGAGGCGGCCGAGGAACTGGCCGTCAGGTACTGCTCCAGAGCGGCCAGGTCGTCGGCGCCGACCAGGTCGTTCGTGCCCTGGCCCAGCGTGGTGAAGCCGTCGCCGCCGCCCGCGAGGAAGCTGTTCGTCGCGACGCGGTAGGTGGCGGCCGGGTCGACGGCCGCGCCGTTCAGCCTGATGGAGTCCGTGACGACCCGGTCGGCGCCGGTCTTCGTCAGGTCCAGCGTGTACGTCAGGTTGGCGGACGGCTGCAGGATCTTGGGCGCGGCCGCGTTCGAGCCGCTCACCTGCTCCTTGAGCACCTGGATGAGCTGGGCGCCGGTGAAGTTCTGCAGGTTCACGGTGTTGGAGAACGGCTGCACGGTGAAGCCCTCGGCGTACGTCACCACGCCGTCGCCCTCGGTGCCCTTGGCCGCGTAGGTCAGGCCGGCCCGGACGCCGCCCGGGTTCATGAGCGCGAGGTCCGTCTCCGCGTCGAGCTTCTTGCCGTACCAGAGCTGCGCGTCCGCGATCAGGTCGCCCATCGGGGACTCGGTGCCCGAGTTGGGGACGTCACCGGAGATGTAGCCGATCGGGCGGTTGCCGATCGGGGCGGCCAGCGCGTTCCACTTGCCGATCAGCTCGGTCATGTCCGGCGCCTTGGCCACGGTCCGGGTGACCACGTGGTTCGCCGACTTCACGGCCGTCCGGGCGATGTCACCGGTGAAGCGGTCGTACGTCAGCGTGGTGTCGGTGTAGAGGCGGCCGAACGACGCGGCCGAGGTGACCGTACGCGGCTTGCCCGACGGGTCGTTGATGGTGCACGCGTACGCGGCGTGGGTGTGGCCCGTCACCAGGGCGTCGACCTGCGGCGTGATGTTCTTCGCGATGTCGACGATCGGGCCGGAGATGCCGTCGCCCGCGCCCGGCGCGTCGCAGTTGTAGTTGTACGAGGTGGAGGCGGGCAGACCGCCCTCGTGGATCAGCGCGACGATCGACTTCACGCCCTGGCGCTGCAGCACCTTGGCGTACTTGTTGATCGTCTCGACCTCGTCCTTGAACTTCAGGCCCTTGACGCCCTCGGCGGAGACGACTCCCGGCGTGTCCTCCAGGGTGACGCCGATGAAGCCGATCTTGACGTCCTTCTTCTTCCAGACCCAGTAGGGCTTCAGGATCGGCTTGCCGGTCTTCTCGTTCAGCACGTTCGCCGCGAGGTACGGGAAGTCGGCGCCCGCGAAGCCCTCGTCGGTGTAGCAGCCGTCCGTCGGGTGGCAGCCGCCGTTCTGCAGGCGGGCCAGTTCCTTGGCGCCCTCGTCGAACTCGTGGTTGCCGACGGACGTGACGTCCAGCTCCAGCTTGTTCAGCGCCTCGATGGTGGGCTCGTCGTGGAACAGGCCCGAGATGAGCGGGGAGGCGCCGACCATGTCGCCGCCGGCCGCGGTGATGGAGTACGCGTTGCCCTCGCGGGCCTGGCGCAGGTGCGTGGCCAGGTACTCGACGCCACCCGCGTCGACCGTCTTCGTCGTGCCGTCCGCCTGGATCTCGGTGACCCGGCCGGAGGAGCCGGACGGCGGCTCCAGGTTTCCGTGCAGGTCGTTGAAGGACAGCAACTGCACGTCCTGGTAGCGGCTGGGAAGCGGCTTGGCGTGCTTGCTGTCGTGCGCGCCCGCCGGGAGCGCGGCGGTCAGGGCGCCGGCGGTGGCCAGACCTGCGGCCGCCGCGAGCAGCCCGTACGTACGGCGTCTGCGGCTCGGAAACGACTGGGAAGTGGCTGGCATGCGCCCCCCTGTGGTGTCGGCAATGGTGTCGGCTTCCCCCCGGCCGGGCCGGCTCTGGGAGGCGTGTGAGACAAGTGGCCCCGTCGGGCGGCAGCCTAGAGTCAACGCGCGTAGCGCGACAGGGGGTTCATGGTTACATCCTGGTTTCCCTTTGCCTCCGCTTGCCGTCCGGTGTGCCTCTCCGCTCGCACTCCGCTCCCTCTTCGCTCCCCGTTCCGCTTGCCGCCACTTTGCGCCGCCCGCCCCTTACCCTCGTACGCATGACCAGCGACGACACCGCACGGACCCACGGCTCCCGATCCATCGAGACCTACTCCGCGCTCTCCCCCGAACAGACCGAGGCCGTCCTCGCCCTGCTCGCGGACGCCGCCCGGAACGACGGCCAGCAGGCGGTGTCCGAACAGGGCCGGCTGCAGTTGCGCGGTGGAGCACGGGAGGGCGTCGCCCATCTGCTGCTCACCGTCGGCGACGAACTCGTCGGCTACGCCCAGCTGGAGGACACCGATCCGGTCGAGGCGCCGGCCGCCGAACTCGTCGTCGGCCCCCCGTACCGCGGGCACGGGCACGGCCGCGCGCTCGGCGCGGCGCTGCTCGCCGCCTCCGGGAAGCGGCTGCGGATCTGGGCCCACGGCGGCCACTCCGCCGCCCGGCACCTGGCGCAGGTCCTGGGGCTGACGCTGTTCCGCGAACTCCGGCAGATGCGGCGCTCCTTGACCGACCTGCAGTTGCCCGATCCGGTGCTGCCGGAGGGCGTGACCGTCCGCTCCTTCGTTCCCGGGCAGGACGACAGCGCCTGGCTCGCGGTCAACGCCGCCGCCTTCGCCCACCACCCCGAACAGGGCTCCCTCACCCAGCGCGACCTCGACGACCGCAAGGCCGAGCCCTGGTTCGACCCCGCCGGCTTCTTCCTCGCCTTCCGCGGCGACGAACTGGTCGGCTTCCACTGGACCAAGGTCCACGCCGAGGAACAGCTGGGCGAGGTCTACGTCCTCGGCGTCGCCCCCGGCGCCCAGGGTGGTGGCCTCGGCAAGTCCCTGACCACGATCGGCCTGCGGTATCTCGCGGCGCAGGGGCTGCCCACGGCCATGCTGTACGTCGACGCGGACAACAAGGCGGCGGTGTCGGTGTACGAGCGGTTGGGGTTCGTCACGCACGAGACGGATCTGATGTACCGCACGGAGACGTGAGCACGGTGCCGGAGGCGCGGGGGCTCGTGGGGCCGCTGCCGTGGGTGCCGGCGCCCGGGGCTCGTGGGGCGGTGCCCCCGAGTCGGAGGCCGAGGCCCGCGCCGGTCGGGCCAGGGCGCACCGGGCCGTAGGTGTGGCGGTCCTCGGCCGTCATCCGCGCCCTGCCGGGGGCTGCCGCCTCCGGTCCCCCGCGTCAGCTCCCGAACCGCCGCTACGGCCGACGCCCTGTCCGGGGGGCCTCGTCCTCAAGCGCTGGACGGGCTGAAGAAACCCGCTCGGCGCCGCAAGGGCTCCGGAGTGCCCAGTGCCGTCGCCGCCACGGTGACGCCCAGGACCACCGTCCATCTCGCCTGTGTCGCCTCCCACCACGGCTCCCCGGGTACGGCCGACAGCCCCCACCGCTCGGGCACCAGCAGCACCAGCGCCGCAGCGACACCGAGCCGGAGCACCGTCGCCCTTCCCACTTCCGCCGCGTCCGTGAAGCGGACGGCGACGGTCGCGAGGGCGAGCGCGGTCGCGGCGACGGCAGCGGCCTCGAGGGTGGCCGGACCGAGGGGTGGGCGGGCCTGACCGGGTATGAGGAGCAGGGTCGTCGCCCACCACAGGGCGAGGAGCGGAGCGACGAGCGCCAGCCGCAGGCCGGCTCGGAGCGGGCGGCCGACCGGGGTGGTCGCCGTCGTGTGGCGGGCGGGGTCGTCCAGCAGGAAGGCGAGGCCCAGCGCGCCGCTCAGCGCGATCAGTCGCAGCACACCCAGGGTCGAGCCCTCACCCGGTGCCCGCTCCTCCCACCGCAGAGCCGCGGCGAGCAGCAGTCCCGAACCTCCTGCCACGCCCAGCGCCCGCCAGGGGAGCGTCCGCCAGAGCGAGGGGACGAGGGAGCGGAGCAGGGCCGGACCGAGCATCCGCCCGGCGCCGGGGAGCCCCGACGTGCCGCGCTGCGCAGGTCCGGCGAAGCGGCCCGGTCGACGCCCTTCCTTCCGGGCCCCGCCCTTCGCTACTCCTCGCATGATTCCTGCCCCTTCGGCACCGGGACGCCCAGCAGCTTCGCCGCCTCGGCGGTGGAGGTCTTCGACGACGTCAGTTCCGTCCAGTGGGCCTTTACCCGGGCGGAGATCTCCGCCCGCGGGCGGGTCAGCAGCTCACGGACGACCGTCGTCTGCTGTTTCGTCAGAGAGAGACCGTTCGTCGGGGCCAGGACCAGGCCGGACCCGGTGGTGCTGTCGTCCAGGCGCACGTCCTTGAACGTCGACAGGGGGGTGGGATCGGTGCCCAGGACCAGCCACATGATCGTCACCGGCCTGGCGTCACACAGGGTCTGGGCCCCGTCCTCGGAGCCCGCCACCAGGACGGAGGCGACGCCGACCGCGAACTCGGGGACGCGGTTGCCGCCCCAGCGGGTGCCGACCGTCACCTCGGCGGGGTGGGTGGAAGGGGTCAGCGAGGTGTCGACCTCCACGCCGCCGCTGGTGTCGATGCGCTGGCGCACGGTCAGGCGCGTCCCGGCCGCGTTGCCGCCGGCCGCGGACTGGACGCGGTCGACCACGCGGGCCCAGTCGTCGCGCACGCCGTTCCACTCGGGGAAGGAGCAGTACGTAGACCTGCCGTGCGTGGTGCAGGACTGGACCTTCTGCGGAGTCGTGGACGCCGTCCGCCGGGCCGCCTCCAGGGCGGCCGTGTCGCGCGGGATCTGGCCGATCACGCCGACGGTGGTGGCCGCGAGGGCCAGGGCGGTCGCCGTACTGACGGCGCGCGTGCGGCCGCCGGAGCGCAGGAGGGCCGCGCAGACCACCAGGACGCACAGGCCCGCGACGTACAGCGCGTGCCAGGCGGCCGGGCGGCCGAGCAGGTCGGAGGGGACGGGGTCGTCGCCGCCGGCGATGTCGAGGGCGGCGACGGGGGTGAGCCGGTTCACCCAGGCGCTGTCGGCTCCGGCCGCCGAGGCGGTGAAAATCAGCAGATACGCGGCGACCACGAACAGTATGGGCGTGAAAGGGGAGGGCAGCAGCCGGGCCAGCAGGACTCCCGTGACGCCCGCCAGCAGGACGGTCAGGGGGCCGACGGCCAACTCGCCGAGCGAGCCGTGGCCGATCGCGCCGGGCTTCAATGCCTCCCGGGCGAACTCGACCGTGACGACGACCGCCGTGAGCGCCGCGAACGGCACCGCGGAGAGCAGGTGGGCGAGCGTGCGCCGCCAGGGTTCCATGGGCAGGACGTCGAACTGCTGCACCGTGCCGTGCTTGCGCGAGCGCAGGGCTGCCGCGTTGGTGCAGACGAGAAGGGCGATGGCGAACAGCAGCGGTGCCGTCTGGGTCTCGCGGTCGATCATGTGGAGGACGGGGAAGTCGTCCATGCCGTCCTGGCGCATCAACCGCACGGCGACCAGGGTGACGTAGAGAGCGAGGAAGACCAGCACCGGGATCTGGAACAGCAGTTCGCGGGTCTCGAAGCGGGCCAGGGCGAGGACCGCGCCGGTGCGGCGGGGGCGGTGGGACGGGGCGGGGAGCGCGGGGACCGCGTCCTCGACGGGCGTGATGGTGGTGTTCATGCCGTCACCGTCCTGCTCTCGCCGTCGAGGGCGAGCAGGTAGCCGTCCTCCAGGGTGGGTTCGAGGATGTCGGCGCCCTGCGGGGGGTCGCCGATGTTGCGGAAGGTGCCGGCGCCGGTGCGCCAGCCGGCCAGGGCGTCCGGGTCGCGTTCCGTGCTGCTCCAGACCCGGCCGGCCGCGCGGGCGGTCAGCTCGACGGGGGTGCCCTCGAAGCGGACACGGCCACGGGCGAGGACCACCACCCGATGGCAGAGCATCGCCACGTCCTCCGTCTGGTGGGTGGACAGCAGCACGGTGCGGCCCTCACCGGCCTCGGCGACCAGCTCACGGAATCTCATGCGCTGTTCGGGGTCGAGGCCGACGGTCGGCTCGTCCAGGACGAGGAAGCCGGGGTCGCCGACGAGCGCGGCGGCCAGGGCGACGCGCTGCCGCATGCCCCCGGACAGCCGCTTGAGGCGCTTGCCGCGCACCCCGGAGAGGTCCACGGCCTCCAGCACGCGCCGCACCTCTCGGTGCCGTGCCCCACGGTCGGTCAGCTCCTTGAGGATCGCCACGTAGTCGACGAACTCGAAGGCCGTGAAGTCGGGGTGGAAGCCGGGCGTCTGGGGCAGATAGCCGAGCGTGCGGCGCAGGGCCAGACGGCCGGCCGCCGTGCCCGGGTCGTGGTCCAGAACCGTGAACTCGCCCCGGTCGGGCGGAACGGCCGTGGCCAGCACCCGCAACAGGGTCGTCTTCCCGGCGCCGTTGGGGCCGAGCAGTCCGGTGACGCCCCGGGTCAGTCGCAGCGAGACGCCGTCGAGGGCGTGGGTGCCGCCGTAGCGCAGGGACAGGCCGGTGGCCGTCACGGTGGTGGGCGCGGTGGTCATGCGGGGCTCCTTGAAGTCCGGTCGGTAGGCGGGGGCGGGAGACGGTGTCACAGGGCGCCTCCCTCCGGGAAGCCGCCGACGGGACGGACGTCGAAGCGGTCACGGGTGCGGTGCAGCAGCACGGTGGCGAGGGCCGCGACCGCCGCCGCCGCCGACTGTCCGGCCGCCGTGAAGGGGGCGGGCGTGCCCTGGGTGTGCAGATGGGCCATCACCAGCAGCGTCAGCCAGGCGCCGCCGACCAGGGCGGGCGCGAGGACCGGGCCCAGCCGGGGGGTCAGCGCCAGGCCCGTCGCGGTGAGGGCGAGCGAGGGCAGCAGCCAGGCCAGGGCCAGCAGCCCGTACTCCGGCAGGGCGAGGGTCGCCAGGCCGTTGAACGCCAGGCCGGCGGTGAGCACCGCGACCGTGCGGATCATCAGCAGCCGGAAGCCGTGCATCGGGGCGACGACGGCCATCTCGTACGACGGGTCGAGCGACGGACCGTAGGAGAGGGCCACGCCGGCGAGCGGCAGCAGCGGGGCGAGGGCGAGGAACAGGGCGGGCCGGTCCGCCAAGTGGACCGCGAGGACCGTCATGACCAGCAGGGACAGCACCGCCAGCAGCCAGGAGCGGCGCAGCACCGGGGTCGCCGTCAGCAGCCGCGCGGTGTGGTCGGCCACGCCGAACCGCATCAACAGCCGCTCGCTCAGGCCCGGCCGGGGCGCGTCCAGCTCGGCGTCCAGCCGCTCCCAGCCGGCGTCCAGCGCGACCGGGTCGACGGCGTCCGCGAGCCGGGCCCGGCACCGCGCGCACCCCGTGAGGTGCGTGTCGGCGGACCACAGCAGGGGCGGCGCCAGCTCGCCCCGCGCATACGCACGCAGGTCCTCCTCTGCCACATGCCACGTCATGCCAGCGCCTCCTTCAGCCGCTCGGCCCCCGCGCACCCGCGCGGGCCCTGTCCGTCGCCGAGACGTGTCACGCCGGCGTGCCTTCCGGTCGCCGCGGGACTCCGGAACCGGCGCCCTTCGCGCACGTACCGCCTCATGCCAGCGCCTCCCGCAGTTGCTTGCGGGCCCGCTGGGCCCGCGTCTTGACCGTGCCCGCGGGGATGCCGAGCAGGACGGCCGCCTCCCGGGTGGTGAGCCCGTCGATGACGGTGGCCTGCAGGACCGCCCGCAGCTCCGGGGAGAGGCGGGTGAGGGCCCCGGCGAGGTCCCCGTGCTCCACCCCCGCGAGCACGCGGTCCTCCGCCGAGACCTCGTCGCGGTGGCGCAGCCGGGCCAGGGCCTGACGCAGACGGCCGCGCGCGCCGTCGCCCCGCATGGCGTCGACGAGCCGGCGTGCGCCGATGCGCCACAGCCAGCCGGCGGCATCGCCGGAGGGACCCTCCTCGCGGTAGCGCGCGGTGCCCCGCCACACCGCGAGGAAGGTCTCCTGCACGACGTCGTCGACTATCCCGGCGTCGGCGCAGCGGCTGCGCATGCGCGCGGTCAGCCACGGCGCGTACCGCCGGTACAGCTCCTCGAAGGCGTGACGGTCCCCGTCTGCCGCGATGGCCCGCAGCAGCTCCCCGTCGCTTCTCGTTTCGCTCACATCCCCTCATCGGACGAGCCCCGCCGATCGGTTCACGATCCGGCCCACGATTTTTCCGCCCCTGCTCAGCGCGAGCGTCCACCACTGCTCAGCTGCGATTTCGGCCGTCGTCGACCGGGATTCCGACCGTCCCGGGCCCGACTCCCGGCCGTCCACCGACCGCCACCCCCGACCCGACTCCCGACCGTCCCGGGCCCGACTCCCGGCCGTCCACCGACCGCCACCCCCGACCCGACTCCCGACCGTCCCGGGCCCGACTTCCGACCGTCCACCGACCGCCACCCCCGTCCCGACTCCCGACCGTCCGCCGACCCGGAGCCCGCCTTCTTCTCGACCGGCTTGACGTATCCACCGCCCTTGCACCACCCTTTCACTACTCAATTAGTGAAAGGGTGGTTGTCGACGTGGTCGAATACCGCATCGACCGGCACAGCGGCGTGGCCACCTACGTCCAGATCGTCCAGCAGACGAAACAGGCCCTCCGCCTCGGCATGTTGCGCCCCGGCGACAAGTTGCCGACGGCCCGGGAGGTCGTCGAAGCGACCGCCATCAACCCGAACACCGTGCTGAAGGCCTACCGCGAGCTGGAACGCGACGGGCTCGTCGAGGCCCGCCGCGGCCTGGGCACGTTCGTACGGCGGGGGCTGAGCACCGCCCCGGCGGACTCGCCCCTGCGCACGGAGCTGGACGCCTGGGCGGCCCGGGCCCGGGCCGCCGGCCTGGACCGCGACGACGTGGCCGCGCTCTTCACCGCCGTACTCGACGAACACTTCGCCGGAAACCTCGCCGGCCAGGACCAGCACTCCCAGGGGGATCCCTCATGACCGACACCGCCATGGCGGCAACCGCGCTCGGCAAGCGCTTCGGCCGACGATGGGGCTTCCCCCGTGCGAGCCGAGCCGGGACCGGGGAAGGCTGGGCGCTGCGCGACTGCACGTTCCGGTTGCCCGCCGGGCGTGTCTGTGCCGTCGTCGGCCCCAACGGTGCGGGCAAGTCCACGCTCCTCGCCCTCACCGCCGGAGTGCTGGCCCCCACCGAGGGCACGGTGACCGTCCTCGGCACGGACCCGGCGTCGGCACGCGCGCGTGTCGGCTACGTCGCCCAGGACAAGCCGCTGTACCCGCAGCTCACGGTCGCCGAGACGCTGCTCGTGGGCGCCGATCTCAACCCGGGCCGCTGGGACGCCGAAACCGCCGAGCGGATCGTTTCCGCAGGCGCTCTCGACCCCAAGGCGAGGATCCGCGCCCTCTCCGGGGGCCAGCGCACCCGCGTCGCCCTCGCCCTGGCCCTCGGCAAGCGGCCGGAACTGCTGCTCATGGACGAGCCGATGGCCGACCTGGACCCGCTCGCCCGGCACGAGCTGATGGGCACGCTGATGGCGCAGGCGGCGCAGCACGGCACCACGATCGTGATGTCCTCGCACGTCGTCGCCGAACTGGAGGACTCCTGCGACCACCTCCTCCTGGTCGGCGGCGGCCGGATCCGGCTGGCCGGCGAGATCGACGATCTGCTCGCCGCCCACGCGCGCGTGAGCGCGCCCTCGGAGTCGGCGGACCTGACCCCGCACACGGTCGTCGAGTCCCGTGTCACCGGCCGCCAGACCAGCGCGCTGCTGCGCCCGTCCGGGCGTCTCCCCGACGCCTGGCGCCCCATGCCTCCGTCCCTGGAGGAACTCGTCCTCGCCTACCTGCGCAACCCCCAGGCGGTGCCGCTGGTCCCCGCGACACCCGCCGAGGAGACCGCCGCATGACCGTCCTCGCCGCTCCCGCCCCGGAGACCAGCGGGAAGCCGGGCCCCGGCCCCACGCGCGCCCACCTGCGCTGGCTCCTGCGCGTGCACCGCGCCGGCCTCATCGTCTGGACCGCGCTCGTCGTTCTGCTCGCACTGGCCCTGCTGTGGCTGTGGGGGCCGCTCACCGACGCGGCCGCCGAGAGCTGGCGGCAGTACAACGCCTGCCCGTTCGACGCTCCCTGCCGCTACTACCAGGAGCCGATCCTCCGCTACAAGGACGTGTACGCGTACACGACCGCCGCCCTGAACCTGATCCCCTTCCTCGTCGCCGCCTGGTCGGGCGCCGCCCTCGTCGGTCGCGAGCTGGAGAGCGGCACCGCGCACCTCGCCTGGACCCAGGGCCTCTCCCCGCTCCGCTGGCTGACGGTCAAGCTCAGCGTTCCGGCCGCCCTGGTCGCCGTGGGCACGGGCCTCACGGTGCTGCTGCACCGCCTGGCCTGGCAGGCGGGCGAGGGCCGTATCGACACCGCCGAGGACTGGTACCAGAACCTGACGCTGCACGCCAACGGCCCCACCACGGTCGCCCTCGCCCTGGCCGGCCTCGCCGCCGGCGCCCTCGCGGGCCTGCTGCTGCGCCGTACGCTGCCCGCACTGCTGACCGGCCTGGTCCTCGCTGGCGCCCTGCGGGTCCTGGCCGACTCCGCCATGCCGCACCTGTGGCCGGCCCACACCCGCGTCACCAGCATCGCCACCGGTTACGCGTACGACGGCGTCCAGGTCGACGCGGGCGTCGTCACCTCCACCGGCGCGCGCCTCGCCGACCCCGGCTGCGGACCGTCGCTCGTCGAAGGCTGCGGCGCCGTCTACGCCAAGCTCGACGTCACCGGCTTCTACGTCACCTACCACCCCGAGTCCCACTACTGGCCCCTCCAGCTCACCACCACCGCCCTGCTCCTGGCCCTCGCCGCCGCCCTCACCCTGGCCGCCTTCCTGCTGCTGCGACGGTCGACGGCCACTCCCCTCGCCCCCCGGGAGGCCGCCGTATGACCGCCGTCGCCCCCGCCGTCACCCGCGGCGGCACGAACACGGGACCTGGGCCCGGCTGGGGCACCGTCCGCACCGTCCTGCGGGTGCACCGGGCGGCCCTCCTCGTCTGGGGCGCGCTCGTGCTGGGCCTGAGCGGCTGGCTGGTGTGGCTCGCCTCGGTCACCGCCGACGAGGGGCGCGCGAACCAGGAGGCCTGTGAACGCGCCGGCCGGCACTGGTGCGACCTGACGTTCGGCACGTTCGGCTTCAGCGAGCCCGTCGGCTGGATCGCCGTGCTGACCGCCCACGTCTTCCTCGCCGTCGCCGCGTTCGCCGGCGGGGCGCTGATCGGCCGTGAGCTGGAGAGTGGCACCGCGCACCTCGCCTGGACCCAGGGCGTCACGCCCGCCCGCTGGCTGACCGCAAAGCTCGCCGTGCCCGCGCTCGCCGTGGCGCTCGGCGCGACCGCCCTGGTGCTGGTGTTCCGCTGGGTGTGGACGGCCAACCAGGACCTCCTGTGGGTCACCGGGTGGATGCAGGGCGAGGTGTTCGTGGCCCGCGGCCCGGTCACGGTCGCGTACGCCCTGTGCGCCCTGGCCCTCGGCGTCCTCACCGCGCTCCTGCTGCGCCGTGCCCTGCCCGCGCTCGGCGTCTCGTTCGCCGCGACGTGGCTGCTCGCCCTCTTCCTGGCGGACCGCCGCGCCTCCCTGTGGCCGGCGGCGTCCCGCACCTCCGCGACGCAGGTGGTCGACCCGCCCGACGGCGCGTGGAGGCTGGAGACGGGGGCCGTGGTCCACGGCCGCCGCGTGCCGAACGTCGAGTTCTGGCGGTGCGACGGCAAGGGCGCCGAGGTCTGGCGGCGCTGCCTGGAAGACAACGGCGTCACCGGCTTCTACACGACGTACCACCCCGAGTCCCACTTCTGGCCCCTCCAGCTCGTGGAGACCGGCGTCCTCCTGGCCATCGCCACCGTCGCCACCGCGGCCGCGTACCAGGTACTCCGCCACCGCACGGCCTGAGCGGACCATCGCCCCACGGCGGCCCTGCGCCACCCACCCCGGACCCCGGCCCAGGGCCATGGCTGCGCGTCCGGGCCGCGAACCGCGCCCAGCAGGCCACGGGCCTGCCGGGTCCGCGCCCGCACCTCGGGCCCCGGCGTGGGGCCACGGGTGAGGGCTCAGGCCACAGACCGCGCGCAGCAGGCCCCCGCCGGGGCGGCACCATGCACCGCGCACCCCGGCCAAGGGCCATAGGTGCGCGCTCAGGCCACGGCCAGCACGCAGCAGACCCAGCCCTCCGCCGGGGCCCGCGCCCCGCACCCCCGCACCCGGTGCGGGCTCGGCCCCCGGCCACAGGCGCCCCCCAAGGCACCCGCACCCCGCGGGGCCGCCCGCCAGCCCCGCACCTCGGCACCCCGGCCAAGGGCCACCGGTGCGCGCTCAGGCCCGAGACCGCGCCCAGCGACCCGAGACCCCGCCGGACCGCACCCCGCACCTCACACCCCGGCCAAGGGCCACCGTTGCGCGCTCAGGCCCGAAAACCGCGCCGCAGGCCCCAGGCCTCGCCGGGGGCCGCGCCCCGCACCCCGCCCCGTGCGGGCTCGGCCCCGGCCACCGCAGGCGCCCCCCGAGGCCCCCGCACCCCGCGGGGCCGCCCCCCGATATCCCACACGCCATGTCTCCGTAACCGTCGGTTCAGACGGCCTTGCGACGCTCGGTCAATGAACGCCGCCGTGCCCGAGCCTTCGCCACCCCCCGGGGCACCTCGCCCCGAGGGAAGCGCCGCCGTGCTCCCGCCCGCACGTTCTGACGCGCCTGTCACGCCTCTGGCGCGGAAGAATGGGTCCATGAGCCAGCCGAACACCCAGGCACAGGTCCAGCACGCGCAGCCCTCCGTGGGCTCCATAGCCGCGCACCGCCCGCACACCGTGGCCGCCGCGGTCTCCGACCTGGAACCCGACATCGATGCCGACCTCGACGCGTACGAGGAGGCGCAGCGGGACGGGGCCCAGCTGCCGCAGGGTCGTTTCCTCGACCGGGAACGCAGCTGGCTCGCGTTCAACGAGCGCGTACTGGAGCTCGCCGAGGACCCGAACACGCCCCTCCTGGAGCGGGCCAACTTCCTCGCCATCTTCGCGAGCAACCTCGACGAGTTCTTCATGGTCCGGGTGGCCGGACTGAAACGCCGTATCGCCACCGGCGTCGCCACCCGCTCCGCCTCCGGCCTCCAGCCCCGCGAGGTCCTGGAGATGATCTGGGCCCGCTCCCGCGAGCTGATGGCCCGGCACGCCGCCTGCTACCACGAGGACGTCGCGCCCGCCCTCGCGGAGGAGGGCATCCACCTGGTCCGCTGGAGCGAGCTGACGGAGAAGGAGCAGGCCCGTCTCTTCACGCTCTTCCGGCACCAGATCTTCCCGGTCCTGACGCCGCTGGCCGTCGACCCCGCGCACCCCTTCCCGTACATCTCGGGTCTCTCGCTCAACCTCGCGGTCGTCGTACGCAACCCCGTCAGCGGCCACAAGCACTTCGCGCGCGTCAAGGTCCCGCCGCTGCTGTCCCGCTTCCTGGAGAGCTCCCCGGGCCGCTACGTGCCCCTCGAGGACGTCATCGCCGCCCACCTGGAAGAGCTGTTCCCCGGCATGGAGGTCCTGGAGCACCACGCCTTCCGGCTCACCCGCAACGAGGACCTGGAGGTCGAGGAGGACGACGCCGAGAACCTCCTGCAGGCGCTGGAGAAGGAGCTGATGCGGCGCCGGTTCGGGCCGCCGGTGCGCCTGGAGGTCGAGGAGTCCATCGACCGCGAGGTGCTCGACCTGCTCGTACGCGAGCTGAAGATCAGCGAGGCCGAGGTCTACCCGCTGCCGGGTCCCCTGGACCTCACCGGCCTCTTCCGCATCCACGGCCTCGACCGGCCCGAGCTGAAGTACCGGAAGTTCATCGCCGGCACCCACCGCGACCTCGCCGAGGTCGAGTCCGCGTCCCCGCCGGACATCTTCGGCGCGCTGCGCAGCCGGGACGTGCTCCTGCACCACCCGTACGACAGCTTCTCCACCTCCGTCCAGGCCTTCCTGGAGCAGGCGGCCGCCGACCCGGACGTCCTCGCGATCAAGCAGACCCTGTACCGGACCTCCGGCGACTCCCCGATCGTCGACGCGCTCATCGACGCCGCCGAGTCCGGCAAGCAGGTGCTCGTCCTGGTCGAGATCAAGGCCCGTTTCGACGAGCACGCCAACATCAAGTGGGCGCGCAAGCTGGAGGAGGCCGGCTGCCACGTGGTCTACGGCCTCGTCGGCCTGAAGACCCACTGCAAGCTGTCCCTGGTGGTCCGCCAGGAGGGCGAGACCCTGCGCCGGTACAGCCACGTCGGCACCGGCAACTACCACCCGAAGACGGCGCGGCTCTACGAGGACCTCGGCCTGCTCACCGCCGACCCGCAGGTCGGCGCGGACCTCTCCGACCTCTTCAACCGGCTCTCCGGCTACTCCCGCCGCGAGACGTACCGCAGGCTGCTCGTCGCCCCCAAGTCCCTGCGCGACGGCCTGGTCTCACGGGTCGACAAGGAGATCCAGCACCACCGCGCCGGACGTCCCGCCTACGTCCGCGTCAAGGTCAACTCGATGGTGGACGAGGCCGTCATCGACGCCCTGTACCGGGCTTCCCAGGCCGGTGTGCCCGTCGACGTCTGGGTGCGCGGCATCTGCGCGGTGCGCCCGGGCGTGCCCGGCCTGTCGGAGAACATCCGGGTCCGCTCGATCCTCGGCCGCTTCCTCGAGCACTCCCGTGTGTTCGCCTTCGGCAACGGCGGCGAGCCCGAGGTGTGGATCGGCAGCGCGGACATGATGCACCGCAACCTCGACCGCCGTATCGAGGCCATGGTCAGGGTCACCGACCCGGCCCACCGCGCCGCGCTGAACCGGCTGCTGGAGACCGGAATGTCGGACACCACCGCCTCCTGGCACCTCGGCCCGGACGGCGAGTGGACCCGGCACGCCAACGACGGAGACGGCGGGCCCCTGCGCAACGTCCAGGAGATGCTCATAGACGCCCGGAGGCGCCGGCGTGGCACAGCAGCACCATGACCTGACGGACTCCGCGGCCGGGCCCGTGACCACGGGGGACGCCCTCGAGGCCTATCTGCGGGCGCAGGCCACGGGGTTCCTCCGCGCCCTGCGCCTGTACCGGGAGACCGGCGGTGCGGCGAACGGCTCGGCGGGCACGGGGGAATCCGTCGACGCGGCCCGCGCCCTGCGCCGCTCGGCCCGCCGTATCAGCGGCAGCCTGCACACCTTCCGCCCACTCCTCGACCCCGGCTGGTCCGAGGAGATCCGCCCCGAACTGGCCTGGGTGTCGGGCACCCTGGCCCTCGAACACGCCTGCGAGGCCCGGCTGGAACGCCTGCTGCTGGCCCTGCACCGGCTGTCGGGGGCCACGGCGGTCCCGGTGCAGACGGCCACGGCCGGGGCCGCGGGGGTGGCGGGGCGCTCGCGCGGTTCCGGCGTGGAGCCGGGCGCGGGGGCCGGTACGGGGACGGGGACCCCGGCCGAGGCCGACGCCATGACGTCCGCGGGCGCGGCGCCGGGGGTTCCGGACGGCCTGGGCGCGCTTCCCCCCGCGGGCGCCGTCCCCGGCGCGGCCGCCGCGTCCGCGGCCGCGTCCGTGGCCGTGGGCCGCCGTGCCGCCGGGCCGGGTCCCGTCCAGCAGAAAGCGGCTGCCGGTCATCCCGCACACCCTGCCGTCCCGGACCGCGGCAACCTCACCGTGGGCGCCGCGAAGGCGGGCGCCCTCCTCGACCGCCAGCTCACCCTCGCCCGCACCCGCGCCCACTCCACCGCCCTGCAGGCTCTGGGGTCGAGCCGTTTCCACGCCGTGGCGGACAAGGTCGCCGTCCTGGCCAGCGAGGTCCCCCTCCTCGCCTCCGCCGCCACCACCGACCTGCGCCCCCTCGCGGCCGCCGCCGAGGAACGCCTCAGGGACGCCGTCTCAGCGCTCCCCCTGGTCACCGCGGGCCTCCCCTACAACGCGGAGGCCCTGGTCCACGGCCTGTCTCCGGACCCCGCCCCGCATCCGCACGACGCGCCCTGGCACCAGGTCCGCCTCCTCCTGCGTCTGCACCGCTACGCCCTGGAGGTCCTGCACGGCGGCGCCGACAGCGCCCCCCTCGACGTACGGCTGCTCTCGGCGGGCCAGGCCCTCGACCGGCACCGCGACGCCTCGGAGGCGGCGGCCGCCGCGGCCCAGGCGGCCCGCACCCCGCGCATCGCCCCCGCGACGGCGTACGCGCTCGGCGTGCTGCACGCGGACCAGCGGCACGATGTGGAGGCGGCCCGGTATGCCTTCCAGCGCTCGTGGCAGAAGCAGACCATCGGCACGAGTACGTCGTAGTCCAGCGTTCCGGAAACCCCTACGAACGGAGGCGGTGACCCCGGTGAGCTCCCCCCACGACACCCCCGTCCAGGCAGCCGGCTGCGTCCTGTGGCGCCGTTCGCCTGCCGACGGCGACCTGGAGGTCTGTCTGGTCCACCGGCCCAAGTACGACGACTGGTCCCACCCCAAGGGCAAGCTGAAGCGCGGTGAGGACGCACCGGCCGGGGCGGTGCGCGAGGTGGCCGAGGAGACGGGGTACACCCCACGCCTGGGCGCCTCGCTCCCCACGGTCCGCTACATCGCGCAGGGCCGCCCCAAGGAGGTCCGCTACTGGGCGGCCGAGGCGGTCTCCGGCGGTTTCACCCCGACCGACGAGGTGGACCGCATCCTGTGGCTGTCTCCGAAGGCGGCCCGCAACCGCCTCACCCAGCCGAGGGACCGCACACTCGTGGACGCCCTGCTGTCCGCCCTGCACCTGACATAGCCCGGCCGGCGGGTAGTCCGGCCCACGGGTAACCCGGCGCGCGGGTAACCCGGCGCGCGGTGTCCGGTCCGCAGTCAGCCCGGCTCGCAGGTCTCCGGCCCGCACCGTGTCCGGCCCGCAGCAGCCCGGCCCGCACCGTGTCCGACCCGCAGCAGCCCGGCCCGCACCGTGTCCGACCCGCAGCAGCCCGGCCCGCACGCTGTCCAGTCCGCCGCGTGCATCGCCGCGGCTCGGCCGACAACCCCCGCGCGCCGACACGGCCCGCCGCCACCGCCCGCACCCGCGGCCCGCAGTCACCCGCACCCGGACGCGTGTGTGCCGCCACCACCCGCGCCCGCCACCACCCGCGCCCTGACACGGCCCGCCGCCACCCCCTGCGCCCGCGGCCACCACCCCTCACCTGGTCAAGCGCCCACCACCGCCCGCGCCCGACGCGCTCCTCCCCCTCCCCCGGACACGGCGTCCGCACAACGCCTCCCGACACGGCCTCCCGACAGGGCGTCCCGACACGGCCTCCCGACAAGGCCTCCCGACAAGGCATCCCGACACGGCGTCCGGTCGGGGCGTCCCGACGGCGGGAACGCCCCGTCCGGCATCGCACCGTGGCCTCGACGTGAGCGTTCCGTGACCTAACCGCACCGTCCACAGGGGTTCACCCCCCGTTCATGTGCGCCCGTAGGCGGCTTCACCTGATCTGCCTAATTTCAGCCTTACGCGGTGCGGCACGCGACCTGACGGACGCGTTCGCGCCACCAAGACTTCGCGCACGCCGCCGGATTCAGGACGGCGGCTCCTGGAAGGAATTCCCTCAAGTGAAGCTTCAGCGCATGAACCGGCGGGCCCTCACCCTCGGTGCTCTCGCCGTCTCCGGCGCCCTGGCCCTCACGGCGTGCGGCTCCGACGACACCGGCTCCGGCAATGGTGACAACACGTCCGCCGCGGCCCCCGCCGCCGGTTCCATCAAGTGCGACGACGCCAAGGGCCAGCTGCTCGCCGACGGCTCCTCCGCGCAGAAGAACGCGATCGACGCCTGGGTCAAGAACTTCACCCAGGCCTGCAAGGGCGTCCAGGTCAACTACAAGGGCTCCGGCTCCGGCGCCGGTGTCACCGCGTTCACCCAGGGCCAGGTCGCCTTCGCCGGCTCCGACTCCGCGCTGAAGCCCGAGGAGATCACCGCCTCCAAGCAGATCTGCTCCGGCGGCCAGGGCATCGACCTGCCGATGGTCGGCGGCCCGATCGCCGTCGCCTACAACGTCTCGGGCGTGGACAACCTCGTCCTGGACGCCTCGACGATCGCCAAGATCTTCGACGGCAAGATCACCAACTGGAACGACGCTGCGATCAAGAAGCTCAACCCCGAGGCCAAGCTCCCGGACCTGAAGATCCAGCCGTACCACCGGTCGGACGAGTCCGGCACCACGGACAACTTCACCAAGTACCTGATCGCCACCGCCAAGGCCGACTGGCCCTACGAGGGCGGCAAGGCCTGGCAGGCCAAGGGCGGCCAGTCCGCGGCCGGCTCCTCCGGTGTCGCCCAGGGCGTGAAGCAGACCAACGGCGCCATCGGCTACATGGAGCTGTCGTACGCCAAGGACGGTCTGGGCACGGTCGCCATCGACACCGGTGCCGCCGCTCCGGTCAAGGCCTCCTCCGACGGCGCGACCAAGGCCATCGCCGACGCCCAGGTCGTCGGCACCGGCAGCGACCTCGCGCTGAAGATCAACTACGCCACCAAGGCCGACGGCGCCTACCCGATCACCCTGGTGACGTACGAGATCGTCTGCGACAAGGGCAACAAGGCCGACAGCCTGCCCGCCACCAAGGCGTTCCTGCGCTACATCGCCAGCGAGGAGGGTCAGGGCATCCTCTCCGGCATCGACTACGCGCCGATCCCCGACACCATCATCGCCAAGGTCCGCACCACCATCGAGGGCCTGAGCTGATCTGAAGGTGCGGTCCGGCGCCGGGACGACCGGTCCGGACCGCACCGTCCGGTGCACCGCCGCCAGGGGCCGCCCGCACACCCGGCCCCGCCCGAGCCGCCCGTACCGAGCGGCTCCGCAGACCGGAGAATCCATGGACATTTCCACACAGAAGCCAACAGACGTAGTCCCTCCCCCGCTCGCTCCGCCGACCCCGGCCGAGCGGAAGCGCGCCGCCCGCGGCGCCACCCGGCCCGGTGACCGGATCTTCCTCGCGCTCTCCCGCGGGTCGGGCATCCTGCTGCTGGCGATCATGGCCGCGATCGCGGTCTTCCTGACCTACCGCGCGAGCCTCGCCATCAGCAAGGACGAGGCGAACTTCCTCACCGCCTTCGAGTGGAACACCAACCTCGTACCGCCGAAATTCGGCATCGCCGTCCTCGCCTTCGGCACGGTGGTCTCCTCGGTCATCGCCATGGTCATCGCGGTTCCGATCGCCGTCGCCATCGCCCTGTTCCTCACGCACTACGCCCCGCGCCGGCTGCGCGGCCCCATCGCCTACGTCATCGACCTGCTCGCCGCCGTGCCGTCCATCGTGTACGGCCTGTGGGGCGCGCTGATCCTCGTACCGCAGCTCGACGGCCTGTTCGGCTGGCTGAACGACTACCTCGGCTGGACCGGGATCTTCTCCTGGGACGAGGGCGCCCCGCGCTCGATGCTGACGGTCGGCATCCTGCTCGCCATCATGATCCTTCCGATCATCACCAACGTCAGCCGCGAGGTCTTCCGCCAGGTCCCGCAGATGCACGAGGAGGCGGCCCTGGCGCTGGGCGCCACCCGCTGGGAAGTGATCCGCATGTCGGTCCTGCCCTTCGGCCGCTCCGGCGTGATCTCCGCGTCGATGCTCGGCCTCGGCCGCGCCCTCGGCGAGACGATGGCGGTGGCCACGGTGCTCTCCCCCGACTTCGACATCCACGCCAGCCTGCTGAACCCCGGCGGCGGCACCTTCGCCCAGAACATCGCCAGCAAGTTCAACGAGGCGACGGAGTTCGGCCGCGACGCGCTCATCGCCTCCGGTCTGGTCCTGTTCGTCATCACCCTGCTGGTCAACGGCGCGGCCCGCGCGATCATCGCCCGCCGCAAGGAGTACTCGGGGGCCAACGCATGAGCCACGCCGTCGTCACCGACAAGCGCCCCGGCACGCTGCGCGGCGCCAGCCTCCCCAAGTGGAGCCCGTGGGCCATCGCGGCCGGCTCGGTCGCCGTGGCCGTCGGCATCGGCCTCGCGGCCGGCCTGCACAGCCGCATCCAGTGGGGCCTGATCGCCGGTCTCCTCTTCGTCCTCGCCACCTACGGCATCGCCGCCCGCGTCGAGGGCCGCCGCCAGGCCAAGGACCGCATCGCCACGGCCCTCGTCTGGGTCGCCTTCCTCCTCGCCGTCATCCCGCTGGCCTCCCTGATCTGGGCGACCGTCCAGCGCGGCGTGAAGGTCCTGGACGTCTACTTCCTGACGCACTCCATGGGCGTCGTCGCGGACTCCGAGCCGGGCGGCGGCATCTACCACGCCATCCTCGGCAGCCTGGAGCAGGTCGGCCTCGCCACCCTCATCGGCGCCCCGATCGGCATCCTCACCGCGATCTACCTGGTGGAGTACGGCCGCGGCAACCTGGCCAAGGCGGTCACCTTCTTCGTGGACGTCATGACGGGCATCCCGTCGATCGTCGCGGGCCTGTTCATCCTCAGCCTCATGCTGATGTTCGACATGCAGCCCTTCGGCTTCGCGGGCTCGCTCGCCCTGGCGATCCTGATGATGCCGGTGGTCGTGCGCTCCACGGAGGAGATGCTCAAGCTCGTCCCGAACGAGCTGCGCGAGGCCTCCCTGGCGCTCGGCGTCCCGAAGTGGCGCACGATCCTGAAGGTGGTCGTCCCGACCTCCATCGGCGGCATCATCACCGGCGTCATGCTGTCCGTGGCCCGCATCGCCGGCGAGACGGCTCCGGTCCTGCTCCTCGTCTTCGGCAACCCCTTCATCAACGCCAACCCCTTCGAGGGCGCGCAGGCGTCGCTGCCGCTGTACATCTACCAGCAGTACGCGCAGAGCGCCGGCTCCCAGGCGGCCTACGACCGCGCCTGGGCCGCATCGCTCACGCTGATCGCCTTCGTGATGATCCTCAACATGGTGGCCCGCGGCATCGCCCGCTGGAAGGCCCCGAAGACCGGTCGCTGACCGCGGCCCGGCGACCGAGACTGGAAGTGAAGTAGAGACATGGCCAAGCGAATCGATGTGAGCGGACTGACCGCCTACTACGGCTCCCACAAGGCGATCGAGGACATCTCGATGACCGTCGAGCCGCGCTCGGTGACGGCGTTCATCGGACCGTCCGGCTGCGGCAAGTCCACGTTCCTGCGCACGCTCAACCGCATGCACGAGGTGACGTCGGGCGGCCGCGTCGAGGGCAAGGTGCTCCTGGACGACGAGGACCTGTACGGCGCCGGCGTCGACCCGGTGGCCGTCCGCCGCGAGGTCGGCATGGTCTTCCAGCGCCCGAACCCCTTCCCCACCATGTCGATCTTCGACAACGTGGCGGCGGGCCTGCGCCTGAACGGCAACTACAAGAAGAGCGAGCTGCAGGACATCGTCGAGAAGTCCCTCAAGGGCGCGAACCTCTGGAACGAGGTCAAGGACCGCCTGAACAAGCCCGGCTCGGGCCTCTCCGGCGGCCAGCAGCAGCGTCTGTGCATCGCCCGGGCGATCGCCGTGGAACCGAACGTGCTGCTCATGGACGAGCCCTGCTCGGCCCTCGACCCGATCTCGACCCTCGCGATCGAGGACCTGATCGGCGAGCTGAAGGAACGCTTCACGATCGTCATCGTGACGCACAACATGCAGCAGGCCGCCCGCGTCTCCGACCGCACGGCCTTCTTCAACCTCGCGGCGGTCGGCCAGCCCGGCAAGCTGATCGAGATCGACGAAACGGAACGCATCTTCTCCAACCCGTCGGTCCAGGCCACGGAGGACTACATCTCCGGCCGCTTCGGCTGAACCGGCCCCGCCTCCGTTGAACCCCTCGCGGTGCTGCATGGCGGTGCCACCGCGAGGACCCAAAAGGCCCGCCCCCTGGCTCCCGGGGGGCGGGCCCAAACTTTCCCCACGCACAGCCTTCAGCGCGCCCGGCCCCGCACGGCGAGGCGCGTCCCGGTGGGCGACCACAGGCCCGGCGGGCGACGCGCGGGCCCCGCACGGCGATGTGCGTCCCGGTGAGCGACCCCCGGCCCGGCGGGCGACGCGCGGGCCCCGCACGGCGAGGCGCGTCCCGGTGAGCGACCCCCGGCCCGGCGGGCGACGCGCGGGCCCCGCACGGCGATGTGCGGCCCGGTGGGCGACCCCAGGCCCGGTGAGCGGCCCCAGCCCGGCGGGCGACGCGCGGGCCCCGCACGGCGATGCGCGACCCGGTGGGCGACGCTCGGCCCGGTGAGCGACCCCCGGCCCGGCGGGCGACGCGCGGGCCCTGCACGGCGACGCGCGACCCGGTGGGCGACGCTCGGCCCGGTGAGCGACCCCCGGCCCGGCGGGCGACGCGCGGGCCCTGCACGGCGACGCGCGGCCCGGTGGGCGACGCTCGGCCCGGTGAGCGACCCCTGGCCCGGCGGGCGACGCGCGGCCCCGCACGGCGATGCGCGGCCCGGCGGGCGACCCCCGGCCCGTGGTGAGCGACCCCCGGCCCGACGGGCACCCGGCCAGGCGGGCGACGCGCGGCCCCGCACGGCGACGCTCGGCCCGACGAGCGACGCTCGGCCCGGTGGGCACCCCCAGGCCTGGTGGGCGGGTCGGGGTCGCGGCGGCGCGGCGAGTCCGCCGCTGGTCGCGCCCCTCTGCCCGCTGCCACGGTGTCCGGCGTGGGGACCAGCTAGGCGGCGGACTGCGCCGCACCACCACGACCCGCTCCGGTCGGTGGGCGGGTCGCGGTGGTGGGAGGCGAAGGCCTGGCCGCCGGGGAGCACCTCTTGTCCCACCGAGTCGGGTGGTGGGTGGGCATAGGCCGGGGGTCCAGGGGGCGGGAGCCCCCTGGCGGGGCCCCAGGGGCAGAGCCCCTGGACGGCGCCCTTCCGTCCAACCGAGTCGGGCGGGCGGGTGGGCAAAAAGCGGCAGCCCAGCGGGCGGAAGCCCTCCAACCGGGCCCCAGGGGCAGAGCCCCCGGACGGCGCCCTTCCGTCCAACCGAGTCGGGCGGGCGGGTGGGCAAAAACCGGCAGCCCAGCGGGCGGAAGCCCCCCAACCGGGCCCCAGGGGCAGCGCCCCCGGACGGCGCCCTCCCGGCCGACCGAGTCGGGCGGGCGGGTGGGCAAACACCCCGCTACAGAAACGCCAGGTTCACGATCCAGAACGCACACGCCGCCACCACCGCAGCCGCCGGCATCGTGATGAACCAGCCAAGAACGATGTTCTTGGCGACCCCCCACCGCACGGCGTTGATCCGCTTCGTCGCCCCGACCCCCATGATCGCCGACGTGATGACATGCGTCGTGGAGATCGGCGCCTTGAACAGGAACGCCGTGGTGAACATGATCGACGCACCGGTCGTCTCCGCCGCGAACCCCTGGGGCGGATCAAGCTCGATGATCTTCCGGCCGAGCGTCCGCATGATGCGCCACCCACCCGCGTAGGTCCCCAGCGACAGCATCACCGCGCACACGATCTTCACCCACACCGGGATCGGATCGCCGTAGTCCTCGACGTCGGCGATGACCAGCGCCATCACCACGATGCCCATCGTCTTCTGGGCGTCCTGCAGACCGTGTCCGAGGGCCATTCCGGCCGCCGACACGGTCTGCGCTATCCGGAAGCCCCGCTTCGCCTTGTGCGGGTTGGCCCGCCGGAAGATCCACAGGATGGCGGTCATGACCAGGTAGCCGGCGAGCAGACCGACCAGCGGCGAGACGAACATCGGGATGACGATCTTCTGCAGCACCCCGTGCCAGTAGACCGTCGTGCCGCCCGCGAGCGCCGCCCCCACCATGCCGCCGAACAGCGCGTGGGAGGACGACGAGGGCAGGCCGAAGTACCAGGTGACGAGGTTCCAGGTGATCGCGCCGACGAGCGCCGCGAAGAGGATCCCCATCCCCTTCGAGCCCTCCGGCGTCTGGATCAGCCCCTCGCTGACGGTCTTGGCGACCCCGGAGCCGAGGAAGGCGCCGGCGAGGTTCATCACGGCGGCCATCGCCAGCGCCGCCCGGGGCGTCAGGGCCCGCGTGGACACCGACGTGGCGATCGCGTTGGCGGAGTCGTGGAAGCCGTTCGTGTACGTGAAGAAGAGCGCGACCAGGATGGTCACGACCAGGGCGAAGGTGTCCATGAGGAGGTCAGGACTCCTTGACCGCGATGGTCTCCACGGTGTTCGCCACGTGCTCGAACGCGTCCGCGGCCTCCTCCAGGACGTCCACGATCTGCTTGAGCTTCAGCACCTCGATCGCGTCGTACTTGCCGTTGAAGAGGTGGGCGAGCAGCTTGCGGTGGATCTGGTCGGCCTGGTTCTCCAGCCGGTTGACCTCGATCCAGTACTCGGTGAGGTTCTCCATGGTCCGCAGGTTCGGCATGGCCTCGGCGGTCAGCTCAGCCGCCCGGGCCAGCACCTCGATCTGCTGCTCGACGCCCTTGGGCAGTTCCTCGATGTTGTAGAGGACGACCAGGTCGACGGCCTCCTCCATGAAGTCCATGATGTCGTCGAGGGACGAGGCGAGGGAGTAGATGTCCTCGCGGTCGAACGGCGTGATGAACGAGGAGTTCAGCTGGTGGAAGATCGCGTGCGTGGCGTCGTCACCGGCGTGTTCCGCGGCCCGCATACGCTCTGCGATCTCGGCCCGGCCGGCGGTGTCCGCCCCGAGCAGTTCCATGAGGAGTTTCGAGCCGGTGACGATGTTGTCCGCGGAGGCGGCGAACATGTCGTAGAAGCTCGTCTCCCTGGGGGTCAGACGAAAGCGCACGTGGGGTCCTCGGGATGCATCGGTTTCGGTCAGGCTGATGCTAGGCGCATCATCCGGCCACGGCTAATGGGCCGTCCCCCAGTGTCGCCCATCGGGTACGGCGACCGGCAGCGGGGCCGCCGAGTGGTCCAGTCCACAGGCCTCCCACGGCAAGGGCGGCCACAAGCCGTATACCCGCGAAAGTTCGGTACGATATACCCAGTAGGGGTATATGTCTGGAGGACGCCATGGACGCGATGGACGCGATGACCACCACCGAGGCCGGCGCTCAGGCGCCCTCCGCCGCCCCCGCGCCCGCCGAGGCCGCATCAGGCCACCCGACGGTGCACGGCTACCACAAGCAGAAGGACGAACACCTCAAGCGCCTGCGCCGTATCGAGGGCCAGATCCGGGGCCTGCAGCGCATGGTCGACGAGGACACCTACTGCATCGACATACTCACCCAGGTGTCCGCCTCCACCAAGGCGCTGCAGTCCTTCGCGCTGCAGCTGCTGGAGGAGCACCTGCGCCACTGCGTCGCCGACGCGGCCCTCAAGGGCGGCGACGAGATCGACGCGAAGGTGGAGGAGGCCACGAAGGCCATCGGCCGCCTGCTGCGCACGTGACCGGCGCGACCGGGGCGGCGGCCCTCACCCGCCGGAGGCGTCCCGCTCCTCGGCCACCCTCAGCACCTCGTCGATGCTCTCCAGACTGAGCCGCTCCTCGGCCGCCGAGGCCGCGATGATCAACTCTCCGCACAGCTCGATCTCGGCGAGGGCCACGTGGTCCTGAACCGCCGTACCGCCGACCGGAGCCACGCGCATCACCTCGTCTCTGCCGTCACCGACTTCCTAGAGTAGGGAGCGGCCTCCATACCGCGCATGGCACGGACGGGCTAGTCCTCACGCCCGTCCCGTGTCCGGCCCCCTCCCCTCCCGGACCCTTCGACGACCCGCAGCGGCCGGGTCACTCCTCGGCGATCCGCCCCGCGTAGATGTCCCGTGCGTCCGGCAGCCGTACGTCGACGGGGACGCCGAAGTCGTACAGCAGCGTCGTCGAGGCGACCGCGACGGCCTCCTTCTGGCGGCCGTTGACGAAGCTGAAGCGGTGGCGGACCTTGCGGATGCGGCCCTGGTCGTCGAGGTAGACGTCGAAGGGCACCACGGCCGTGGCGAACCCTTTCGCCGCCGCGCCCAGCGATCCCCGCCCGCCCTCGGAGGCGTCGGCGGCGGCCACGGCCAGGTCCGCCGTCCCCCGGTAGTGGTGCACCTCGGTCCCGGCCAGCCGGGTCCTCCCGAGGTAACTCGCCGTCCGCGTCCCGCGCAGGACCTCGGCGGCGGCGTACGGGTCGGTGGCGCCGCCGGTGACCAGATTGCCGTCGGACAGCGTCGCCGTGTCCACCCGCACCCACTTGTCGGCGGGCACCCCGGCGCCCCGGTTCTTCATGTAGAGGGCGCCGGGGGTGAGGAGTTCGGTGATGGGCCGGTGCTCGCTGGCCCCGGCCGGATCCTGCGGCAGGACGACCCGCAACCGGCCGAGCTGCCGGCGGTAGTCGTAGACGCCGTGCCCCCGGATGGTCACCCGGGTCCCGCCGGTGGCCATCTCCATCGACGTCCGCGCCTTCGAGCTGCCCGCCTCCACCAGCGTGTCGGCGGCCCGGCGCAGCGCGTCGACCGGGTCGGCCGGGCGGGCATCCTCGGCGGCGGCCCCGTTGCCGGAGCACCCGGCGGCACCGGCGCAGATCCCGGCCATGAGCCCCGCGACGACCGCCGTTCCCCACCGCCGCTGCTGCCGCTCCGCCATCGCCTGTCTACCCCCAGCCGGTACGTCCGTCACGGGCCCCCTGTCGTTCCGCCTAACGACGACCGGGCGGACCCCGTCACGCGTCCCCGGCATGCGCGGCCGAGGGCGCGCGGTCGTCCGCCCCCGCCGATGCAAGCCCTTCAGCGCAGCTGGGTAACGTTGTCGATGTGACCCAGCAGGAGCGCTCGGCCCCCTCTTCCGTCCCCGCCCCCGCACCCGCCCACGGGGAACCCCACCGCACCTCGACCGTCGAACACGGCGCCTTCTGTCTGGCCCGCTGCACCTGCGGCTGGCGCGGCCCGGCGCGCAGGGCGAGAAGCCTGGCCCGGGCGGACGCCGAGCGCCACACCCACGACTGAGGCCCTCGGCTTCCCTGGTGCTTCCGCCGCTTCCTTCCGCTTGCGCCGCTTCCCTCCGCCTTCCCGGGAACCCGTCGCCCCCGGCTCCCGTCTCGCTCCATGAAGCCGAAGGAAGGCGCCATGAAGCCGAAGGAAGGCGCAGGGACGACAGACATGGAACGGCGTACGTTCATCGCAGGCGGAACGGCCGCGGTCGCGGCGGTCGCGACGGCCGCGTGCAGGGCGACGGACGGCGGTGGCGGCGCCTCCGCGAGCGAGACCTCCCTCAAGACCGCGAGCGCGGTGGCCGCCGCCGACTGGGCGGCCCTCGCCCGCGATCTCGACGGTCCTCTGATCCGCCCCGGAGAGGCGTCCTGGGCCGCGGCCCGGCAGCTCTACAACACCCGCTTCGACACCCTGAAGCCGGCCGCGGTCGCCTACGTGGCCCACACCGACGACATCCGGACCGTCCTGGCGTACGCCCGCGCCCACGGCACCAAGGTCGCCATCCGCAACGGCGGCCACTCCTACGGCGGCTGGTCCTCGGGCAACGGCCGGCTGATCCTCGACGTCTCCAAGCTGAGCCGGGTGCGGGCGAGCGGCGGCTCGGCCGTGGTCGGAGCCGGCGCCAAGCTGATCGACGTCTACCGCGCGCTGGCCGCGAAGGGCGTGACCATCCCGGCGGGTTCCTGCCCGACGGTCGGCGTCTCCGGCCTGGTCCTCGGCGGCGGTCACGGCGTGGTCTCCCGGGCGTACGGCCTGACCTGCGACAGCCTCACCCAGGCGACCATCGTCACGGCGGACGGCAAGCAGCTCACCGCGAACGCCACGCAGAACGAGGAACTCTTCTGGGCGCTGCGCGGCGCCGGCAACGCGAACTTCGGCGTCGTCACGGAACTGCACTTCAGGACCCACCCGGCCCCGCAGGCCGTGACCGGCTACCTCACCTGGCCGTGGTCCAGGGCGGCCGCGGTGGTGAAGGCCTGGCAGGAGTGGGGCCCGGCCCAGCCCGACGAGATCTGGTCCTCCCTCCACCTCTCGAACACGCCCGGCGGATCACCGAGGATCTCGGTGGCCGCCTTCTGCATAGGCACCTACGGCCAGCTCCAGAACGCGGTGGACCGCCTCGCCGACCGCGTCGGCGCCCCCGCCACCGGCGTCTCCCTGCGCCGCCGCTCCTACGAGGAGGCCATGGAGATCTACGCCGGCTGCTCCTCCTTCTCCACCGACGCACAGTGCCACCTGCCGGGCCCGACCCCGGGCCGCGCCCCGCAGGGCAAGCTGGTCCGGGAGACGTACGCGGCGCGCTCCGACTTCTTCGACCGTTCGCTGTCGGCGGCCGGCATCCGGACACTGCTGAAGCAGATGACGACCGTCCGCGGCGGCTCGGGCAGCATCGCGCTCACGGCGCTGGGCGGCGCGGTGAACCGCGTCTCGCCCACGGCCACGGCGTTCGTCCACCGCCGCTCCCGCATGCTGGCCCAGTACCTCGCCTCCTGGCGCGCCGGTACGACCGGCACGACCGCCCAGTCCTGGCTGTCCTCGGCCCACCTGGCCATGAAGCCGTACGCCTCGGGCGCCGCGTACCAGAACTACGCGGACCCCACCCTCACGAACTGGAAGAAGGCCTACTACGGCGACGCCCTGCCCCGCCTGACCCGGCTGAAGAAGCAGTACGACCCGAAGGGCTTCTTCAGCCACCCGCAGGGATTGTGAACCACCGTCGTGCGACGGCTGGAACCGCGGCGGCGGGCCGTCGTGCCGCCGGAGGGCTCCCCCGGCCGTCGGCTCACGCCTGAACGGCCGTCAGGCGGCGAGATCCCTCTCCTCGGCGGCCGCCTCGACCCGGGCTCCCGGGATCACCGCGTCTCTTCCCGACCCCCTGGCGGAGCGGCTGCGCACGACCCACCCCACCCGGGGGGAGCGGTCCACCGCCTTCAGCACGGGCGTGAGCAGCGCCGAGGCCACCGGGGACAGCAGCAGGGCCACGGCCGTACCGAGCGCGAACCCTCCGACCACGTCCGTCGGATAGTGCACACCCATGTACACCCGGCAGAACCCCTCCAGCAACCCGATCCCGAGCCCGACGAGGCCGAACTTCCGATTGGCGACGAACAGCGCGACGGCCATCGCCATGGTGATGGTGGCGTGGTCGCTCACGAAGGAGTAGTCGGTCTTGCCGGAGACGAGCACCTCCAGCCCCTGGTGGTCGAGGAACGGCCGGGGCCGCTCCACGAACCCGCGTATCGGCACGTTCACCAGCACCGCGACGCCGGCGGCCAGCGGCGCCCACACCAGCGCGGCCACGGAGCCCGCGGCCTCCTCGGCCGAGCCGGGCCGCCGCCGCACGGTCCACCAGCACCACACGATCAGCAGGACCATGGCCAGCAGGAGCCCGTACTCGCCGACGAACTCGACGACCCGGTCCAACCAGTGCGGGGCGTCCTTGGCGAGACCGTTGATGTCATAGAGCAGATCGACGTCGGGGTTCGACCCGGATGCGGCGAGTTCAGCCATGGTGCTGCGGCCCCTTCGTCGTGTTCTGCCCGGCGCGCCTCGTGCACGCCGCTCGTGCCCACCCCCGTGGTGTGTAGATCCGCTTCCGCCGGTCCAGTCGGTCACAGGCATTGCTCGGCTACGACAACAGGAACGCACGGCCCCCGTTGATACGTTCCACTCTCCACTGAATGATCACGCAGACGTTATCGAAGAGAGATACATCGCCGCAGCTCAGCGGATGCGCCACCACTCGGTTCAGACGGTCGTCGGGAGCGCTTTCGCGCCATCTTCGGTCACCCGGGTGGCACCGAAGTACTTGCGGGTGTCGATCGGGTCGAACCGGATGACGGCACCCGTGTAGGGCGCGTCGATCATGTACCCGCCGCCGACGTAGATCCCCACGTGGTCGATGGCGCGGGAGTTGTTCGGGTCGGGCGAGAAGAACACCAGGTCCCCCGGCAGCAGCTCGTCCCGCGAGGGGTGCGGACCGGCGTTGTACTGGTCGTTGGCCACCCGCGGCAAGGTGATCCCGACGCTCGCGTACGCCGCCTTGGTCAGCCCCGAACAGTCGAACCGTCCGCCCTGCTCAGGCGTACCGTTCCCACCCCACAGATAGGGCGTCCCGAGCTTCTTCTGCGCGTAGTAGATCGCCCCGGCGGCCTGCTCGGAGGGGTCTACTCGGGTGACGGGGGCGGCGAAGCTCTTCTCCAGCGTGCGGATCGTCTTGACGTAGTTCTGCGTCTCGCGGATCGCCGGGACGCCGCCCGCCCGGATGACGCGGTAGGCGCCCGCGTTGTAGGCCGCGAGCATGTTGTTGGTGGTGTCGCCCGGCACGTCCTTGACGTACTTGGCGAGTTCGCAGTCGTACGACGCGGCCGATGGAATCGCGTCATTCGGATCCCAGATGTCGCGGTCGCCGTCCCCGTCGCCGTCGATACCGTGCGACGCCCACGTGCTGGGAATGAACTGCGCGATCCCGCGGGCGTCGGCGTGGCTGACGACGTCCGGATCCCAACCGCTCTCTTGGTACAACTGGGCGGCCAGCAGCGCGGGGTTTATGGCGGAGCAGAGGTTGCCCCATTTCTGAACGAGCGTCTGGTAGGCAGCCGGCACCGCGCCCTTGGCCAGTCCGACGCTGCCCTTTCCGACGCCGTTGACCAGGTTCCCGGCAACGACGTACACCCCGATGACGAGCAGCATCACGAAGCTCATCCCGAGCCCGACCGCGGCTCCGCCGATCAACCAAGCTTTTCGCACGTCTCAACCCTCCCCCACCGCGGCCCTGTTTACGGGCGTTTCCCCAAGCTGTCCGTGTCGTGTGCGCTACTCCGCGACGAAACCGCGGCAGTCAATACTCGCGTACTGCTTGGGCCCTTGGACATGGAGGAAGAGCACCGTCCAGTCACCGGGGTCGTTCTCGACGGGGATCGCGTCGCTGTACTTCTCGCCCTTCACGAACTGCCGGAAGTCATCGGGGTACGTCAGCTCCACCCACTCCTCGCTGACCGCGACCGGCTTGCTGGTGTACCCCAGGTCCAGGTTCTCCTGGGGTCCGCCCTGGATGGGCTTGCCGGTGTCCGCGTCGATCGTGTGCGGGGGCTTGACGGCCACGGACACGTAGTAGGGAGTCTTGGATTGCGGGCCCAGGCCGTTGACCCGGAAGCCGATCCGGCCCTTGCCCGAGGTGTACCGGGCGTTGGCGTCCGCCGCCGAAATCGAGGACTGGAAGTACTGGTTGCGCTCTTCCACCGGCAGTCCGCACGCCCCCTGCCCGGCTTGTGACGCCGGGTCAGAGGTCCAGAAGTCCCGTGACGGATTCGTCTGCTCCACGTGGGACGGGGGCTGCAGTTGCGACTCGTCGCTGCCGGCGGTAGTGGGTGCCGAGGAGGTGCTCCCCGGGCCCGCTGACCCGTCCTTGCCCTTGCCGTTGTCGTCGCTCCCGCCGGGAAGAAGTGTGAGGACGGCAGCCGCTCCGATCCCGACGGCCAGCCCCGCGGCGCCGGCGATCAGCCACGGCTTCGTGCGCGGCCGCGTGGCCGCCGTCGGCTGGGTGACCTGAGTCGGCGTGTACCCGTGGCCGAGGCCGTTGCCGCTCGGAGAGGTCGTCGTGGGCAGGTCGTGCGGGCCGAGGGGCGTATGGGCCGGAGGCGGCGGTACCGCCGGTGAGGCCGGGACGTCGCGCGCCGACGACGGTGTCTGCGCGAGTGTCGGGGGAACTGCCTGCCCCAACCCCGCCAGTCCTCCGTAGAACGTGTCCTCGACGAGCGCCGTTCGTACGCCGCATCGCGCGATCACCTCGGTGAGGCCGGGCCGGTTCGCCGGGTCCTTGGCGACGCACGCCTCGACCAGCGTGGCCAGTGCCGGCTCCACACCGGCGAGGTCGATGGCCTCGTGAACGGCGCGGTAGCTCACGCCTGCGGGCTCACCATGCCCGAAGGGCGGCCGGCCGGTGGCCGCGTGGGCGAGGGTCGCGCCGAGGGCGAAGACGTCGGCGGCGGGCCCGACCTCGTTGCGGAGCAGCACCTCGGGGGCGGTGTAGCCGGGCGTGCCGGGCGCGAACCCCGCCTCGGTGAGCGCCGTCTGCGCCGCGCTGCGGGCGATCCCGAAGTCGATGAGCTGCGGGCCCTGAGGAGCGAGGATCACGTTCTGCGGCTTGAGGTCCCGGTGGGTGACCCCGTGCGCGTGCACGGCCGCCAGCCCTTCGGCGAGGGCCGCGAGCAGCCCGCGGCACGTCTCGGCGGGCAGCGGGCCGCGCGCGGTCACGGCCTTGCTCAGTGTGGGTCCGGGGACGTACTCCGTCGCCAGCCAGTACGGCGCCGCGTCCAGCGACGCGTCGATCAGGTTCGCCGTGTACGCGCTCCGCACCGCCCGCACCGTCTCCACCTCCCGCCGGAACCGCGCCAGCGCCTCCGGATGGTCGGTGATCTCGTCGCGGATGACCTTGAGCGCGACGAGCCGCCCGCCGGGTGAGCGGCCGAGGTAGACCTGGCCCATGCCGCCGGCGCCGAGCCGGGCGAGGAGGGTGTACGCGCCTATCCGCGTCGGGTCCTGTGCCTTCAGTGCGTCCACCGAACGACCATGCCACAGCGCTCAGTTCGGATGGACACGAACCGTGCCCGGCGGTCCCCGGGACCGGCGGACGGCCCTGAGGTCAACGACAGCCCTGCCCCGCGTCAAGAACTGCCCAACACCCCGTCCCGGAACACCCATCCCCTCCCATGATTCGGCAACACCCGCGCCAAGATCAGGACTCGGGCATACGTTCCCTTCCGTGAACTCTCAAGAAGACACCCCCCTCAGATCCATCCGCCGCGCCCTCGCCCGCCGCTCGCTGCTGCGCGGCGGCTTCGCCGGGGCCGTGGCCCTGGGCGGTACGGCCCTCGCGACGGCCCCCGCCTCCGCCTCCACCCCCCGGCGGACCCCCGTCTCCACCCCGCGCCCCACCACCGCCGACGAGGCCCTGCGGGAACTGGCGGCCGGAAACCGCCGTTGGCGCACCTACCGCGAGCGGCACCCGGACGAGACCCTCGCAGTCCGTCACAGCCTGGTCTCCGGCCAGCACCCCTTCGCGGTGGTCCTCGGCTGCATCGACTCCCGCGTGCCCCCGGAGCTCGTCTTCGACCAGGGCCTCGGCGACCTGATGACGGTCCGTTCGGCCGGCGAGGTCCTGGACGAGGCCGTCCTCGGCAGCGTCGCCTACGGCGTGCTCGAACTGGGCATACCGCTGGTCGTCGTGCTGGGCCACCAGTCCTGCGGTGCCGTGAAGGCGGCCGTCCAGGCGGACCTGTCCGGCGAGGAGCTCCCCGCCCACATCCAGTACCTGGCCGACCAGATCAGCCCGTGCATCGACCGCGGCAAGGATGGCGACGCCCGCGTCGACTCGACCATCGACGCCAACATACGAGCCGTCCGCTCCCGCCTCGCCGCCGAGCCCGACCTGGCCGCGAAGATCGCGAACGGTGAGCTGGCCGTCGTAGGCGCCCGCTACGAGCTGACGACCCAGCTCGTCCACCGCGTCGCCTGACGCGGTCCCTTACGGGGATGACGGGTCGGAGGCCGGTCCCGGCAGAGCTCCGCGGCCTCCGACCCGACCACCACGCCGGACGAGACGTCCGACGTGGGCCCGCCCTGCTGGTGGTGCCGCCCCTTTGTTCGATCAGGGCGCCTCACCCCCCTGACACTCGGCCCACAGCAGCTTCCCCCCGCCCAGCCCGGCGGCGCCCCATCTCTCCGCGCACGCGCGCACGAGGTGCAGTCCGCGCCCGTTCTCGGCGTCGCCGTCCGGCGGTACGGCGAGGGAGACGCCGTCCGCCGGAACGAAACCCGGCGGGACACGCGGGTCGCCGTCCCACACGCCGATCCGCAGCCCACCGCCGTGTGCCGCGCGCAGGCGGAGGCCGTAGTCGCCGGTGGTGTGGAGGTGGGCGTTGGCGAGGAGTTCGGCGGCCAGCAGTTCGGCGGTGGGGGTGAGGTCGGCGAGGGAATGGGCGGCGAGGACGGCACGGAGGGTGGTGCGGGCGATCCCCGGTGCGCGTGGATCGCGGGGCAGTTGGAGGGAGTAGGCCCAGGGCGGCGTTACGGTGGGCATGGAAATCTCCGATCACTGTGGGGAGTTGAGTGAGTGCAGGAGGTGGTGACCCAGTGACGATGCCGCCCCGTCGGGCGGGGCACTTCTGGGCAGGGCGCCTGCGTCATAAGCTAGCGCCAGCCGTGTAAGCCTTTAGACAGTTCCCCTAAAACCATTGCTACACCACTCGTGTGAGTGACACGCCAGCCGAGGAGGGCGGGCCAGCCCGTGAGAAACAGTCCGACGGGTCGTCAACTCCGTTTGGGCATCGAACTGCGCAAACTTCGCGAGCACGCGGGCCTGACCGCCGCAGAGGCCGGTCAACTGCTCGGCGTGAACCCGAACCAGATCAGCAACATGGAGGCCGGCCGAGCGGGCGTCAGTGCCGAGCGGGTGCGCACGATGGCCTGCACCTACGACTGCTCGGACGCCGCCCTCGTCGAGGCACTGGTCGGCATGACGGGCGACCGCAGACGCGGCTGGTGGGAGGAGTACCGGGAGACCCTCCCCGCGCCCCTCCTCGATCTGGCCGAACTGGAACACCACGCCAAGGCGTTGCGGGACTCCACCACGGCCCGCATCCCGGGCCTTCTCCAGACGCGCGAATACGCGCTCGAGATCTTCCGTCAGGCGGTCACCGAACTCTCACCGCCCGACATCGAGTACCGGCTCTCCTTCCGCATCAAGCGCCAGGCGGTCCTCTACGGCACGAACCCCACGCCGTACGAAGCGATCGTCCACGAGGCCGCCCTTCGCATGAAGGTGGGCGGCCCCACGATCGCCCGACAGCAACTGCAACACCTGCTCGACATGAGCCACCAGGAGCACGTCACCCTGCGCGCCATCACCTTCGACGCCGGGGCATACCCAGGCTCCGGGCAGTCGATCGCCTACGCACACGGTCCGGTACCGCAACTGGACACCGTCCAGCTCGACCAGTCCCATGGCGCCGCCTTCCTCGACGCGGAGGCGCAACTGCGCAAGTACCGGACACTCTTCGAACGGGTCGAAGCGGTAGCCCTGAGTCCGGAGAAGACCCGAGACCTGATCCACACCGTGATGCGAGACCAAGAGGAAAGCTCATGAACTGGCAGAAATCGTCGTACTGCTCCGAAGGCAACTCCTGCATCCACATAGCCGCCACCCCCCGCACCATCCACCTCACCGAAAGCGGCGACCCGGCGGAGTCGATACTCACGGCCACCCCGGCCGCCTTCGACGCCCTCCTCCACGTACTCAAGAAGGACACTCCCCGTGGCTGACGTCCCGCCCGACCTCACCTGGATCCGCGCCGCCCCGCCGGAGGCGACCGGGCCCGGCCCCTGGATCGAGATCGCCTTCGGCGAGGGCGACGACGGGGAGGCCCCCGTCTACCTCCGCGAGACCAGCGACCCGGAGAACGTGGTCACGACGAACCGCAGGAAGTGGGACGCGTTCGTGCTGGGCGTGCAGGCGGGCGAGTTCGACCACTTCGTGGAGGGCGTGGAGGGATCGGTATGACGCGAGAGTGAGACCTCGGCGGTGCCGGGCCTCTGACCTCGACGACCGCCCGCCTTCGCCGACGATCTCCCGCCGGGCCGATGCCGTGCCAGCCGATCAGCCCCATGGCGTGGCAAGGGCGAACGGGCCGTGGTGCCCTGCCGCGGCCCGTTCGCCGTGCGCCGGGGGGCGGCATGAGAACATCGAGACGGCCTCTCACCCGACCGGCCGTCAGAAACGGCTCCAGGCCGTGAAGTGGGACAACGACGGAACCACACGACAGGTTCCGCACCGACCTCATTGCCCGGCGTGACCTGCCGTGATACACAGAGTGACCGTACAAGCTATTCGTACGAATCCCGACCGTCAATGACGCCAAGTCGACATACGACGGCGACTTTGTCGGCGACAATGAGGCCTGACCTCTGCGCACCGCAGGGGCGACTGCGGAACTACCCACCAGGGGCGGTGACTTACATGCTCTTTGCGGCCGACAAGGGAGACATCAACACCATCATCGGCGGGATCGCTCCGGACTGGGGCCCCTTCGGCAGCCTGGGCAACGAGGCCAAGGTGATGATCGAGGTCGTGATGGCGGTCGCCATCCTGATCTGCCTCGGCATCGCCATCTGGGGTGCGGCCAAGCAACGCATCGGCGCCACGGCCCTGCGGGACACCTTCAGCGCGGAACAGGGCAAGGGCCTCATCATCGCCGGGCTGACGGGCGTCTTCATCATCGGCTCACTCGGCACACTGTTCACGATCGTGTACGGCATGGCCGTATAGCCGCGCCCGCCCTCCCCCAGTCCCGACCGGGCACGCCCGGCCCCCTCCACCCCACCCACCCGTCGTGCCCACCGGCTGAGGTTGCGTTTCCCTGATGTCGAGTCACCACACCGCGCCCGCGCGGGAACCAGCACGGCTACCGTCGTACTTCTACGCGTTCGGGTACGGCAGCGAGGGGGCGTACACGGCATGAGCGACGAACACGACTACGGCGAGCCCACGGGCACACGCGTGCGCCTGCCCGACGCCGACCCCTACGGCGGCGCCCGCCGCCCCGGCCGCTCCTCCTCCCGCAGCCTGGTCACGGTGGTCGGCGTGGTCGTCCTCCTCATCGCCGCGATCGCCTTCGCGAACCGTGGAGGCGACGATTCCCCTTCGTCCTCGGCGACGGGCGAGACCGACAAGCCGAAGGCGGCCCCCACGGCGGCGACCGGCACCAAGCCGGTGCAGATGAAGATGGGGGGCATCCCGGCGGGGTACGCGCGCGACGAACAGGGCGCGCAGTCGGCGGCCGCCAACTACGCGGTGGCCCTCGGCTCGACCGGCATGTTCCAGAAGGAGAGCCGGCACGCCATCGTCGGGACCGTCTACACCGCCGACGCCGCGGCCGCACTCCAGGCCCCCATGGACCAGGCCTACTCGGCCGACTTCCTCGCCAAGCTGGGCCTCGACGAGAACGGCAACGCGCCCGAGGGCGACACGTTCGTCTCCCGCGTGATCCCGGTGGGCACGACGGTCCAGGCCTACACCAGCACCACGGCCAAGGTCGCCGTCTGGTACCTCGGCCTCATCGGCATGTCCGGGGAAACCTCGACCGACCCGGTCACCTCGTCGTGGAAGACCTGGACCTTCGACCTCCAGTGGACCGGCGACGACTGGAAGATCGTCAGCGACGAGCAGAAGGACGGCCCCGCCCCGGTCCCCGGCGACGACAGGGCCGCCTCCTCCGACGAGATCAGCAAGGCCATCGAGGAGTACGGAGGGTTCACGTATGCCCGGTAACCCGCACCGTCTGCTCCGGCTCGCCGGAGTCGTCACGGCCGTCCAGACGTCGGCCGTGCTGCTGGCCACCCGCGCCTTCGCGGCCCCCTCCCCCAGCCCTTCGCCCACCCCGTCCCCCTCGGGAAGCCTGGACTGCAGCCTCATCACCGGCGACGCCAAGAAGTACTGCGAGCGGGGCAACGGCACATCCGGCAACACCACCAACCCCGGCGTCTCCGACACCCTCGACCCCCTCTCCTCCCTCGCCAAGGGCTGCGCCGACGCCGCCGCCTGGACCGTGGAGAAGCTCAGCGAGGCCGTCAAGGACACCGCGAACGTCGACTTCACCAACCCCAAGTTCCTCCAGCAGTACGCCGTCGTCTTCGCCGCCTCCACCGTCCTGACCCTCCTGCTGTGGCTGCTGGCCGTCGCCAAGCGGGCCGTCCGCGGCGTCCCGCTCACCACCGCCATCGGCGAAGCCATCGGCTTCCTCTGGCTCACGGTGCTCGCCTCCGCCTTCACCCCGCTGATCCTCTACACGGTCGTATCGGCCACCGACGGCATCACGGAGGTCCTCGCCAAGACCACCGGCGACCAGACGGACACCTTCTTCGGCACCTTCTCCGCCGCCCTGGAGAAGGGCGAGGACATCGGCGGCGGCCCGATCATGCTGATCGTGGTCTCGCTCGTGTCGATCCTCGCGGCCGGCGTGCTCTGGCTGGAGCTGGTCATCAGGGCCGCCCTCCTCTACGTCGGCGCCCTGCTCGGCACGGTCGTCTACGCGGGCCTGGTCGACAAGAACCTGTGGGGTCACGTCCGCCGCTGGGCCGGCATCATGATCGCGGTCATCCTGGTCAAGCCGGTCATCGTGATCGTGCTGGGCCTGGCCGGAGCGCTGTCCGCCGACGACGGCCCGGACGCCTTCTCCGCCGTCGTCTCCGGCCTCGCCATCATCCTGCTCGCCATCTTCGCCAGCGCGATGATCTACCGCTTCGTGCCCGGCTTCGGCGACGAGATCGCCAACTCGCGCAACAACCGCATCATGCAGGGCGCGGAAGGCAAGGCCGCCGCCGTCATCAGCTCCCCGGCGACCCTCGTCGCCCAGGGCATCAAGACGCACAGCACCCGCGCCGACAGCAACGGCGGCGGCGCGTCCACCTCCAGTGGCCCCCGCCCGGCCAACCAGGCCTCCGGCGGCGTCGCCGCGCACAGCTCGCGCACCTCGAACGGGGGCGGCGGAACTGTCCCCTCCGCCGCACCCCCGCCCCGCAGCGCGGTCAACACACCCCACGCCAGCAACAGCCGCAACATCAGTACCAACCGCACGGGAGGTGAAGGGCGTTGACGACCGAGTCCCACGTGTCCCACGCGGTCACGCCCCGCCGGACATACCTGATCGGCCGCGCCCGGCCGAACGCGATCGTCGGCCGCAACCGCGAGACCGGCGAGATCGCGCTCATCGTCGTCGGCGCGTTCCTCGGCATGATGTGCGGGCTCCTCGTCCCCCTCCTCGCCCTGCGCATCGTGCTGCTCGCCGGCTTCCCGATGCTCGCGCTGGCCGTGGTGTACCTGCCGTACAAGCACCGCACGTTCTACAAGTGGTTCGAGATCAACCGCAGCTACAAGCGCACCCTGCGCCAGGGCACGGTCTACCGCTCGGCCGCCATGGAGGCCGGCACCCGGCTCGACGGCCAGGAGATCGAGATCGGCCCGCCGCCCGGCATCGGCCGCATCACCTGGCTGGCCGCCCCCTTCGGCCCCGACGAGATCGCCGTACTGCTGCACGCCGACCGCAGGACCGTCACCGCGGCCATCGAGATCGAGGGCCCGGGCGTCGGCCTGCGCGACAGCGAGGACCAGGAGGCCCTCGTCGACCGCTTCGGCACCCTGCTCAAGCACGTGGCCAACGGCGACGGCTTCGTCACCCGCCTCCAGATGCTCGCCCGCACCCTCCCCGCCGACCCCGACGCCCACGCCAAGGACGTCGTCCAGCGCGGCGACGACAAGGCCCTGCCCTGGCTGCGCAGCTCCTACGACCAGCTCCAGTCGATGGTGTCCACCAGCAGCGAGCAGCACCGCGCCTACCTCGTCGCCTGCATGCACTACACGCGCGAGCTCGCCGCCGAGGCGCACGCCATGGCCCGCGCCGCCCGCCCCCAGTCCGGCCGCAAACTGGACCGGGACGCCGGCCTCGCCGTCGTCATGGCCCGCGAGCTGACCGACATCTGCTCCCGCCTCCAGGAGGCGGACATCCGTGTCCGCCAGCCCCTCGGCCAGGGCCGGCTCGCCTCGCTCATCCACTCCATGTACGACCCGGACCACCCGATCGACCACATCCAGGCGATGACCAAGCGGAACGCCTGGCCGGCCGAGCTGGACGCCATGGAGCCCACCTTCCTCCAGGCGAAGACCCGCGAGTCCTCCACCCGCGCGCCCTGGTGCCACGCCACCGCCTGGGTCAAGGAGTGGCCGATGACCCCGGTCGGCGTGAACTTCCTCGCCCCGCTCCTCGTCCACACCCCGGACGTCATCCGAACGGTCGCCGTGACGATGGATCTCGAGCCCACCGAGGTGGCCATCGAACGCATGCTGACCGAGAAGACCAACGACGAGGCGGAGGCGAGCCGCGCCGCCAAGATGAACCGCACCGTGGACCCCCGCGACGTCGCCGCCCACTCCCGCCTCGACCAGCGCGGCGAGGACCTGGCCAGCGGCGCCGCGGGCGTCAACCTCGTCGGCTACATCACCGTCTCCTCCCGCAGCCCCGAGGCCCTCGCCCGCGACAAGCGGACGATAAGGGCCTCGGCCGGCAAGTCGTACCTCAAGCTGGAGTGGTGCGACCGAGAGCACCACCGCGCCTTCGTGAACACGCTTCCTTTCGCCACCGGCATCCGAAGGTAGGGCTTCACATGCGGGACCCGCTGACCGTCCTCACCGACGCCTTCACGTCCTTCCTCTTCGGCAAGGTCGAGACGACCCGCCTGCCGGTCCGCACCTCCACCGGCCAGGCCCAGGCGGTGTACCTCCCGACCGCCGCCCCCGGCCTCGGCGACTCGGGCGTGATCATCGGCCGCGAGGTCTACTCCGGCAAGGGCTACATCTACGACCCCTTCCAGCTCTACGGCCAGCAGCTCCCGGCCCCGCACTGGCTGGTGCTCGGCGAGTCGGGAAACGGCAAGTCGGCCCTGGAGAAGACGTACGTCCTGCGCCAGCTCCGCTTCCGCGACCGCCAGGTCGTCGTCCTCGACGCCCAGGGCGAGGACGGCGTCGGCGAGTGGAACCTCATCGCGGAGGCGCTGGGGATAACTCCCATCCGCCTGGACCCGATGGCCGCCCTGGACCACGGCATCCGCCTGAACCCCCTGGACCCCGCGATCACAACCACCGGGCAGCTCGCCCTGCTCCGGACGATCATCGAGGTCGCGATGGGCCACGGCCTCGACGAGCGCTCGGGCTTCGCCCTCAAGGTCGCCCACGCCTACGTCAACGAGACGATCGTCGAACGCCAGCCGGTGCTGAGCGACATCGTCGAGCAGTTGCGGCACCCCGAACCCGAGTCGGCGGAGGCGATGAACGTCGCCATAGACGACGTACGGGCCTGGGGCCTGGACGTGGCGCTCGTCCTGGACCGCCTCGTCGACGGTGACCTCCGCGGCATGTTCGACGGCCCGACCACGGTCGGCATCGACCTGGACGCGCCGCTCATCGTCTTCGACCTGTCGCACATCGACCGCAACTCCATCGCCATGCCGATCCTCATGGCGATCGTCGGCGTCTGGCTGGAGCACACCTGGATCCGCCCCGACCGGAAGAAGCGCATCTTCCTCGTCGAGGAGGCCTGGCACATCATCAACAGCCCCTTCGTGGCCCAGCTTTTCCAGCGGCTGCTGAAGTTCGGACGCCGACTGGGCCTGTCCTTCGTGGCGGTCGTCCACCACCTGTCCGACGTCGTGGACGGCGCGGCGGCCAAGGAGGCGGCGGCCATCCTGAAGATGGCGTCGACGAGGACGATCTACGCCCAGAAGGCGGACGAGGCCCGTGCCACCGGCCGTGTCCTGGGCCTGCCGCGCTGGGCCGTGGAGATCATCCCGACCCTCACCCCGGGCATCGCCGTCTGGGACGTCAACGGCAACGTCCAGGTGGTCAAACACCTGGTCACGGAGACGGAACGCCCCCTGGTCTTCACCGACCGCGCGATGACCGAGTCGTCCAGCGACCTGGCCGACGACGCGCTGCGCGCCGCCGAGCTGGAACAGGAGCAGCGGGCGGCGGCCTTCATGGAACAGCACCTGGCCGACTTGGACGGCTCGTCCGAGTCGACGGTGGCGTAGAGACGGCAGGGGGTTGGCCATGAGACCGGCTGACGACCGTCGGGGCGGCCAGGGAGGCGGACAGGGCGGCGTCCCCGACGGCCTCCTGGTCGGCATACTGGCGTTCCTCCTCGGCATGACGCTGCTGGTGTGGACGGCCACGGGCCTGGCGGGCCTCTTCGCCCACGGCTCCTGGCCGTCCGGCGTCACCTTCGCCCGCACCCCGCTGGCCATGCGCCACCTCATCGCCCAGCCGCACGACATCCCGGGCGCCTGGCCCGACGCCCAGGCCTCGGGCCTGTCCGGCTACGGCCTCTTCTGGGGCCTGTTCATCGGGCAGTTGATGCTCCTGCTCGTCCTCACGGTGTTCGCACTGGGGACCCTGGCCCGGTGGAGGGCGATGCGGGCGCGCCGGAGGACGGAGGCAGCGGCGGCACCGGACCGGGCCCCAGCGGCGGCCACGGCGACCCCGCCGCAACCGCAGGAGGTACCCGCCCCGAGCCTCGCCCAGGGACCGACGCCCCCGGCGGCACCGGCCCCGCAGCCCCGCCCGCAGCCCACGGAACCGCTCCACGCCACACCGGCCCACGTCCCGCACCCGGCCACTCCCCCCGGCGGTGAACAGCCGGCCGGCGCGCAGGCCGACCGCGCCGAAGGCCCGGTGCTCTACGGCCCCCCGCAAGCCCGCCACATCACAGCCGCCCAGGCCGTACACGACGCGGAAGGCCCCGCCCTCGTCGTCACGTCCACCCCCGCCCTCTGGCAGGACACCAAGGACGCCCGAGCCAAACTCGGCCCCGTCCTCCTCTACGACCCCACCCACCGCTGCGACACCCCGGCCCGCCTCCACTGGTCCCCCACCAGCGGCTGCGAGGACAAGGCGACCGCGGCGGCGAGAGCGACCGCCCTCCTGACCCCCGTACGCCCCACCGCACGCCTGGACCAGGCCGTCAGCGACACCGCCGAGATCCTGCTGCGCAGCTACCTCCACGCCGCCGCCATCGACGGCCGCACCATCCGCCACGTCCACCGCTGGTCCCAGGGCACCGGAATCCAGGAAGCGGTCCGTACCCTCCGTACGAACCCCAAGGCGGCCCCGGGCGCGGCAGGCGAACTGGAAGCCGCCCTCACCTCCCACCCCGAACGCCGGGACATCGCCCAGGAACTGACGACCCGGGCCCTGTCCGCCCTCTCCACGGTGAACATCCGCGAGGCCTGCACCCCGAACCGAACAGATGCCCTCGCCTTGGATTCCTTCGTGAACGAAGGGGGAACGCTTTATGTGCTAGGTGAATCCATCGAGGACCCGAGGACCCACCCCGGCGCGATGCCCCTCCTCACGGCCCTCGTCTCGAGCGTGGTCGAGCGCGGCCGGCGCGTGGCCGAACGGTCATCCTCCGGTCGGCTCGACCCACCACTCACCCTGGTCCTGGACGACGTCGCGGCCGTGGCCCCCCTCCCGCAACTCCCGGACCTCCTGGCCACCGGCAGGGACCGGGGCCTGCCCACCCTGGCCCTCCTCCGCTCCCGCGAACAGGCCCGCACCCGCTGGCCGCACGCGGAACTGCCGGTCTAGCCGGCCCTAGGAACGCTCGAGGACGAACTCCAGCTCCCGAGCGTCCGGGTCCGCCGTCAACGGCACGACCACCCCGCTCGGCACGAACCCCGCCTTGCGGTAGAAGGCCTGCGCCCGCAGGTTCTCCTCGTGCACGATGAGCCGCACCCGCTCCACACCACGGCCCCAGGCCCACTCCAGCGCGGCGTCGAGCAGCACCTCGGTCAGCCCGATCCCGCGGCACTCGGGCCGTACGAACACTCCGACGACATGCCCCTGGAGCCGATCGACCGGGAACCCCGCCCAGTCCTTCGTACCGGCCTCCTCGACCAGCACGGTCATCGTGCCGACCCACTCCCCGTCCGGCCCCTCGGCGATGACCTGCTGCGCCCCCTCGGCCCCCTCCGCGACGCCCGCCGTCCGCTCCCGCCAGAAGGACTCCGGCTTCGCCAGGGCCTCCTCGTACGTCTCCAGGAAGGCGAGGTGGGCGACCGGATCCCGCAGCGCCAGCAGGCGCAACTCACGCGCGGCAGCCCACTCTTCGGCCCGCACGGACCGGATCACGTAGTTCATGCAGGTCACCGTAGTACCCGAGTACTACGCCCCTCACCCGAAATAACGCCCGCGCCGGACGCTCACACCGCACGCACACCCCACCATGGACACTGTGCCCGAGGACATGTGCCCCACCCGCGAGGGGACCACCCCCGCACACGCCGAGCCCCTCACCCAGTACGTCCAACGCGTCGTGCGCCGCGTGCAGGCCTTCGACCGCCGCCACCCCCGTCTGTGGGACCTGCACGTCACCGCGTTCTGGACGCTGGCCGCCCTGATCGACGCGGGCGGCGGCTGGCGCAACGTCGCCCGCACCCCGGACACCCCGGTGCCGCTCGTGCTGGCCATGAGCCTCGGCTTCTCACTCCCCCTGCTGTGGCGCCGCAGCCATCCCAGGGCCGTGCTCCTCGCCATGGCCCCGGTCGCCGTCGTGAACGCCTGGACCGGCGCCGCCCTCCAGGCGTCCCTGCTGCAGCTGGCAGTCGTCTTCCACATCGCCCTGCGCCGCCCTCTGTCGGCGCTGTGGTGGACGACGGCCGTGGTCGTCGCACCGGCCGTCCTCATCGCCGTCCGCCACCCGGAGGGCAGCCCGGACGAGGACATCGTCCCGGTGCTGATGTCCGTCCTCCTGGCCGCCGCAATCGGCATCACGGTCCGTACCCGCCGCAACTACACGGAGGCCCTCGAGGACCGCGCCCGCCGGCTGGAGATCGAACGCGACCAGCAGGCCCGCCTCGCCGCGGCAGCCGAACGCACCCGCATCGCGCGCGAGATGCACGACATCATCGGCCACAACCTGTCCGTCATCACCGGCCTCGCCGACGGCGGCCGCTACGCCGCCGCCAAGTCCCCCGAACGCGCCGCCCAGGCCCTCGACGCGATCGCCACCACCAGCCGCCAGGCCCTCGGCGAACTCCGCCGCCTCCTGGACGTCCTGCGCGAGGACGAGACGGGCGGCCTGAACCCGGAGCTGACGCCCCAGCCCACCCTCACCGACCTCGACCAGCTCCTCGCAGGCGTCCGCACCGCGGGCCTCCCCGTCCACACGACCGTCCAGGGCACACCCGCCATCCCCCCTGGCCGCCAGCTCACCGTCTACCGGGTCATCCAGGAAGCCCTCACCAACACCCTCAAACACGCCGGCCCCGGAGCGACGGCCACCATCGCCTTCTCCTACGCCGACACAGGAGCCGTCACGGTCACCGTCACCGACACCGGCCGCGGCGGCCCCCTCCCCACGGGCACCGGCCGGGGCATCCCCGGAATGCGCGAACGCACCGCCCTGTACGGCGGCACACTCGAAGCCGGACCCCGTCCCCACCCCGAACGGGGTTGGCGCGTCCACCTGCAGCTCCCGGAGGAACCCCCGCAGTGACCACCGTCCTCATCGCCGACGACCAGCCCCTCCAGCGCCTAGGCTTCCGCATGCTGCTGGAGAGCCAGGACGACCTGACGGTCCTGGCCGAGGCCAGCAACGGCAGCGAGGCGGTCCGCCTCACGGCGGAACTCCACCCCGACGTCGTCCTCATGGACGTCCGCATGCCCGGCCTGGACGGCATCGAGGCCACGCGCCGCATCACCGCCACCGGCGACCGCACCCGCGTCCTGATCCTCACCACCTTCGACCTCGACGAGTACGCCTACGCCGGCCTGCGCGCCGGAGCGTCCGGCTTCCTGGTGAAGGACGCCCAGCCGGAGGAACTGCTCTCCGGCATCCGCGCGGTGGCCACGGGCGACGCCGTGGTGGCCCCCAGCCTCACCCGCCGCCTCCTGGACGCCTACGTCCACCACCTCCCGGCCGACACAGACCGCGACCCGTCGACCCCGCACCCTCGCCTGGCCACTCTCACGGAGAGAGAACGCGAAATCCTGACGGTCATCGGCAAGGGCTGGACGAACATGGAAATAGCCACGCGCCTCCACCTGGCCGAATCCACGGTCAAGACCCACGTGGGCCGCGTCCTCGCCAAGACCGGCTCCCGGGACCGGGTACAGGCGGTGATCCTGGCGTACGAGACAAAACTCGTGCAGCCGTGAACGCAGAAAACCCCCGCATCAACGATGCGGGGGTTTTCCCACAAATTGTTCGGCGGCGTCCTACTCTCCCACAGGGTCCCCCCTGCAGTACCATCGGCGCTGTAAGGCTTAGCTTCCGGGTTCGGAATGTAACCGGG
>NZ_JBIUBX010000031.1:0-129648 GCF_044548445.1 Streptomyces sp. NPDC052016
CCAGAAGGGCGTCCAGGCAAGGAGTCACAACCAGGCCAACGGGCGCCCTTCGCCATGGTCGCGGCCAGCGCAAACATCGGACTCATTCATCTAGCCGGGGGCGCAGGCGAGCGCACCTAGCTGCGGGCAGTCGTGCCGCTGGGGGCGGCACGGGTGGCGCAGCGGCACCCGGCCGGCGCCGGTGAGCGCCCCCCGCCCGCGGCGGCCACATCCGCCCGCACCACCCCCGCAGCCCGCGGCGGCCACATCCGCCCGCACCACCCCCGCAGCCCGCAGCGTCACGCCGAGAGCTCCTCCCGCAACGCGTCCCGCAGCCGCGCCGCCCGCTCCGCCACCTCACCGGGCCCCAGCGACACGGCCCGGTCCGCCCACCGCTGCCCCTCCGCGAGCTCACCGCGACGCGCGTAGACCAGGGCGAGCCGCAGCGCCGCCCGGCCGTGCCCGGCGTCGGCCGCCCGCGTCCACCACACGGCGGCCTCCGGCTCACTCCCCTCGCGGGCCAGCAGCAGACCCAGATTGAAGGCGCCGTTGCGCGACCCGGCCTCCGCGGCCTCCCGGTACCACCGCGCCGCCTCCACCACATCGCCCCGCGCGGCGGCCAGCATGCCCACCCGCACCTGCGCCCGCCGGTGCCCCTGGGAGGCCGCCCGCTCGTACCACTCCTCGCACTCGGTCTTCTCGTGCGTCGGTTCACCGAGCTCGTGCGCGGGCGCCGGCGGTCGCCGCGCGTCGAGCACGGTCGCCAGCCGGTACGCCGCCTCCGCGCTCCCCCCGCCGGCGGCGCACCGCAGATGCCGTTCCGCTTCCCGTTCGTCCCCCTCGCGCAGCCGCGCCATCCCGACCTGCAGCGCGGCCTCGGCGTGCCCGGCCGCCGCCGCCCGCTCGTACCAGCGCAGCGCCACGGCGTCCTCGCCCCGTCCGGCGAAGAGGATGCCCAGGTTGAACGCGGCGTCGACGCTGCCCGCCTCCGCGGCCTTGGAGAACCACGGTTCGGCGCCGGCCGTGTCCCCGCCCTGGAGCAGCAGGACGGCGAGCGCGTTGGCGGCCTCCCGGTGCCCGGCGTAGGCGGCGCGCCGGTACCACTGCTCGGCCTGCGTAACGCGGCCCTGCTCGGCGCAGAGCAGCCCGAGGTTGTAGGCGCCGTTGTCGTCACCGGCGTCCATCGCGGCCCGGTACCAGCGCTCGGCGGTCTGGGTCTGGCCCCGCTCGGCGTACAGCGCGCCCAGCGCGTTCGCCGCGTTGCCGTCGCCGTCCTGCGCCGCCCGCAGCCACCACACGGCGGCGTTCTCCGTGTCGCCGGCGTCGCGCAGCAGGAAGCCCAGCGCGCAGGCGGCCCGCGGCTCGCCGTCCTTGGCGGACGTCAGATACCAGCGCCCGGCCTCCTTGAGGTCGCCGCGCTTCTCCAGAATCGTCCCGAGGTGCAGCGCGGCCCGCCGGTGGCCCCGAGCGGCAGCCTGCCGGTACCACTGCTCGGCTTCCGCCGCCGCGCCGACACCGTTGTCGGCGCCGGAGTCCTGCGTCTCCCGCCGGTCGAGGGCGCGCGCCAGCCGGTACGCCGCCTCCCGGTGGCCCCGCTCGGCCGCGGCCCGCATCCACCGCTCGGCCCCGCCGTCCCCGCGGTGCTCCAGCAGGTCGGCGAGGGCGTACGCGCCGAGCACGTGGCCCTGCTCGGCGGACTGGCGCAGCCAGTACTCGGCGGCCGGCTCGTCCCCGCGCTCCCGGTGGTGCCGGCCCAGCGCGTGCGCGGCGGCCGCGGAGCCGGCGACGGCGGCGACCCGCCACCATCCGGCGGCCTCGTCGGCGTAACCGCGCTGGTGGAGGAGGACACCCAGGTTGTTGGCGGCGGCCCGGTCACCGGCCGCGGTGGCGGACCGCAGATGGGGCTCGGCTCCGTCCAGATCGCCACGACGCAGCAGCATGGCGCCGAGGACGCTCATCGCCTCGACGTCGCCGGCTTCGGCGGCGAGCCGTCGGCGGGCCTCCTCGACCGCTTCCCCCGTCTCGTCCCGGGTGTCGTCCCGGTTCACTTCCCGGCTCTCTTCAAGAGTCTCGGCCGAGGTCGCTTCCTCACTGGAAGGCTGCACAAACCGCCCTGTCTCGAACAGAGTTGCCTTGTCCCCCATAACGTCCATCGTCGCACCACCTGCAACCCGGGTACACCTCGTATACCGCAGCCCGTGAGGTCACTTCAGCGTTTTGTCGACATGCCCACAGAGAGACAAGTCAAACACAGTTCCCCCAACTCCCCGAGGCGGCGCGGCGATCCCGACTCCGGGCACATGCGTTCGCACACCACGAAGGCCCGGATCCCATTCAGGATCCGGGCCTTCGTTTTCAGTAGCGGGGACAGGATTTGAACCTGCGACCTCTGGGTTATGAGCCCAGCGAGCTACCGAGCTGCTCCACCCCGCGCCGTGTTCGACAACCGTACCACGGCGCGGAGGGGGCTTGATCAGCCGTCTCGATCAGCCACTGGGGCTGGCGGTGGGGCTGGGACTTCTGCCCGGGGCGGGGCTGCTGCTCGGTTTGGTGGCCGCACCCGGGCTCGCGCCCGGACTCGGGCTGCTGGTGGCCTTGTTGCCGCCGCTGCCTCCGCTGCCACTGCGGTCCGCCGCGGCCTGCGCCTCGGCGGCCCGCTTCAGCGCGGCCTCGAGTTCCTCCTGCGCCTTGGCGTACGCCTCCCAGTCGGGCTTCTTCAAGGCCTCCTGGCCGGCGGTGAAGGCCTCCTGGGCGTCCTTGAGCGCTTCCTGGACCGTCGGGTTGGACGACGTCGGCGGCGGGGTCGTGGTGTCGCCGTCGTCGGACGGCGGTGGCGTCGGGGCCGTGCCCTCCGTCCCGAAGACCTTGTTGAGGGCCTCGTCGAGGGTGTCCTCGAAGGCGGTGTTGCCTCCGTAGGTCACCAACACCTTGCGCAGCAGCGGGTACTTGAGTCCACCACCGCGTACGTAGACCGGCTCCACGTAGAGCAGTCCTCCGTCGAGCGGCACCGTCAGCAGGTTGCCGTACTCGACCTCGGAGTCGCCGCCTCTCAGCAGCCTGATGGACTCGGCGATGTCCTGCTCGGAGTTGAACTGGCTCTGGACCTGCTTGGGTCCGTCGACGGTCGTGCTCGTCGGCAGTTTCAGGACTCTGATCTTGCCGTAGTCGGGGGTGCCCGCCTCGGAGTCGACCGCCATGAACGCGCTGAGGTTGTCCCGCCCGTTGGGCGTGAACGTCGTCGTCAGCGAGAACGACTGCGCCTGCTGGTCCGGCATCTTCATGCTCAGGTAGTACGGCGGCACCGCGTCACCCGACCGGTTGGTCGGGTCGTCCGGCACCTGCCAGACCTCGCTGCCACTGAGGAACGTCGTGGCGTCCTTCACGTGGTAGCGGGTGAGCAGTTCGCGCTGGACCTTGAACAGGTCCTGCGGGTAGCGGAGATGCGCCATGAGGTCGGCGGAGATCTCCGACTTCTTCTCCACCGTGCCCGGGAACGCCTTCATCCAGGTCTTCAGGACCGGGTCCTTGGTGTCCCACTGGTAGAGCTTGACCTCGCCGGTGTACGCGTCGACGGTCGCCTTCACCGAGTTGCGGATGTAGTTGACCTGGTTCTGCTGGGCCACCACCGCACGGTTGTTGTTGGTGGCGGTCAGCGAGTCGGCGGTCGTGTCGCCGAGGGTCGTGCGCGAGGCGTACGGGTAACCGTTGGTGGTCGTGTACGCGTCGACGACCCAGAGGATCTTCTTGTTCACGACCGCCGGGTAGGCGTCACCGTCGATGGTCAGCCACGGGGCGACCGCCTCGACGCGCTCCTTCGGCGTGCGGTTGTACAGGACCCTCGAACCCTCGCCGATCGCACCGGAGTAGAGGATCTGCGGCTCGCCGAACGCCACCGCGTAGGCGGCGCGGTTGACCGGGTTGGAGAGGTTGACCCCGCTCTTGCCGGTGTAGCTGGTGGTCTTCTCCCCCTCGTCGTCGGAGTAGTCGATCTCCTTCTGGGGACCGCCGACGATCGAGTACGTGGTCGTCTTCTCGCCGTAGTAGATCCGCTGCTGGTACTGCCCGAGGACACCCTGGGACGGCAGGTTCGACTCGGTGAACGCCGGCCGGCCCTCGGAGTCGGCGGTGGTGCCCTTGGCGGCGACCACGCCGTAGCCGTGGGTGTAACGGAAGTGGTTGTTGATCCAGTTCTGCTTGTCCACGCCCGCGAGGTTGAGCTCGCGCAGGCCGATGACCGTGTCCTGGTCGGCGCCGTCCACGTTGTAACGGTCCACGTCCAGGTTGTCCGGGAAGGCGTAGTACTTCCGCATCTGCTGGAGCTGCTGGAACGTCGGCGACACGATGTTCGGGTCGAGGACGCGGATGCTGGCCGTGGCGCCGACGTCGTCGCGCAGCGTCGTCTTGTCCTCGGTCTTGCTCACGCCCGAGTACTCGCTGACCTGGGCGTCCTCGATGCCGTAGGCCTCACGCGTCGCCTTGAGGTTCTTCTCGACGTACGGCGCTTCCTTGGCCTGCTCGTTCGGCTGGACCTGGAACTTCTGGACGATCGCCGGGTAGAGACCGCCGATCAGGATCGCGGAGAGCACCATCAGGCCGAAGCCGATCACCGGGAGCTGCCAGGTGCGCCGCCACAGGGTGGCGAAGAAGAGCAGGGCGCAGATGACGGCGATGCAGAACAGGATCGTCTTGGCCGGCAGGTAGGCGTTGGCGTCGACGTACCGCAGACCTGTCCAGTTGTCGGTCGCCTTGAAGTCGCTGGACTTCACCGCCAGGCCGTACCGGTCGAGCCAGTACGCGACCGCCTTCAGCGCGACGAAGATGCCCAGCAGCACCGACAGGTGCCCGGTGGCCGCGGCCGTGGCGCGCGCGCCGGGGCTGGTGACGCGCAGCCCGCCGTACAGGTAGTGGGTGAGCGCGGCGGCGATCAGGGAAAGGATCGTGGCGGCGAAGCCGAAGCCGAGCAGGAACCGGTACCAGGGCAGGTCGAAGGCGTAGAACGAGACGTCTAGGTGGAACTGCGGGTCCTTCTGCCCGAAGGGCACGCCGTTGACCCACATCAGCCAGGTCCGCCACTGGCCCGACGCCGAGGCGCCGGCGATCAGCCCCACCAGGGCGGTGATCCCGAACAGCAGCCACTTCTTGTACGGCGCGATGCCCATCCGGTAGCGGTCGAGGCTCTGCTGCTCCATCGACATGGCGCTCAGCGGGGGGCGCAGCCGGTGGGCCAGCCAGATGTTGAAGCCGACCGCGAGGGCCATCAGCAGACCGAAGACGAAGAACAGCCCGATCTTGGTCCACAGGGTCGTGGTGAACACCGACGAGTAGTTCACCGACCGGTACCAGAGCCAGTCCGTCCAGAACCCGGCGAACATGGTGAACGCCATGCCGAGCACGGCAAGGACGCCCAGTGTCATGAGCAGGGTCCGGACGCGCCGGGACGGACGGCCCACTCTGATCCGTGGCCCCGTCGGGCCTCCGCCGCGGTCCGGCATCTGGAAAGCCAAGGTGCGCACCTCGAAAGTCGATGTTGAGTCGGTCAGGCCCGCGTGTTCGTGGACCGTGGGTGGCCCCCCGTGATCGCGGGCCCACACCTATGCAACTTACTCACCCTTTACTCGGTTCCCGATTCCGGTCAGGAACGAGGCAGGATTGTGACCATGTCCAACACTCCCATGGCAGCGAACCCGCTCACCCGGGCCGTACTCGAGATCGACGAGTACGCCTCCGGCCTCGGCTGGGACCAGCCCGCCCGCCTCTTCGCCCTCGTCGACACCGCACAGCTGCGGGTTCAGGAACCCTCGCTCGCCGCCCAGCTCGGTCTGGAGGACGAGTCCGAGACCTCCGGGCTCACCCCGATCGAGCAGGACGAAGTGCCAACGGACAAGCCGCTCGACGAGTTCCTGGCCACGATCGCCTGGCCCGACGCGGTGACCGGCTGCGCCCTGACCGTGGAACGCCTGATGCTGCCCCCGTCCGCGGAGGCCCAGGTTCCGCAAGGGCTGAGCGAGGCCGAGCTGACCAAGTGGGTCGCGGACCACCCCGACCGGCAGGAGGTCCGGATGACGGTCGCGGTGCTGCGTGACGGCCGCCGCGAGTCGGCCCTGCGGCTGCGTGAGAAGGACGCCCCTACGGAGGTCCTCACGGGTGCCGAACTGGTCCCGGGCCTGGCCGAGGCCCTGTCGGCGACCTTCGAGGAGTAGAGGGCCTTCGAGACGTAGGCCTACGAGAAGGCGGCCTTCGGCGAGGCGGCCACGCGTCCGCGGGTCGGGCTACCCCGTGGTGCACTTCGGCAGGCCGGCGGTGTCGCCGCTGCGGATGTCCTTCAGGGCTCCGAGGGCGTCCTCGATGGTGTCCACCTTGACGAGGGTGAGCCCGCTCGGGGTGTCCTTGGCGGCGGCCGCGCAGTTGTCGGCGGGCGTGAGGAAGTACCGGGCGCCCTTGTCGCGTGCGCCGACGGTCTTCATCTCGATGCCGCCGATCGGGCCGACCTTGCCGTCGTCGTCGATCGTCCCGGTGCCCGCGACGAACTTCCCGCCGGTCAGGCTGCCCGGGGTGAGTTTGTCGTAGATCCCCAGAGCGAACATCAGACCGGCGCTCGGGCCGCCCACGTCGGCGAGCTTGATGTCGATGGAGAAGGGGAACGTGTGGTCGGTCCCCGCGGAGATCCCGACGATCGCGCGCTTCTCGCCGCTGTCCTCGGAGGCCGCCGTGGTGATCGTGACCTTCTGGGTCCTGGTCGCCGGCCTGTTCTTCTTCTCCGCGGCGGCCTGCTCCTTCGCCGGCACGATCGTGAAGACGACCTTCTCGCCGGGCTCGTGCTCGGTCACCAGCTCGGCGACGTCCCCCGGTTCCTTCACCGCGGTACCGTCCACGGCCTTGATCACGTCACCGGCGTGCAGCCTGCCCTCGGCGGGCGAGCCCTTCACCACGGTGGAGACGATCACCCAGGACTGCACCGGGATGTCCAGCTCCCTCAGGGCGGCGACCTTGGCGCTCTCCTGTGACTGGCTGAACTCCTCGGCGTTCTCCTGGGTGGACTCCTCCTCGGTCTTGCCGTCCGGGTACAGCGTGTCGTGCGGCACGACCTTGTTGTCGTGCGCGAGCCACCCGTAGACCGCCTCGACCAGGTTCATCCGGTAGTCGGCGCTGGTGACCCGCACGGTGGTCATGTTGAGGTGGCCGGTCGCCTCGTAGGTCTTCCGGCCGGAGATCTGCAGCACCGGCTCGCCGTCGTGCTCACCGAGGGTGTTCACCGTCGGCCCTGGGGACATCTCCGCGTACGGCACGCGGATGAGTACTCCCGCGCACAGGAGCGCGATCAGCATCAGGGTGGAGGCGAGCATCGTCGCGGTGCGGCGTGGCATGCCTCGACAGTACGGGACGCTTCTGTCAGCGCACCGTCAGGGCCACCGCCCGGGGCATGCACCTCAGGTGCGGGAGTGGGGCTTCTCCATGGCCTCGCGGAATCTGGCGTAACCGTCCAGCTCGGGGCCGTCGCCGCGGGTCCTGCGGGTCCGGTTGGCCCAGCTGCCCCACAGTCCGGCGCCGATCGCAGCCACCAGCGGAATCAACAACCAGGCGAGCGCCGCCATGCCGACCTCCCGACCCCACGTGAGCGACCGCAACTGACTGATCAGCAGATTAACCATCCGCACTGACAACGCTCACGGCAGGGGTCCGGTTACGCAACCGCAGGCCGTCGGGGCACGGGCCCCCGACTCAGCAGGCGCCCACCCATTCCTCCGTCCCGTCGGAGAACGTCTGGTGTTTCCAGATGGGCACCTCGTGCTTGAGGTCGTCGATCAGCTTCCGGCAGGCCTCGAAGGCCTCGCCGCGGTGCGGGCACGACACGGCGACGACGACGGCGAGGTCGCCGACCCTCAGGTCCCCCACCCGGTGCACGGCCGCGAGCGCCCGCACCGGGTACTCGGCGACCACCTTCTCCGCGATCCGCCGCATCTCGGCCTCGGCGCTGGGGTGGCAGGAGTACCCGAGCGCGTCGACGTCGGCACCGCCGTCGTGGTTGCGCACGGTGCCCACGAACAGCGCCGTCCCGCCGGCCGCGTCGTCCCCCACGGCCGTGAACACCTCGTCCACGGAGAGCGCCGTGTCACGGATCGCGATCAGCTTGATGGGGTCCTGTGCCGTCTGCTCGCCGGGGTGTGCGTCGCTGGGTGCCATGCCTTCATCGTGCCGCACGCCGGCGACACGGGGGAATAGCGTGATCGACCGGCACGCGCGCGTACCCGCTTGGAGTCTCCTACAGGGACCTACCGACGCCGCGCCTTGCGAGCCCTCCGCACGACGGCGGCCGCGCCGAGCAGCGCCACCGTCGCCCCCGCGGCGCCCGCGGCCGTCGCGTCCTTCCGGCCCAGGCGCCGTCCGGCCACCGTGTGCCGCCCGGACACCTCCTCCAGCAGCTCCGCGAGCACCTCCTCGTTGGTCCACCGCGGCCGCCACCCGGCATCGTGCAGCCGGCTCCCGCTCACCACCCACGGATACATCGTGTACGCCAGGTCGCCCGCCGGGGACGGGGTGAGCCCGATCCGGTGCAGGCGGGCCGCGGCGCCCAGCGCGACCGCCGACGGCAGCTCCATCCGCCGGATCCCGCTGAGCTCCTCCACCTCCTCCTGCTCCAGCCATCCGTCGCATCCGACGGCCAGCTCCCCGTCGACCTTCTCCAGGACCGCGTACTCCAGGGCACCGCACAGGTCCTCGACGTGGCAGAACTGCCAGGCGGGCCGGGACCCGGCGACGACGAGCAGCCGGGGCGACTCGAAGTACCGGGTCAGCGCCGTGTCCGTGCCGCCCACCAGCACCGCCGGCCGCACCACGGTGACGTTCAGCCCCGGATGCGCCCGCGGCGCGCGCCGCGCCAGCCGCTCGATCTCCAGCAGGTCGCCGACCCCGGTCGCCTCGGCCGTCGCCTTGAGCTCCGCGTCCTCCGACAGCGGCAGCTCGTTGTCGGGCAGCGCGCCGTAGACCATCGCGGAGGTGCACAGCACCACGCGGTGCACCCCGGCCGCCGCGGCGGCGGTCAGCACCGTCTGCGTGCCGCGCACGTTGTACGCCGTCCGGGCGGCGCTGTCACTCCCCAGGTCGAGATCGAGCGCGAGGTGGACGACCACGTCCGCGCCCCGCAGCTTTTCAGCGATCGCCGGGTCGCGCACGTCGAGGATGTGCCACTGTGCCGCGTCGCACTCCCCCCGCCGCTCGTCGATGGCGACGACCTGCTTGATCTCGTCCGACGCGGCGAGGCGCTCGGTGAGCAGCGCGCCCACCCCGGTCGCGGCGCCGGTGACGGCCACGACGGGCCCGCGCCGACCGGCCGGGGTTGAGTGGTTTCGCGCTGCGCGAACCTGCGGATCTGGGGAACTCACCAGGTGTCTCCAGCGGTTGTTTTCCATACGAGCGCGATGACGCGTACGTACCAGGTGGCATCCATCCTGCCGCAGGCCGAGAGTCGGCGAAGCACCGAGGCCCGATCGAGCCGGGGTGTCTACGCTGGGTGGTGTTGCAGGGCAGCCGCGCCGCCGGACCAGAGCCGGTGGCCTTACCAGCCGAGGAACCCCGTGAGTGACACCCCATTCGGATTCGGCCTTCCGCCGGAGGAGCCGGAGGACGGCGACGAGGGCAAGAAGAAGGACCCGCAGGGCGGCGGTGGTCAGGGACCGGCCAACCCGTTCGGTTTCGGGCTTCCCGGCGCCGGAGGCTTCGGCGGCCCCGGCGCGGACAATCCGCTCGCTGCCATGTTCGGCTCGCTGAACCCCACCGACCTGGGCGCCGCGTTCCAGCAGCTGGGTCAGATGCTCTCCTACGAGGGCGGCCCGGTGAACTGGGACATGGCCAAACAGATCGCCCGCCAGACCGTCTCCCAGGGCACCTCCGACGGCGTGAAGGACGCCAGCGTCGGCCCCGCCGAGCGCACCGCGGTGCAGGAGGCCGTCCGCCTGGCCGACCTGTGGCTGGACGACGCGACGTCCCTGCCGTCCGGTGCCGGCTCGGCCGTGGCCTGGTCCCGCGCGGAGTGGGTCGAGGCGACCCTGCCCGCCTGGAAGGAACTGGTCGACCCGGTCGCCGAGCGCGTCGGCGCGGCCATGGGCGACGTCCTGCCGGAGGAGATGCAGGCCATGGCCGGCCCGCTGATCGGCATGATGCGCTCGATGGGCGGCGCGATGTTCGGCTCGCAGATCGGGCAGGCCGTCGGCGTGCTCGCGGGCGAGGTCGTCGGCTCCACCGACATCGGCCTGCCGCTGGGCCCGGCCGGCAAGGCCGCGCTGCTGCCGGTGAACATCGAGACGTTCGGCAAGGACCTCGGCGTGCCCAAGGACGAGGTGCGGCTCTACCTCGCCCTGCGCGAGGCCGCCCACCAGCGTCTCTTCGCGCACGTGCCGTGGCTGCGCTCGCACCTGTTCGGCGCGGTCGACGGCTACGCGCGCGGGATCAAGGTCGACACCGCGAAGCTGGAGGACGTGGTCGGCCAGTTCGACCCGCAGAACCCCGAGCAGCTGCAGGACGCCCTGCAGCAGGGCATGTTCCAGCCGGAGGACACCCCCGAGCAGAAGGCCGCCCTGGCCCGTCTGGAGACGGCGCTGGCCCTCGTCGAGGGCTGGGTGGACGCGGTGGTGCACGCGGCGGCGAAGCCGCGCCTGTCGTCCGCGGACGCGCTGCGCGAGACCCTGCGGCGCCGCCGCGCCTCGGGCGGCCCGGCGGAGCAGACCTTCGCCACGCTGATCGGTCTGGAGCTGCGCCCCCGCCGTCTGCGCGACGCCTCCCGTCTGTGGGCGTCGCTGACGGACGCGCGCGGTGTCGACGGCCGGGACGCCCTGTGGGCCCACCCGGACATGCTGCCGACGGCCGCCGACCTGGACGACCCGGACGGCTTCGTGCACCGCGAGCAGATGGACTTCTCCGAGTGGGACAAGATGCTCGGCGAGGCGGCGAGCGGCGGGGCCGGCGAGAAGCCGGACCTGAAGAAGAAGGACGAGCAGGACGAGGACGACGGCACCGAGTGAGCCTGCACGACGACGCGGTCCTCGTCCTGAAGGGGTACGAGGGCCAGGAAGAGCTGCGCCAGGCCTATCTGGAGCATCTGGAGGCGCACCCGGACGGGATGTGGAAGGCCTGCCGGGCCGGACACCTCACCGCGAGCGCCCTGGTGATCGACCCCGACCGGGGGCGGGTGCTGCTGACCCTGCACAGAAAGCTGCGGATGTGGCTGCAGATGGGCGGCCACTGCGAGCCGCAGGACATCTCCCTGCAGGCGGCCGCCCTGCGCGAGGCCACGGAGGAGTCCGGCATCGGGGGCCTGACGCTGTTGCCCGGCGGCCCGGTCCGGCTGGACCGCCACCCGATCCCCGCCCCGTGCCACTGGCATCTCGACGTCCAGTACGCGGCCGTGGCTCCGGCCGACGCCGTCCAGACGATCAGCGACGAATCCCTCGACCTGCGCTGGTTCCCCTACGCCGAGGTCGCGGACGTCGCGGACGAGTCGGTCGTACGCCTGCTGGAAGCGACCCGCACCCGGCTGTGAACGCGAACGTGTAAGGGGCGGCCGCCTGGCGGCCGCCCCTTACGTCTGTTTTCCGGACGGTGCGGGAGGGCTCAGCTCCAGACGTTGCCCTGGTTCTGCCCGCGCGCCCCCTGCTGTCCCATGCCGTACTGGGCGGCGAGGCCGGAGCCGATCTGGGCGTTCTGCGGCGGGAGCAGTTCGCTCGGCTGGACGAGGGCGAAGCCGGTGCCCATGAAGCTGAGCTCCCAGCCCTCACCGGTGTTGCCGCGGCGCCGCCACACCCCGGAGGAGTGGGTCTGGGCCTGCATCTGCACCCGCAGCCCCGTGGACCAGGCGACAATGGCGTCGGCGTCGCAGTTGACGTACTTGTCGGGCGTGACCTGGAGCATCAGCGGGGCGCCCGAGGTCATCAGGGCGACCCGGCCGCGGCCGGTGATGTTGAGCTGGTACTTCCCGGAGCCGGAGATGCCGTAGAGGCTGTCGACGGCGATGACCTCGTGGTGCAGCGAGGAGTCCATCGCCAGCACGTAGCTGCTGTCGACGGTCAGGCCGTCCTGGTCCACGTCCACCAGGTGGATGTGCTGGGCCAGGTTGGCGAGGAAGACCGTCCCCTGCCCATGACAGCGCATCAGGTCCAGGCCCTCGCCGGTGCGCGCCCGCGCGCGTGACTGGCCGTTGCTCTGGAACTCGGCGTCGAACTCGACGAGGCCCTGGTAGGCGACCATCGTGCCCTTGCGGGCGAGGATGTCGTCGTGACCCTCCAGGGTGACGCGGAGCATCTGCTTGTTCTGCAGGCTCCACCGCTCCTGGGTCTGCTGGTCGTTGTAGGCGAAAAGCGGACTCTGCATGGTGACTCTGGCTCCCCCTCAGCCCCGGATCCGGAGGCGGTCGGTGCTGTCCTCGCTGGGCTGGACGACGACGATGCCCTCGCCGGAGAAGGCCATCTGGTAGGCCTCGCCGCTGCCCCGGCCGATGAGCGACTGCGCCCTGAAACTGCGCTTGCCCTTCACCTTGAGGTTCGGGGACCAGGCGACGAGCGCATCGGGGTCGACGTACGTCTCGTTCTCGCCGCCGCCGCAGTCGACGACGATCGGCTTGCCCCGGGAGGTCAGCGCGACCCAGCCCTGCCCGGAGATCTTGGTGTTCCACAGGCCCTGCCCGGCGAACTTGGCCAGCCCCTTGACCCGCTCCACACCCCAGGTGAGGTGCGCGTCGAACGCGAGCAGGTTGGTGGCGTTGACGGAGATGCCGTCGCCGTTGAGGTTGATCACGACGACGTTGGCGCCGTAGTCGGCGAGGTAGAGCAGGCCGTCGCCGGAGCACTTCATCAGCGGGGCGCCCTCGCCGGTCATCCAGTCGCGGGCGACCTGGCGCACGGCGGGCGGGTTGGGCTCGTACTGGATGAAACCCTCGTAGGCGACCATCGAGCCCACGCGCGCGAAGAGGTCGTTCCCGGTCTGCAGGGCGACCTTCAGCATGTGGTTGCCGTGGTTCTCCATGCGGGCGGTGACGGGTGCGGGGGCGTAGCCCGCGAGCGGCTGGTTCATGACGGGCTCCCTCAGACCTCGTACGGCTGGACGACGATGAAGTTGCCGGGCGCGCCCCGGAACTGGAGGTTGACGCTCTCACCGGTGTCGCCCGGGTAGGCGTTGCGGCGCATCCGCACCTGGCTGGAGACGACCACCTGCGAGGCCGCCGACCAGGCCACGACGGCGTTGCAGTCGGCGAAGGTGGTGGGCGTGACCGGCAGGACGACGGGCGTGCCGTGGGTCTTCACGACGATCGTGCCGGTGCCCGTGAACTGCATGGTGAACAGCGCGCCGCCGGGGATGCCGTGCCCCTCGATGCGGCGGACCTCGTACTGGAGGCCCTCGTCGAAGGCGAGGACGTTCTCGGCGGAGACGCAGATGCCGTCGCCCTGGAGCTCGATGGGGTGCAGCATGGTGGAGTCCTCGGCGAGGAACACCTGGCCCTGGCCGGTGCAGCGCATCAGCTGCATCTCCTGGCCGGTCGCGTTGCCCACGATCCGGCCGGCGAACCCGGCGCCCTTGTAGCTGAAGTCGACCTTGCCCTGGTAGAGCACCATGCTGCCCTGGCGGGCGAGCACGGGCTGGCCACCGACGCCGAGGTCGACGCGGACCATCTTCCGGTTCTGCTGCGTCCAGCGCTGCCCGGTGGGCGTCTCCTTGAACTGCTGCAGCGCGGCGGCCACACCGGCGCCGCCCTGGGGCGCGCCCTGCGGCACACCGTACGCCTGCTGGGCCGGCGCCTGTCCGAACGGGGGCTGCTGGCCGTAGCCCGGCGGCGGGGTGTGCTGCCCGTAGCCGGGCGGGGCCTGGGGCGCCTGGGGCTGGGTGTAGCCGGGCGGCAGCGGCGCGGTCGGCGCGGCGGCCTGGCCGTACGGCTGCTGCTGGGGCGGCTGGTTGTACGGCGGCTGGGGCTGGCCGTAGGGCGCGGGGGCCGGGGCCGGGGGCGGGACCTGGACGCCGCCGGGCGGGGTCACGGGCGCGACGATGGTGGGCGCGGTGTGCACCGGCTGGACCGGGGGCGGCGTGTCCGCCGAGGGCGTCGCGGCCGGCGGGGCGAAGCCCTGCGCCGCGGGCTGCGGGGCGGGCGCGGGGGCCGGGGCCGGCGCGGGGGCCGGGGCCGGCACGGGAGCCGGGGAGGAGGGGACGCCGAACGCGGGCGGGGCGGCGGCCTGGGCCGGCGGGGCGAAGCCCGGCGCGGCACCGGTCTGCGGCTGCTGCGGGGCGGCGGGCGCCTCTTCCTCGGCGACCTCGCCGCCGAAGTTCTTCAGCAGCGCGTCCAGACCGCCGTCGAAGCCCTGTCCGACGGCCGCGAAGCGCCACACGTCCTTCAGGTAGAAGTCGCCCAGCATGACGGCACGTTCGGTGGAGAACTCCGAGCCGTCGAACGCGTACCGGGCCACCTCCTCGCCGCCCGCGACGATGCGGATGTATCCCGGGTTGATCTGCGACATCTGGCCGGCGCCGTCGATGGTCGCCGTGAAGGACAGCTTCTGGATCTGCGGCGGGATCCGGTCCAGGGTGACGCGGAAGGACTCCGTGTCACCGGCCTGGGCGCCCAGGAGCTGGATGGACTCCTCGGGCGACTTCGGCTGGTTGAAGAAGACGAAGTAACGGTCGTCCGAGAGCCGTTCGTCGGCGTCGAGGCCGAAGCAGCTGATGTCGAAGGTCAGGCCGGGGGCGGAGATCTGCACGCCTACGTACAGATCCGTGCCCGCCGTGAGGTCACTGATCCTGGCCTTGTGGCCGCGTTGGAATTCCCTGGGCATGCGTAACGACCGTCCCCCATCCCGAGTGTGAGTGCGTCGCGCCAGGCTAACGGCAAACTCCGACACCGGACGATGTCGGTACAGACCCGGTACACAACCCGTGCAGGACGGTGCCGGGCGTCCCGCGCGCGGGACGCCCGGCACCGTCACTCGCCGCGCGCGCCGCCTTACTCGCCGCGCGTGCCGGGCGGATGCGGCAGGCGCTCGGCGGCGACCACGCCCTCGAGGTAGCCGCGGGCCCGCTCGGTGCGCGGGTAGGCCTCCAGCAGCCGCCAGAAGTCGGGGCCGTGGCCGGGCACGAGCAGGTGCGCCAGCTCGTGGAGAAGCACGTAGTCGATGACGTACTCGGGCATGCCTTTCAGCCGGTGCGACAGACGGATGCTGCCCTCGGCGGGGGTGCACGAGCCCCAGCGCGTGTTCTGGTTGGTGACCCAGCGGACCGAGACGGGGCGGGCGCGGCCGCCGAAGTACTGGGCGGACAGCCGCTCGGCGCGCTCGGCCAGTCCGGAGTCGCCGGGGACACGCCGACTCTCCTGGGCGGCCAGCTTGTCGAGCATGACGTTCACCCAGCGCTGCTCCTCGGCCTCGGACATCCGGGCCGGGATGAGGACGACGGTGCGATCGCCCTCGCGGTACGCGGAGACCGTCCGGCGCCGGCGGGCGCTCCTGCGGACCTCGATCGCGCTCGCCCGCGAGCCGCTCGGCGGCTGGCTCGTCGTGCTGCGCTGCGGCGTTCCGGGACGGTGCGGTGGGTCGGCGGGCACGCCAAGACGTTACCCGCTGCACACGGCGGAAGTCCCGACCCCGGGACGGTTCGGTTCCGATCCCCCGCCCCGCGCCTGCCTCGCACGACGGATTTGTACGACGAATTGCCCCGCCTGTGGACAACTTTCCGCACGCTCCGGCGGGGCCCGGCATGCTGGCACTCGTCGGCGGAGCGGGGTGACCCCACGCCCCCGCTCCGCCGGCGTACGGGGAGTTTCCAGGAGGACGGGGTCTTCGATGCATCCGATGGTGAAGCCCGCGCTGCGGCGGGGCTGGCGCGACCTGAACACCGTGCAGTTCGGGATGACGCCGACGCACGCGATGACGCTGGGCCCGGTGGACACGGCGACGGGCGGTTTCCTGGACTTGCTGGACGGCACCCGCGGGCTCGCGCTCCTGCGGGAGGAGGGGCGCCGCATGGACCTGCCCGACGGTCATGTCGACCGGCTGGTGGAGCGGCTGACGCGGGCGGGGCTGCTCGACGACGCGTGCGGGGGCGGACCTGACGCCGACTCCCTGCGGGAGAGGAAAGGGGTCCTGGACCGGCTGCGCCCCGACCTCGCATCACTGTCGCTGACCGCGTCGGAGCCGGGCGAGGCGCTCGGACTCCTGGCGGCCCGGCGCCGGCTGCGGGTGCAGGTGAGGGGCGCGGGCCGGGTCGGCGCGGTACTGGCCTCCGTGTTGGCGGGCGCCGGGGTCGGCGAGGTGGACGTTCGTGACGGCGGCCGGGTGGGACCCGGGGACGTCGCACCGGGCGGGTTGCCCGGCGAGGCCGTCGGTGAGCGCCGGGACGAGTCCGCCCGCCGCGCGGTGCGCCGGGCGGCCCCGGGGCGCCCGCCCCGCAGCAGCACCCGGTCACCGGCCGGGACGGAGCCCCCTGTCTTCTCCCTGGTGATCCTCGCCCCGCGGGACGACGTGTCCGTGCACGCGCCCGCTCCCGCGACCGCCGAACCCTTGATCTCCTCGGGCACCCCGCATCTGTACGCGGGAGTCGTGGAGGCGACCGGCGTGGTCGGCCCGCTGGTCCTGCCGGGTGAGACGGGCTGCGCCGGCTGTCTGCACCGGGCGCGCGCCGACCGCGATCCGACCTGGCCGCGACTGGTCGCCCAGTGGCACTCCGGGAGACGCCGCCCGGTGCCGGCCTGCGATCTGGCGCTGGCCACGACGGTCGCCGGACTGGCGGCCGCCCATGCGCTCGCCTTCCTCGACGGCCGGCTCCCGTCCTCGGCCGGGGCCCGCTGGGAAATCTCGCTCCCCGCCCTCCAGTGGCATGCGCGACCGGTGTGGCCGCATACCGCGTGCCCGTGCGGAGCCGCGGAGAAAGGTAAGGGAGAACACACCTCCGAAGACCCGGAGTCGCACGAGACAATGGCGGAGCAACGGCATTCGAAGGAGTTACGCCGTACGTCAGACGCGGCGCGGCGGGCTGGGACTTGGAGGGCGCATGTCTGATCTTCCCCGGAAGGCGGTCACTCGGACCGCCAAGCTCGCCGCGCTCCCGCTCGGCTTCGCCGGACGGGCGACCTGGGGGCTGGGCAAGCGGATCGTGGGCGAGTCCGCGGAGATCGTCGGCCGTGAACTGCAGCAACGCACGGCGGAGCAACTCTTCAAGGTCCTTGGCGAGTTGAAGGGGGGTGCGATGAAGTTCGGGCAGGCCATGTCCGTCTTCGAATCCGCCCTGCCCGAGGAGATCGCCGGCCCCTACCGCGCGGCGCTCACCAAACTCCAGGACGCGGCCCCGCCCATGCCGACCCTCACGGTGCACTCCGTGCTCGCGGAGCGGCTCGGCGAGGACTGGCCTGAGCTCTTCCTCGAGTTCGACGACAAGCCGGCCGCGGCGGCCTCCATCGGCCAGGTGCACCGGGGGGTGTGGCACGACGGACGGGAGGTCGCGGTCAAGGTCCAGTATCCCGGGGCGGGTGAGGCCCTGCTGTCCGACCTCACGCAACTCAGCCGGTTTGCTCGCCTGTTGGGCCCCCTCGTCCCCGGTATGGACGTCAAGCCCCTGATCAACGAGCTCAGGGACCGCGTCTCCGAGGAGCTGGACTACGGGCTGGAGGCACAGGCCCAGCAGGCACACGCGGATGAGTTCGCCGACGACCCCGACGTCGTCATCCCGGCGGTGGTCCACCAGTGCGACCAGGTGCTGGTCACGGAGTGGATCGACGGCGTGCCCCTCTCCGAGGTGATCTCCGGCGGCACCCGGGAACAGCGGGACCGCGCCGGCCAGTTGCTGTCCCGTTTCCTCTTCTCCGGCCCGGCCCGCACCGGTTTGCTGCACGCCGATCCGCACCCCGGCAACTTCCGTCTGCTGCCCGGCGGCCCCGAGGGCGAGGACGACTGGCGCCTGGGCGTCCTCGACTTCGGCACGGTCGACAGGCTTCCGGGCGGCCTGCCCGAACCGATCGGCGAGTCCCTGCGGATGACGCTCGACGGCGAGGCGGACGCGGTCTACGCACTCCTGTGCGCGGAGGGCTTCGTCAAGGAGTCCATCGAACTGGACCCGGACGCCGTCCTCGACTACCTCCTGCCGATCATCGAGCCGGCCCGGGTCGACGCGTTCACCTTCACCCGGGACTGGATACGCAGTCAGGCAGCCAGGATCGCCGACCCCCGCTCCCCCGCCCACCAGCTCGGCAAGCAACTGAACCTGCCCCCGGCGTACCTGCTGATCCACCGGGTGACGCTCAGCACCATCGGTGTGCTCTGCCAGTTGGGTGCGACGGTGCGGCTGCGTGAGGAACTGGAGGAGTGGCTCCCGGGGTTCGTCCCGGAAGAGGGGCTGGAGGAGGACCGGGAGGCGGAGGAGTCGGTGGCGGAGGCGTGAGCGCTCGGTGGGGCTCGGCTCACCACCAGGGCGAGTCCAGTCGCCCTTCGATCGCCCTGAGGTTCTCCCGCGAGCAGGACTCACAGAAGTGGCGCCGGACGCCGTTCTCCACGGAACAGGTCCAGGTGACGGGCAGTGATTCCCCTGCCGGGGTGCCGCAGCGCGCGCACACCAGGGGGCGGGGCTCCGTCGGGGAGCCGTCGTGGTCTCTGTCTCCGGGAAGACTCGTCACCCTCGGACGATAACGCCGCGGCCGGCGGATCCCCGGGCGCAACGCACCGCGGGGGCCGGTCCGTTCGGACGGACCGGCCCCCGCGGCGGAGCTTCGCCTCCCTGGGAGGAGGCCACCGCTTCAGGTGATAGGGATCACTGCATCACGGCCATGGCGAGCGCCCGGCGAGCACGCATCGAGGCGCGCTCGGCCCGGCGCTGCATCCGGCGAGCGGTCGCCAGGCGCACGGCCCGGCGTTCCCGCTCGGCCTCGTGCAGTCGCTCGCGCATATGCGCACGAGCCAGGGCTTCTGGAATGAGTTGCATCTCACGGGTCCTGTTCTGACGCGAGTCGATCGCGCCGGTGGTGGTGACGTCTTCGGTCGCGGAGCCTGCGGGCTCGTTGGTGGACGGCTTCATCGGGGCCTGCTTCTTGGGGTCGTGCGTGAGGGGGCGGTCGATCGTTCCTGCGGTGTTCATGCCGTGACCGGGTTCTTGCGCGGGCGGCCACGCGGCCGCTTCCGGGCGACGACGACTCCCTGCACGAACAGCTCGCCACCCCAGACGCCCCAGGGCTCGCGCCGCTCCTTGGCGCCGGCGAGGCAGGCCTCGATCAGCGGGCAGGTGCGGCACAGGGACTTGGCGTACTCCACGTCCGCCGGCGACTCGGCGAAGAAGACCTCCGGGTCGTAGGAGCGGCAGGGGACGGGTACGCCGAGGTTCTCGATGGCGTCGTCGAGCGCGGTGAGCGCGGTGAGCGGGGTCAAGGTGGAGTCCTCCGTGAGGCCGGGCGGGGGGATCGTTTCGGAAGGCGGTACGGACGGGGCGTGCGCTTCGAGTTGCACGGTTCGTCTTCCTCGTCTGGTCGTCCGGCCCTGTTGGGCCGGGTGGCGGCTGGTACCGGGTTCTTTTCTTGTCCCGAGGCCCCTTCGCCCGTGTGTCCCCCGTTCGGGGACAAACAGAAGGGCCGCGGATCCCGGATGGGGTTCCGCGGCCCTGAAGGCGCCGGCCTGATCGAAAATCAGGCTGGATCACTCCAGGGTTCTGGCCCACGGAAGGCCCACATCAGGTGGTGCTGCGTCGTCTGCTTCCGGAATCCGGCACCGGTCGCCGTAAAGGCATAGGCCTTCGCCTGTGCCGCTACTGCCGCTTCCAGTGCCTTGGTCGGTCGCTCGCTGCGCTCGCGGACGGGAAGGCCCGCGGGGGCAACAGAGGAGGACGCCGACCGGTCGGCACGAATGCCGGACAGACCGGTGCCCAGGTTCGAGGCGCCGAGCATGCACAGGGAGACGATCGAGCGATCGGTCAGTTTGGCGGTGCTGGTGGAGCTGGCGTTGAAGATGATCACTGGAATCGCCTCCTCTCGGCGTCTCTGGGACCGGGGTGAGCCCAGTCCGACGGATATGCAAGTACAGCACGGGATCAGGGCCTTCGAGAAGGCCTCTGTTCTCGTGCCTAAGAACCTATGGGGATTGCTGGGGCATGCGCAAACTATTTTTTCGACGAGTTCGCGTCAGTCGCCCTCAGCGTCTCCCCCCGGGTCCTGGCCTGCACAGATGGCCAGGACATCGGCTCCGTAGCGGGTGAACTTGCGCATGCCGACCCCCGGGATGCGCGCGAGTTCGCCCGCCTCCTCGGGCATCGTCTCGGCGATCGCCATCAGCGTCTTGTCGGTGAAGACGCAGAAGGCGGGCTGTCCGTTGCGTCGCGCCTGCACCGCCCGCCACGAGCGCAGCCGCTCGTAGAGCCCTTCGTCCATGTCGGACGGGCAGTCCTCACAGCGCATCAGCTTCATCTCGCCGGCGTCGGTCAGCGTGCGCCCGCAGACCCGGCAGCGGGCCGGAATGCGCTGGGTCCGACGGGGGACGGCGACGGAACCGGCCACGGTCCTGCCCGGCAACCCTCGCTCGACGCCCCCGACGGCGCCGGTGCCGCCGCGGCCGGCGGTGCTGCCCGAACCTGGGCGCAGTCCGTCGAGGAAGCGGCTGGGGCGCCGGTTAGGGCGGCCTCCGGGTGAGCGGGAGAGCGCCCACGACACATGGAGGCGCTCGCGGGCCCGTGTGACGCCGACGTACAGGAGGCGGCGCTCCTCCTCGATCTGCTCCTCGGTCCTGGCGTAGGTGATCGGCATCATGCCCTCGGCGACGCCGACCAGGAACACGACGTCCCACTCCAGGCCCTTGGCCGAATGGAGCGAGGCGAGGGTGACGCCCTGGACGGTCGGGGCGTGCTGGGCGTTCGCCCGCTCGTCGAGTTCGGCGACCAGGTCGGCGAGGGTGGCGCCGGGCCGGGCGGTGGAGAAGTCCTGCGCGAGGTTGACCAGGGCCGCCAACGACTCCCAGCGCTCTCTGACGGCGCCGGAACCGGCGGGCGGCTGCGGGGTCCAGCCCTCGCCGGAGAGGACGGCCCGGACCTGCGAGGGCAGGTCGACGGCGTCCTCCAGAAGGGCGTCGTTGCCGCCGAAGCGGGCCGCGCCGCGCAGGGCGATGCCGGCCTTGCGCACCTCGGGGCGGTCGAAGAACCGCTCGGCGCCGCGCAGCTGGTAGGGGATGCCGGCGTCGGCGAGGGCCTGCTCGTAGGTCTCGGACTGGCCGTTGGTACGGAACAGGACGGCGATCTCGGCGGCCGGGACACCGGCTTCGAGCAGTTCCCGGATGCGACGGGCGGCGCCCTCGGCCTCGGCGGGTTCGTCGGTGTACTCGGTGTAGACGGGCTCGGGCCCCGGATCGCGCTGCGAGACCAGCTCGAGACGGTGGTCGGCGGCGCGGCCGCGCGCCTGGGCGAGCAGGCCGTTGGCGAGGTGGACCACCTGGGGGGTGGAGCGGTAGTCGCGGACCAGTTTCACGACGGTGGCGCCGGGGTGGCGGGTGCGGAAGTCGAGGAGGTGGTCGGGGGTGGCCCCGGTGAACGAGTAGATCGTCTGACTGGCGTCGCCGACCACGCACAGGTTGTCCCGCTCGCCGAGCCACAGCTCCAGCAGGCGCTGCTGGAGAGGGCTCACGTCCTGGTACTCGTCGACCACGAAGTGCTGGTACTGGGCGCGGACCTGCTCGGCGATGTCGTGGCGGTCCTGGAGGACGGCGACGGTCAGCAGCAGCACGTCCTCGAAGTCGATGACGGCGCGCTCGCGCTTGAGGTCCTCGTAGGCGGCGTAGAGCTGGGCGATCTCGGCGGGGTCGCGGGGGGCGTCGCGGCCCGCCTTGGCGGCGGCGAGGGCGTAGTCGGCGGGGACGGTCTGGGTGACCTTGGACCACTCGATCTCCGCCGCGGCGTCCCGCAATTCGCCCCGGTCGAGCCGGATGCGGCAGACGGCCGCCGCGTCGGCGACGAGCTGGATCTTGCGGTCCACGAGCCGGGGCAGGGAGCCACCGATCGCTTTCGGCCAGAAGTACTGGAGCTGGCGCAGGGCAGCCGAGTGGAAGGTACGGGCCTGGACGCCGTGGGCGCCGAGCTGACGCAGCCGGCCGCGCATCTCGCCGGCGGCGCGGTTGGTGAAGGTGACGGCGAGCACGCTGGAGGGCTGCAGGATGCCGGCGCGGACGCCGTAGGCGATGCGGTGGGTGATCGCCCGGGTCTTGCCCGTGCCGGCCCCCGCCAGCACGCACACCGGACCGTGCAGGGCGGTGGCGACCTCGCGCTGCTCGGGGTCGAGCCCTTCGAGCACCGCGTCGGCCGAGTCCGGTACCTGCGGGAAGAGGGTGGAATGCGTTGCTGCTGTCACACAGCCATGCTGCCAGGTCGCCGGAGACCGACGAGGCGGTTGTCCACAGGCGAGCCCCCGCAGTCGTACTAATGCGGCAGGCGTCACGTACGGGCGTGCGGCGGGCGTCACATACGAGTGTGGGGTGGGCGTGCGTGCGGGAATGGCGGCCCGGTGGTATGCGTTCCCCCCGTGGACGACCTTCCCGAGCTTTCAGAGGAGCGCGAGCGAGATGCTGCAGGGCACTGTGACGATGTACAGCACCACGTGGTGCGGCTACTGCCGCCGGCTGAAGAGCCAGCTGGACCGTGAGGGCATCGCGTACACCGAGATCAACATCGAGCAGGACCCGGAGTCGGCCGCGTTCGTCGAGAAGGCGAATGGCGGAAACCAGACGGTCCCGACGGTGCTCTTCGCAGACGGCTCCACGCTGACGAACCCGTCGCTGGCGCAGGTGAAGCAGAAGATCGGCGCCTGAGCGGCAATTGGTGAGCGGCTGCCGGGAAGCGGTCGGCAGTACAGCGGCGAAGGGGTGGCCGTCCCGACGGGACGGCCACCCCTTCGTCGTGCTCAGACGAAGCTGCGGGTCGGCAGGGGCTTGCCGTACCAGAGCTCGATCAGGCGGGCCGCGATCGAGATGCCGTAGGGCGGCAGCACCTCGCCGGACTCGAAGGCGGTGCTCAGCTCGTCACGGGAGAACCAGCGGGCCTCGTGGATCTCGTCACCGTCCACGTCGATGCCGGTGGAGGTGGCGCGGGCCGTGAAGCCCAGCATCAGGCTGGAGGGGAAGGGCCAGGGCTGGCTGGCGATGTAGTCGACCTGGCCGACGGTGACCCCGACCTCCTCGAAGACCTCGCGGCGCACGGCCTGCTCGATGGACTCTCCGGGTTCGACGAAACCGGCGAGTGTCGAGAAGCGGCCCTCGGGCCAGTGGACCTGGCGGCCCAGCAGGATGCGGTCGTCCTCGTCGGTGACGGACATGATCACGGCGGGGTCGGTGCGCGGGTAGTGCTCGGCGCCGCAGGCGGGGCAGCGGCGGATGTGGCCGGCCGCCGCGATGACCGTACGCTCGCCGCAGCGGGAGCAGAAGCGGTGGGTGCGCTGCCAGTTCTCCAGTCCGACCGCGTGCACCATCAGGCCCGCGTCGCGGGGCGACAGCAGCAGGCCGGCCTCGCGCAGGCCCGCCGGGCGCGCGGACTGGTCGATGCGTCCCGGCAGCGCGTCCTTCTGCAGGGCGAAGTAGCTGACGCCGTCCTCGTCGATGCCGAGGAAGTAGCGGTGCGCCTCGGTCAGGGGCGCCTCGAAGGAGGGCGTCATGACGAGCTCGGTGCTGCCGTCCGCCGTCTCGTCGATGAGGACCTGGCCGCCGGAGACCACGAAGCAGCGGGTCGTGGGGTGGCTCCACGCCGCGGCGAGCCAGGCCTCGTCGAGCCGGTGGTGGGCGGCCCGGTCGATGCCGCTCGGCGCGGTGAGCGAGACGGGCCGGTCGGCGTTCTGGTCGGTCCAGGTGGTCACGGGTGCTTCCAACTCCCCCGGTGGAACGGTTGTTTCGGCGGGCGGTTCAGCGGGATGGGCGGCGGAGGGCGACCGGGTCCGATGCGGTGTGACGCTGCGGGGCGGTTTCTCCAGTGTGCCCCGCGCGCGGTGTCGCTCCGCACCGAGCGGGGTCGTCAGGGCGCATGGCGCCAGGTCTCCGCGAGGTCGCCCCAGAGGTACGCGGTGGTCTCGACGCCCTTGAGGAGGAGATCCAGCTCGACCTTCTCGTTCGGGGCGTGCCAGCCGTCCGAGGGGACGGAGATGCCCAGGAAGAGCACGGGGGCGTCGAGGACTTCCTGGAGGTCGGCGGCGGGGCCCGAACCGCCCTCGCGGGTGAAGCGGACGGGGCTTTCGAAGGCCCGGCCCATGGCGCGGACCACGGACTGCAGGGCGGGGTGGTCGAGGGGGGTCAGGCACGGGCGCGTGGGGGGCCTGAACGTGATCTCGTGGCGGATCCCGGCGGGCACCTGCTCGTCGGCCCAGGCGCGGACGGCCTTCTCGATGTGATCGGGGTCCTGGCCGGCGACCAGCCGGAAGGAGAGCTTCACGAAGGCCGAGGACGGGACGATCGTCTTGCTGCCGGGGCCCTGGTAGCCGCTGCCGATGCCGTTGACCTCCGCGGTGGGGCGGGCCCAGATGCGCTCCAGGGTGGTGTGCCCGGCCTCGCCGTGGGCGGCGTGCGACTTGGCGGTGCGCAGCCACTGCTCCTCGTCGAAGGGCAGCTCGGCGAAGAGCTCGCGCTCCCGGTCGGTGAGCTCGACGATGCCGTCGTAGAAGCCGGGGACGGCCACGCGCGCGTGCTCGTCGTGCAGGGCGGCGACGAGGCGGGCGGCCGCGGTGGCCGGGTTCGGCACGGCGCCGCCGAAGGAGCCGGAGTGGATGTCCTGGTCGGGGCCGAACAGCCGGATCTCGCACTCGGCGAGTCCGCGCATGCCGGTGCACACCGTGGGGGTGTCCTCGGACCACATGCCGGTGTCGGAGACGATCACGGCGTCGGCGGCGAGCCGTGCGGCCCGCTCCTCGACCAGGGCGCGGAAGTGCGGGGAGCTGGACTCCTCCTCGCCCTCGATCAGCAGCTTGAGGGTGACGGCGGGGGCGGTGCGGCCCGTGGCGGCGAGGTGGGCTCGGACACCGAGGGTGTGGAAGAACACCTGGCCCTTGTCGTCGGCCGCCCCGCGCGCGTAGAGGCGGTTTCCGCGGACGACGGGCTCGAAGGGGTCGCTGTCCCAGCCGTCCTCGCGGGCGGCGGGCTGCACGTCGTGGTGGCCGTAGACGAGGACGGTGGGCGCCTGCGGGTCCTCGGACGGCCACTCCGCGTACACGGCGGGGGCGCCGGGGGTCTGCCAGACCTCGGCGGTCGGGAAGCCGGTCTCCTTGAGCTTGGCGGCGAGCCAGTCGGCGCTGCGGTGTACGTCGGGCGCGTGGTCGGGCTGGGCCGACACCGACGGGATGCGCAGCCACTCGGCGAGGTCGTCGAGGAAGGCGGCGCGGTGGCGCTCGACGTACGTGCGGACGGCGCTGACCACACTGTCAACGGGATGGCTCATGGTCACGAGCCTATCGGCCCGCACCGACATCCTCGCCGGGTCCTTCCGCACGGTTTTGTCGCGCGACCGGTCCCCCGCGACCGGCCGCGAACGCGTCGTCCCGCGTCAACAGGCGCTCCAGCGCGGCGCGATCCGGCAGTCCGTCGGGCCGTACGACCTCGCCGGTGCGCACGTAGAGGAACGCCGCTGTGACGGATTCCACGGGGACGCCCTGCTGCTCGGCCCAGGCGAGCCGGTACAGCGCGAGCTGGAGCGGGTCGGCGGTGCGGCCCCGGTTGGTCTTCCAGTCGACGATCTCGTACGTCGCCGTCTCTCCGTCGCCGTCCTTGTAGACGGCGTCGATGCGGCCCCGTACGACGCGGCCGGCGAGGGCGAGCTGGAAGGGGGCCTCGACGCGGTAGGGGGTGCGGCGGGCGTACTCGGTGCGCTCGAAGGCCTCCTTGAGTGCCTCCAGGTCACGTTCGTCGGCGATCTCCGCCTCCTCGCCGGGCAGCTCGTCCGGCTCCAGCAGGGGAAGCGTCAACTCCTCGAAGCGGGCCTCCACCCACGCGTGGAAACGGGTGCCCCGGCGCGCGGCCCGTTGCGGGGGGCGCGGCATGGGGCGCGCGAGCTCCTGCGCGAAACCGTCCGGGTCGGCGGCCAGGCGCAGCAGCTGCGAGGCGGTCAGCGTCGTCGGCAGGGGTACGTCGGTGACGCTCTGCCGGGCGCGCAGGAGCTCTCCGGTCAGCGCGTCGAGGTCCCGGTCCCAGGAGGCGATCGTGCGGGCCTCCTCGGGGGTGAGGGAAGGCCTCCGGGGGTGTGGACGGGGCTCGGGCGCCGTGGCCTGGTGGGGGACGGCGGGCCGGGTGGTGGCCCACCGGTCCCAGGTGGCGGGGTCCTCCTCGTCGGGTCCGGCGTCGGGGGCACCGGCGAACCCGGCGTCCAGGTCGTCGTCGAAGGCGGAAGCGAGGTCGTCGTCGAACGGGTCGGGCTCGTCGTAGGGCGGCTCGTCCTCGTCGGGTGGCGGGGGCCAGTCGGGGTCGTCGTAGGCGTCCGGGTCGTGGCCGGCGGCGGGGTGGCCGTCGTCGGCCCCCGCGAGGGTGTCCAGGTGGGCGAGGACGGTCTCGGCGGCGGCGCGGCGGCGGGCGAGGGCGGCGGCGTCCAGGGGCAGCGGCCACACCTGGTCGGCGGTGGCCTGATGGAGGGCGGGGTTCTCCGCGTCCTCCCGCGGTTCCTCCGCCCAGGCCTCGATCTCGCCGTGGCCGGCCGCGCAGTGGTCGTACAGGGCCTGGAGGAAGGCGGAGGGTCCGCGGGGCTTCTTCTGGGTGGGCCCCCACCAGTGGCCGGAGCCGAGGAGCAGTGAGCGGGGGCGGGTGAAGGTGACGTAGCCGAGGCGGAGTTCCTCGGTGTGCTGGTGGTCCTTCATCGCCTCGTGGAAGGCCTTCATGCCCCGCGCGTCCCAGGCCTCGACCTCGGGGAGCGTGTCGGCGTCGCCGCGCAGTTCGTGGGGCAGGACCTTGGCCTGGGCGGTCCACTTCTCGCGGCCCTGGGCGCTCGGGAAGGTGCCGGTGACCAGGCCGGGGACGGCGACGACGTCCCACTCCAGGCCCTTGGACTTGTGCGCGGTGAGCACCTTGACGGTGTTCTCGCCGCCGGGCAGGGCGTTGTCCAGGCCCTTCTCGTACTGGGCCGCGGTGCGCAGGAAGCCGAGGAAGGCGAGGAGGCTCGCCTCGCTCTCGTTGGCGGCGAAGGAGGCGGCGATGTCGAGGAAGTTCGACAGGGTCTCGCGGCGGCGGGCGGCCAGCGCGTGCGGGGAGGCCGACAGTTCGACCTCGAGGCCGGTGACGGCGAGGACGCGGTGCAGGACGTCCATCAGCGGGTCGGCCAGGGAGCGGCGGAGGTCGCGCAGCTCGGCGGCGAGCCGGGCGAAGCGCACGCGCGCGTCCGGGGAGAAGGGCAGCCCGTCGTCGCCGGCGTCGGCGTCGCCGTACAGGGGTGTTTCCAGGAAAGTGTCCAGGGCGTCCGCGAGGGAGATCACCTCGGACGGGTCGACCCCCTCGACGGCCTCGGCCAGCCGCCGGTCCGGGTCGTCGGCGTCGTCCCCGCGCGCGTGGGAGACCAGCAGCCGCGCCCGGCGCCCCAGGAGGGCGAGGTCACGCGGTCCGATGCGCCAGCGCGGGCCGGTGAGCAGGCGGACCAGGGAGGCGTTGGCGCCGGGGTCCTGGAGGACCTCGCAGACGGCGACGAGGTCGGCGACCTCGGGCAGGTGCAGCAGGCCCGAGAGGCCGACCACTTCGACGGGGACGTCCCGGGCGACCAGGGCGCCCTGGATCTCGGCGAAGTCGGTGGCCGTGCGGCACAGGACGGCGATCTCACCGGGCGCCTTGCCGGTGTTCACCAGGTGGGCGATGGAGTCGGCGATCCAGTCGATCTCCTCGGCGTGGGTCGGCAGGAGCGCGCAGCGGACCACGCCGTCGCGTTCGGCCCCCGGGGCCGGGCGGAGGGCCTCCACGCCCGCGTGCATGGCGCGCAGCGGCTCGGCCAGGCCGTTGGCGAGGTCGAGGAGGCGGCCGCCGCTGCGGCGGTTCTCGCTGAGCGCCTGGCGGGCGGCGGGGCGGCCGTCCGCGTGGGCGAAGTGCTCGGGGAAGTCGTCGAGGTTGGCGACGGAGGCGCCGCGCCAGCCGTAGATCGCCTGGCAGGGGTCGCCGACGGCCGTCACCGGGTGCCCGGTGCCGCCGCCGAACAGACCGGCGAGGAGGATGCGCTGGGCCACGGACGTGTCCTGGTACTCGTCCAGGAGCACGACGCGGAACTCGTCGCGCAGCAGGCGCCCGACCTCGGGGATCCGCGCGAGCTGCGCCGAGAGGGCGATCTGGTCGCCGAAGTCGAGGAGGTCGCGTTCGCGTTTGGCGGCCCGGTAGCGCAGCACCAGGTCCGCGAGTTCGCGTCGGGCGGCGGCCGCCTCGGGCACCTTGCGCAGATCGGCGTTGGTGAGCTTGGCGCCTTCCAGGGCGCGCAGCAGTGCGGCGTCCCACGCGCGCAGGTCCTCGGGGCGCACGAGGTGCTCGGCGAGCTCGGCGTCGAGCGCGAGGAGGTCGCTGACGAGGTCGGCGAAGGAGCGGGTGAGCGCCGGGTAGGGGCCGGGGGCCTCGCGCAGCACGCGCGCGGCGAGCTGGTAGCGGGTGGCGTCGGCGAGCAGCCGGGAGGTCGGCTCCAGGCCGATGCGCAGACCGTGGTCGGTGAGCAGACGGCCCGCGAAGGCGTGGTACGTGGAGATCACCGGCTCGCCCGGCGGATGGTCCGGGTCGATGACGTCGGGATCGGTGACGCCCGCCTTGATCAGGGCCTTGCGGACCCGCTCGGCGAGCTCGCCGGCGGCCTTGTTGGTGAAGGTCAGGCCGAGGACCTGCTCGGGGGCGACCTGGCCGGTGCCGACCAGCCACACCACACGCGCCGCCATCACCGTGGTCTTGCCCGACCCCGCTCCGGCCACGATCACCTGCGGGGCGGGCGGCGCGATGATGCAGGCCGTCTGCTCCAGGGTGAACGGGATGCCGAGGAGCTCCTTGAGCTGCTCGGGATCGGTGATACGGGCGGGCATGTGCAGAGGCTAGCGGCGGGCAGTGACAGTCGATGACAAATCGCCCTGCCGAGCCGGAAGAGGCGCAGGTCAGACGGTGTGGTGCGGTCCGTCACACCGCACTGGGCCCACACCACCGGCCTTTGTCGCCGTGCCACCGGACCGCTGCGCCCGTCACTCGACCACGTGCCGCCCCTCCGGCCGTGCGCTGCACGACGCCCGGAAGGCGCAGTGCGTGCAGTGCTGTCCGGTGGAGGGCGTGAACCGCTCGTCGAGGACCTTTCCGGCCGCCGTGGCGAGCAGTTCGCCGATCCACTCCCCCTGCAGCGGCTCCTGGGCCTGCACCTTGGGCAGGCTCTCGCCGCCGTCCCGCTTGGCGGCGCCCTGGCGCAGCTGGACGAGTTCGGCGCCGCCCGGTTCGGGGCGCACGCCGTCGAAGGCCTCGTCCACGGCGCCCTCGCGGACGGCGAGCTGGTAGACGGCGAGCTGGGGGTGGCGCTCCACCTCACGCGCGGTGGGTGCGTTCTTGCCGGTCTTGAAGTCCACGACGTAGGCACGGCCGTCGCCGTCGGCCTCGACGCGGTCCATCTGGCCGCGGATGCGCACCTCGTAGTCGCCCGCGTCGAGGGTGACGTCGAAGTCGTGCTCGCTCGCCACCGGCGTGCGGCCCGTGCGGTCCATGACGTGCCACCGCAGGAAGCGTTCGAGCGCCACGCGCGCGTTGTCCTTCTCCTGCGCCGACTTCCAGGGCGCGTCGAAGGCGAGCGCGTTCCACACGGAGTCGAGGCGCTCCATGAGGACGTCGAGGTCGGCCGGGGTGTGTCCGGAGGCGACCTCGTCGGCGAGGACGTGCACGACGTTGCCGAAGCCCTGGGCGGCGGTGGCAGGCGCGTCCGCCTTGACCTCGCGGCCCAGGAACCACTGCAAGGAACAGGTGTTGGCGAGCTGGTCGAGGGCGCTGCCGGAGAGCACGACGGGCTTGTCGCGATCGCGCAGCGGCACTTTGCTCTCGGTCGGCTCGAACATCCCCCACCAGCGGTAGGGGTGTGCCGACGGCACCAGGGGCCGGCCGTCCTCGTCGGCGAGGGCGGCGAGGCGGGCGAGGCGGCGCGCGGCGGCCTCCCTGAGGGGGGCGGACGCGCGCGGGTCGACCGTCGTGGCGCGCAGTTCGGCGACGAGCGCCGCGACCGACAGGGGGCGGCGCGGGCGGCCCGTGACGTCCCTGGCCTCGACACCGAGTTCGCTGAGGAATCGGGAGGGCTGGTCACCGTCGTCGGCGGGCGCCTTCACCGCCGTGACGACGAGGCGGTCACGCGCGCGCGTGGCGGCCACGTAGAACAGGCGGCGCTCCTCGGCGAGCAGGGCGCCCGGGGTGAGCGGTTCGGCGAGGCCGTCGCGGCCGATGCGGTCGGCCTCCAGCAGGGAGCCGCGGCGGCGCAGGTCCGGCCACAGCCCTTCCTGGACGCCGGCCACGACGACCAGACTCCACTCCAGGCCCTTGGAGCGGTGCGCGGTCATCAGGCGTACGGCGTCGGGGCGCACGGCACGCCGGGTGAGGGTGTCGGCGGCGATGTCCTCGGCCTCGATCTCGGCGAGGAAGTTGAGGGCTCCCCGGCCGCCGGTGCGTTCCTCCGCGCGCGCGGCGGTGGCGAACAGAGCGCACACGGCGTCGAGGTCACGGTCGGCGTTGCGGCCGGCCGCGCCCCCGCGCCGGGCGGTCCGCTCCAGGCGCGCGGGCCAGGGCGTGCCCTCCCAGAGGTCCCACAGCGCCTCCTCGGCCGTACCCCCGCCAGCGAGCCGCTCACGGGCCTTGCGGAGCAGCGCGCCGAGGCGCTGGGCGCCACGGGCGTACGTGGGGTCGTGCGTGACCAGGCGCTCCGGTTCGGCCAGCGCACGGGCGAGCAGCTCGTCGGAGGGGGGCGGGAGCGGGTTGCCCGCGGCCCGCTCCTCCTCGCGCAGGGCGCGTCCCAGGCGGCGCAGGTCGGCGGCGTCCATGCCGGCGAGCGGGGAGGCGAGCAGGGTGAGGGCGGTTTCGGTGTCGAGCCAGCAGGGCTCGGCGGCGGGACCGGTGCCCTCGGTTCCCGCGTCGACGGCCGGTTCGGCGCTCCGCTCCCCGGGGACAGCGGCGGCGTCGGCGGGGTCACCGTCGGGGTCCCCGGCAACCGCGGCCGGCTCCCCGGAGGGGAACGGGGCACCCCCGGCGCCCTCCTCCTGACGTACGGCCCTGTCCGCCTGTTCCGCGGGCTGCACCGCCGTCTCCGCCTCGTCCGCCCCTTCCCCGGACCGAACCGCAGCCCTCGCCTCGTCCGCCCCTGCCGCCGGCCGAACCGCAGCCTCCGCCGTGGCGACCGCGCGCAGGGCCGTCAGCAGGGGCGCGACCGCCGGCTCGTGGCGCAGGGGCAGGTCGTCGCCGTCGATGTCGAGGGGCACGCCGGCGGCCGTCAGGGCTCGGCGGACCGTCGGGAGCGTGCGGGAGCCGGCGCGCACGAGGACCGCCATCTCGCGCCAGGGGACGCCGTCCTCCAGGTGCGCCCTGCGCAGGATGTCCGCGATGTTGTCCAGCTCGGTGCCGGGCGTCGGGTACGTGTAGACCTCGACGCGGCCGCCGTCGCGCACCGGGGCGAGGTCGCGGTGGGCACGCACCTTCTCCGCCGGGAGGCGGGTCAGGGGCATGCGCTGGGTGAGCAGCCGGGTGGCGGCCAGCAGGGCGGCGCCGGAGCGGCGGGAGGTGCGCAGTACCTCGACGGGGGCGGGGCGGCCGTCGGGGCGTGGGAAGGCGCGCGGGAACTCGAGGATGCCGTTCACGTCCGCACCCCGGAAGGCGTAGATCGACTGGTCGGGGTCGCCGAAGGCGACCAGGGTGCGGCCGCCGCCGGCGAGGGCGTGCAGCAGGCGTACCTGGGCCGGGTCGGTGTCCTGGTACTCGTCGACGTAGACGGCGTCGTACCGCGCGGCGAGCCGCTCGGCGGCCTCGGGGCGGCGGGCGAGGAGGACCGCGCGGTGGACGAGTTCCGCGTAGTCGATCACGCCGTGCAGGTCGAGGACGTCGAGGTACTCGGCGAGGAAGGCGGCCGCGGCACGCCAGTCGGGGCGGCCGATCCGGCGGGCGAAGGCGTCGAGGGCCGCCGGGTCCAGGCCCAGTTCCCGGCTGCGGGCGAGCACCGCGCGGACCTCGTCGGCGAAGCCGCGGGTGGTGAGGCAGGCACGCAGGTCGTCCGGCCAGCGCACGTGCGCCAGGCCGAGCCGCTGCAGGTCGACCTGTCCGGCGAGCAGCGCGCGGACGGCCACGTCCTGCTCGGGACCGGAGAGCAGCCGCAGCGGTTCGACGAACAGGTCGGCGTCCTGGTGGGCGCGGACGAGGGCGTAGCAGTAGGAGTGGAAGGTGGTCGCCTGGGGCGCGCGTGCGGCGCCCATGCGCAGCGCCATGCGGTCGCGCAGCTCGACGGCGGCCTTGCGGCTGAAGGTGAGCACCAGGATGCGCGCGGGGTCGCCGCCACGGGCGACGCGGGCGGCCACGGACTCGACGAGGGTGGTCGTCTTTCCGGTGCCCGGGCCGGCGAGGACGAGCAGCGGACCGTTGGCGTGCTCAACCACGGAGCGCTGTGCCGCGTCCAGACGAGGGGGATCCACCCGCTCCGGCGGGGTACGTACCAGCCGGTAAGCGCCACGGCTCCCCTGTCGCCCCTGCGGGGGCGACAGGCGCCTGGTGGAGGAAGAGGAGCTCACGTGGTTCGCCGGTCCTGGTGGGTGTGCTGGTGGTCGGACGGCCGCTCGGGGAGGGCGGTGGTCAGGGGGTGAGGGTGACGCGTGACGGCGACGCTACGCCGACGGGCGGTTCGGAAGGGCGGCTTCCGCTTCTTCCCTCGCGACCCGTGCGGCCCGTCGGACCCGCATGCCACGCGAGCCCCTCGACCATCGAACGTACGCCATGCCACGCAAGTGTCCCTTTTACCCCTTACGCGTCACGGGGTCCCCTTGGGAGGGTCCGATGGCGGAAGCTGTCAGGTGTGACCCTCCGCGCGTTCACCGCCGTCCCATCGCGCGCGTCTCAGGTCGAGACGCGGCAGATGGCCCTCGGCGGCCCTGCTCGCCTCCTTCAGGGGCGTGCCCTCGGCGCGGTAGTGGTCGAGGGCCCGCAGTTCGTGGCCCGGCAGCAGCACCCCGTCGGCGCGCACCACGCGCCACCAGGGGACGGCGCCCCCGTAGAGGGCCATCACCCGGCCGACCTGCCGGGGGCCGCCCTCCCCGAGCCACTCGGCGACGTCCCCGTAGGTCATGACCCGCCCGGGCGGGATCAGGTCCGCGACGTCGAGGACCCTCTCGGCGTACTCCGGCAGCGCGTCCGTGTGCTCCGGGCGGGCGTCGTCCGGAAGGCTCTGCTCGCTCATCCGCCCCATCCTGCCCCACCCCACCGACAATGCGACGGGCCCGTGACCGTGCGTGAGCCTCGCCCCCGGGCGACGCTTCGGGCAGACTGGCGCCCCCGCATTTGCACCCTGATGCCCCCGTGTGTCGGTGGGGCATGCCACCATCGTGCGGGCGGTGACCGGTGATTCGAGACCAAGAAGAGACGATGAAGCAGCAGGGCGTGCATCCCGAGGACGCGGAGGGCACCTCTGACGCTGCGTCGCGCCCGGACACCGCCGGCACGGCGGAACAGGACGCGGAGCTCGTCGACGTCACGTACATCGACGAGGTCGAGGGCGACGAACCGCTGCTCCCCGCGCGCGTGCACCGTCCGTCCGACCTGATGCGGCTGCTGGTGGGCGTGCTCGCCGTGATCGTCCTGCTGGGCATCGCCGCGTTTGCGCATGGAACGACCTCGGGCCTGGAACAGGACATCAACAAGGGCACCGGGCAGGCGCCCGACCTGCTCATCAAGATCGCTGGGCTGGCGTCGAGCATCGCGATCCTGCTGGTGCCGGTGGCCTTCGCCATCGAGCGGCTGATCAAGCGGGACGGGCTGCGCATCGCCGACGGCGTGCTCGCGGCGGTCCTGGCCCACGGGGTGACCCTCGCCACCGACCTGTGGGTGGCCAAGGCGGCCCCTAATTCGATCCAGGAGGCGCTCACCCAGCCCTCCCCCGGCGACATCCACGCCCTCACCGACCCCGTGCACGGCTACCTCGCGCCCGTCATCGCGTACATGACGGCGGTCGGCATGTCGCGCCGGCCGCGTTGGCGCGCGGTGCTGTGGATCGTGCTGCTCCTCGACGCGTTCTCGATGCTCGTCACCGGCTACACGACACCGTTCTCGATCATCCTGACGGTACTGATCGGCTGGATGGTGGCCTACGGGACGCTGTACGCGGTCGGCTCGCCGAACGTGCGTCCCACGGGACGGACGCTGATGGCGGGCCTGCGGCACGTCGGCTTCCACCCGGCGAGTGCCGCGCGCCAGGAGGTCTCGGACACGTCGGAGACCGGCGACCGGGGCCGGCACTACTTCGTCACCCTGGAGGACGGCACCCAGCTGGACGTCACGGTGGTCGACCGCGAGCAGCAGGCGCAGGGCTTCTTCTACCGCGCGTGGCGCAATCTCACCCTGCGCGGCTTCGCCACCCGCAGCAGCCTGCAGTCGCTGCGCCAGGCACTCGAGCAGGAGGCGCTCCTGGCCTACGCGGCCATCGCGGCGGGCGCCAACGCACCCAAGCTGATCGCGACCTCCGAGCTCGGCCCCGACGCCGTGATGCTGGTCTACGAGCACACCGGCGGCCGCACTCTGGACTCGCTCGAGGACGAGGAGATCACCGACGAGCTGCTGCGGGACACCTGGCACCAGGTGCGCGCCCTGCAGTCCCGGCGCATCGCGCACCGCAGGCTGGTGGGTGACGCGATCCTGGTGGATCGTTCCGGCACGGTGATCCTCACCGACCTGCGCGTCGGTGAGATCGCGGCCGGCGACCTGCTGCTGCGCATGGACACCTCCCAACTGCTCGTGACGCTCGGCCTGCGGGTGGGCGCCGAGCGTGCGGTCGCCTCGGCGGTGAGCGTGCTCGGCCCCGACGCCGTGGCGGACTGCCTGCCGATGCTCCAGCCCATCGCGCTGAGCCGCTCCACGCGCGCGACCCTGCGCAGACTGGCCCGGGAGCGGACGCAGCGCGAACGCGAGGCGGTGCTGGAGGCGTCCCGGCAGTCCAGGCAGGCCCGTCACGAGGCAGCCGGGGACGAGACGCCGCCTGTCCTCGACAAGGCCGGCAAGAAGGCCGAACGCGCCGAGGCGCGGGCCGAGAAGCGGGCCATCGACGAGGCACTGGAGGAGGCGCGCGAGGAGGATCTGCTGACGCAGATCCGGCACGAGGTCCTGCGCATCCGGCCACAGGCGCCGGTCGAGCCCGCACGGCTGGAGCGGGTGCGGCCACGCACGCTGATCAGCTTCATCGCCGGCGCCATCGGCGCGTACTTCCTGCTGACGCAGCTCACCCACATCGAGTTCGGACCGCTCATCGCCAACGCCGAGTGGGGCTGGGTCGCCGCCGCCGTGCTGTTCTCGGCGCTGAGCTACGTCGCCGCGGCGATGAGCCTGCTGGGCTTCGTGCCGGAGCGGGTGCCGTTCCCACGGACGGTCGCGGCACAGGTCGCCGGGTCGTTCGTGAAGATCGTTGCGCCTGCCGCGGTCGGCGGGGTCGCCCTCAACACGCGCTTCCTGCAGCGCGCCGGAGTGCGGCCGGGACTCGCGGTGGCGAGCGTCGGCGCCTCGCAGCTGTTCGGGCTGGGCTGCCACATCCTCATGCTGCTGTCCTTCGGCTATCTGACCGGCACCGAGAAGACGCCGTCGCTGTCGCCGTCCCGCACGGTCATCGCGGGCCTGCTGACGGTGGCGGTGCTCGTGCTCGTGGTGACCTCGGTGCCGTTCCTGCGGAAGTTCGTCGTCACGCGCGTGAGGTCGCTCTTCGCGGGTGTCGTTCCGCGCATGCTCGACGTGCTCCAGCGGCCGCAGAAGCTGGTCACCGGTATCGGCGGCATGCTCCTGCTGACCGCCTGCTTCGTGATGTGCCTGGACGCGTCGATCCGCGCGTTCGGCGACGAGACGACGTCGATCAGCATCGCCAGCGTGGCCGTGGTGTTCCTCGCCGGCAACGCCCTCGGCTCCGCGGCGCCCACCCCGGGCGGCGTCGGCGCGGTCGAGGCGACCCTGACCGTCGGCCTGATCGCCGTCGGCCTCCCCAAGGAGGTCGCCGCTCCCGCGGTGCTGCTGTTCCGCTTGCTGACGCTGTGGCTTCCGGTGCTGCCGGGATGGCTGGCCTTCAACCATCTGACGCGCAAGGGCGCCCTCTAGCGGCACGGCGGCGGTCGTACACCTGACGGACGGCGCCCCGCGCGCGCGTGGGCGGGCACGGACGCAGGATGGAGTCATGCCGAAAGCGTCCCGCCTGCGCGCCGCCCTGGCCGCCGCCGTCCTGCTGGCCTCCCTGGCGGCCGGCTGCACCGACGACCGCGCTGACGACGAGGACCTGACGGCACAGGAGCTGGACTGGAAGGACTGTCCGACGCCGTCCCAGGCGCAGGGCGGCGGCAGCCCTCCGTCCCCCTTGGCGAACGGTGACGAGTGGCAGTGCGCCACCATGAGGGCTCCCCTGGACTGGGACGACCCCGAGGGCGACACCATCGGCATCGCGCTGATCCGGGCGAAGGCGAGCGGGGACGAGAACAGGCGGATCGGCTCGCTCGTGTTCAACTTCGGCGGGCCGGGGGGTTCCGGCGTCACCACGCTGCCCGCGTTCGCAGAGGACTACGCGACCCTGCGCACCCGGTACGACCTGGTGAGCTTCGACCCGCGAGGGGTGGGCCGCAGCGCCCCCGTCCGGTGCGAGAACGACCAGCAGCTCGACGCCTACTTCCAGCAGGACATGACCCCCGACGACACCGCCGAGCGTACGGAGCTGCTGGACAACACCAAGGAGTTCAACGAGGCCTGCGAGGAGAACTCCGGGAAGATGCTGCCGCATGTGCGCACCACCGACGCGGCCCGTGACCTGGACCTGATGCGCCAGGTCCTCGGCGACACGAAGCTGCACTACTTCGGCATCTCCTACGGCACCGAACTTGGCGGCGTCTACGCCCACCTCTTCCCCAGGAACGTCGGGCGTGCCGTCTTCGACGCGGTGGTGGACCCGACGCAGACCCCCGAGCAGGGCTCGCTGGGGCAGGCCAGGGGTTTCCAGCGGGCGCTCGACAACTTCGCCGAGGACTGCACGTCGAAGACCGAGGACTGCCCCCTCGGGGACACCGCGCAGGATGTGAAGGACCGGATCGCCCGGCTGCTCGCCGACCTCGAGCGCAGGCCGATCCCCGGGATCTTCCCCCGCGAGCTGACCCAGACCGCCGCGACCAGCGGCATCGCGCAGGCGCTGTACTCGAAGGACTTCTGGGAGTACCTCACCGCCGGTCTGGAGGAGGCGTACGCCGGCGAGGGAAGGATCCTGATGCTGCTGTCCGACTCGTTGAACGGCCGCAGCGAGAACGGCGAGTACAGCAACATCACCGCGGCCAACATCTCCATCAACTGCTCCGACGACAAGGCGCGTTACACCGTCGATCAGGTGGAGCGGAAGCTGCCGGAGTTCCGGGCCGCCTCCGGCGTGTTCGGTGACTTCCTGGCCTGGGGCATGCTCAGCTGCACCGACTGGGCCGTGCCGGGCGCCGCCGACCATCCGGACGTGTCCGCGCCGGGTGCCGCGCCGATCCTCGTCATCGGCAACACCGGCGACCCCGCCACCCCCTACGAGGGGGCGCGGAGGATGGTGACCGCGCTCGGCAAGGGCGTCGGGATCGAGGTGACGTACAAGGGGCAGGGACACGGCGCGTACGACAGCAAGAACAAGTGCGTGCGGTCGGCGGTGAACGGCTACCTGCTGAACGGGAGGCTGCCGGCCGCCGGGACGGTCTGTTCATGACCCGCCACAACCGCCGCCCGGCACGGACCTCACCGGGCGAGCGCGGGCAAACTCGCAGGTCAGGAGGTTATCCACAGGCTCCGACGGCCGCGGTTCCGTCCGCCTACTATGGCCTGACAGCCGTCCGCCGCCCGGTGGCACGGTCCGCGAGGGGGGAGTGCACGTGATGCGATTCGTACGGTGGACGGGGCTGGGCGCCGCCGCCGCGCTGCTGGTGGCGGGGTGCAGCAGCGGCCCATCGGACGGAGGTGAGGACGGCAAGGGCGGTGGTGCGGACGCGCGGCCGTCGGCCGGCGCCTCCGGGACGACGGGCGCCTCAGGTGACACGGTGAGCCTGCCCGCCTCGCTGACCGGGCAGAAGCCCGACTGGGGCCGGTGCAAGGGCAGCTCGGACTCCCCCGCGCCGAGCAGCGAGTGGCAGTGCGCGTCCGTGAAGGTGCCGCTGGACTGGTCGAAGCCGGACGGCACCACGATCGACCTCGCGCTCATCCGTGCGAAGGCCAAGGGCTCCGGGAGCGAGCGGATCGGATCGCTGCTGTTCAACTTCGGCGGCCCCGGCGGCTCGGGCGTGTCCACACTGCCGGCCTACGGCTCCACGGTCTCCTCGCTGCACGAGCGCTACGACCTGGTCAGCTGGGACCCGCGCGGGGTGGGCGCCAGCGAGGGTGTCCGCTGCCGCGGCGACAAGGAGTTGCAGGCCGCCGAGTCCGTCGACTCCACCCCGGACACCCCGGCCGAGGAACAGGCCTACCTCGACGACGCCGCCGACTTCGGCGAGGGCTGCGAGAAGGCCGCCGGCCCGCTGATGGCGCATGTGTCGACCACCGACACCGCCCGCGACCTGGACCTGATGCGCCAGATCCTCGGCGACACGAAGCTGCACTACTTCGGCATCTCCTACGGCACCGAACTCGGCGGCGTCTACGCCCACCTGTTCCCGAAGAACGTGGGCCGGCTGGTCCTCGACGCGGTGGTCGACCCGAGCGCCGACTCGGTGGGCCACGCGAAGAACCAGGCGAAGGGCTTCCAGCTGGCGCTCGACAACTACCTGAAGTCGACCGGCCAGGACCCCGAGCAGGGCAGCGCGAAGATCGCCGACCTGCTGAAGCGGATCGACACGAAGCCCCTGCCGACGTCGTCCGGGCGCAAGCTGACGCAGACCCTCGCGGTCACCGGCATCGTCCTGCCGTTGTACAGCGAGTCGGGCTGGCCGAGCCTGACCAGCGCCCTGGAGTCGGCGGAGCAGGGCGACGGCTCCGAGCTGCTGGTGCTCGCCGACGCCTACAACGAGCGGGACACCGCGGGGCACTACGGCACGACCACCCACTCGCAGCGGGTCATATCGTGCTTGGACGGCAAGCAGCGGCCGACGCTGGAGCAGACGAAGAAGCTGCTGCCGGAGTTCGAGCAGATCTCGCCGGTGTTCGGCACGTTCCTGGGCTGGGACACGGCCGGCTGGTGCCACGACTGGCCGGTGGCCGGGCAGTTCGACACCCCGGAGGTGAGCGCGCCGGGCGCGGCGCCGATCCTGCTCGTCGGCAACACCGGGGACCCCGCGACGCCCTACGAGGGTGCGAGGAGGATGGCGGACGAGCTCGGCAAGGGCGTCGGGGTGCTGCTCACGTGGAAGGGCGAGGGCCACGGCGCGTACGGGAGCGGCAGCGACTGTGTCGACGCGGCCGTGGACGGCTATCTGCTGAACGGCGCGGTGCCGAAGGACGGCAAGGTCTGCTCATGACGACGGCGGGGGTTCCGCGCACCCGTGGTGCGCGAAACCCCCGCCGTCCGGGCCGGCAGGCCGGCTCAGTAGACGGGCTTGCTCGGCTCGATCTGGTTGACCCAGCCGATCACACCGCCGCCGACGTGGACCGCGTCCGCGAAGCCCGCGGACTTCAGGACCGCGAGGACTTCCGCACTGCGGACACCCGTCTTGCAATGCAAGACGATCTTCTTGTCCTGGGGCAGGCCCTCCAGGGCGGCGCCCATGAGGAACTCGTTCTTCGGGATCAGCTTGGCGCCCGGGATGGAGACGATCTCGTACTCGTTCGGCTCGCGGACGTCGATGATCTCGATGTTCTCGCCGTCGTCGATCCACTCCTTGAGCTGCTTGGGAGTGATCGTCGAGCCGGCGGCCGCCTCCTGGGCCTCCTCGGACACGACGCCGCAGAAGGCCTCGTAGTCGATGAGCTCGGTGACGGTGGGGTTCTCGCCGCAGACCGCGCAGTTCGGGTCCTTGCGAACCTTGACCTGGCGGTACTGCATCTCCAGGGCGTCATAGATCATCAGTCGGCCGACCAGCGGCTCGCCGATGCCGGCGAGGAGCTTGATGGCCTCGTTGACCTGGATGGAGCCGATGGACGCGCACAGCACGCCCAGGACGCCGCCCTCGGCACAGGAGGGGACCATGCCGGGGGGCGGGGGCTCCGGGTAGAGGCAGCGGTAGCAGGGGCCGTGCTCGGACCAGAAGACGGAGGCCTGACCGTCGAAGCGGTAGATGGAACCCCACACGTACGGCTTGTTCAGCAGCACGCACGCGTCGTTGACCAGGTAGCGGGTCGCGAAGTTGTCCGTGCCGTCGACGATCAGGTCGTACTGGCTGAAGATGTCCATCACGTTGTCGGCCTCGAGCCGCTCCTCGTGAAGGACCACGTTCACGTACGGGTTGATGCCCTTGACGCTGTCACGCGCGGACTCGGCCTTGGACCGGCCGATGTCGGCCTGGCTGTGGATGATCTGGCGCTGCAGGTTCGACTCGTCGACCTCGTCGAACTCCACGATGCCGAGCGTGCCCACGCCCGCCGCGGCCAGGTACATCAGCGCCGGCGAGCCCAGGCCGCCGGCGCCGACACAGAGCACCTTGGCGTTCTTCAGCCGCTTCTGCCCGTCCATCCCGACGTCGGGAATGATCAGGTGACGGGAGTACCGGCGGACCTCGTCTACGGTGAGCTCGGAGGCGGGCTCGACCAGGGGTGGCAACGACACGGGGACTCCGTTGGTCGGTCAATCACTACGGTTGTTCTCCGTGTAACACTGCCATGGCCATCTTCATTCCGAGACACCTGTTCCGATCCGCGAGACGATTTCGTCCCAGTAGCCGGGCATGGTCTCCCAGGGATCGTGGAGCCCGCCGCGGTCGGTGCGGTCGGTGAACCAGATCGTCGCGGCGCCCTGCCAGCGGGCGACGCGCAGCGCCTCCTCCAGATGGCCGCGGGGCACGCCGTGCACGAAGTGGCAGAAGCGCTCGGGCGGATGGGCGGCGGTCCACTCGGCCGCCTGCGACCAGCGGTAGTCGCTCCACGGCCCGGAGAAGGTGACGAGTTGGTCGGCGTTCTCGGCGAAACCGGGGTACGGGTGGGTGCCGTGGCCGAGGACGATGTGGGGCGCGTCGTGCAGGGTGCGCAGCGTGCCGGTGGTGCGGCGGATCTCGGGGAGTGCCGAGCGGTCGGCCGGACAGCGGTCCAGCAGGAAGCCGTCGACCTGATACCAGTCCAGGAACCGCTGTGCGTCGGAGATCACCTCGGGGAAGGCACGGGCGCCGTAGGTGAGGTCGAGGTGGCCGAGGACGCGCACGCCCGCGTTGCGGAGCCGGCCGGCGGCTTCCAGGCAGTGCGGGTCGGGGCGGGTGCCGGGTCCGTCGGCGACATCGAGGACGACCCAGTGGAGGGGTCTGCCCGCACGGGTGAGGTCGCCCCATTCGGAGGGCGCGAGGAGGGGGTGCGCGAAGCCGGGGACGCCGAGGCCGGTGCGGACGTCGGTGGTGCCGGCGCTCGCGGTCCCCGCCGGAGTGCCCGTCAGATACGACACGCCGCCTCCATCCAGATGTCGGCCAGGGACTCCTCCAGGTTGATCCGGGGCCGCCAGCCGAGCCGGTCGCGGGCGGTGCGCACGTCGGCCTGCTGCCAGCTGCCGCAGCCGTCCGGATACGGGTACGCGACGGGGGCCGCATGGTCGGAGTCGGCGCGGGGGTGGCCGATGGCCGGCCGGAGATGGGCGCCGGGCGGACCGTCCAGTTCGTGGAGGGCGCCGCCGTATCCGGCCACGCGCGCGAGGATGGCGGCGGCGTCGCGCAGCCGGACGGCGCGTCCGGAGCCGATGTTGATGACGCCCTGCGCTGCGGAGAGGGAGGCGGCGTGCACGGCGCGGGCGACGTCGCGGACGTCCACGAAGTCGCGCTGGGCGCCCAGGCCGCCGAGTTTCAGCTCGCCGTCGCCGGACTGCATGGCGCGGCGCATGGCCTCGGCGAGCCGCCCGAGAGGGGAGCCGGCGGGGGTGCCCGGACCGGCCGGGGAGAAGACCCGGAGCACGACGGCGTCCAGGCCGGACCCCAGGACCAGTTCGGTGGCGGCGAGCTTGCTGACGCCGTACGGCCCGCCGGGGCGTGGGACGGCGTCCTCGGCCGTCGAGGAGCCGGGCTGGCTCGGGCCGTACTCGGCGCCGCAGCCGATCTGCACGAGACGGGCGCCGCAGCCGCTGCGGCGCAGGGCCTCGCAGACGGTGGCGACGGCGACGGTGTTGTGGCGGGTGAGTTCGCGGGCACCGCCGCGGGTGGCGCCCGCGCAGTTGACGACGACCTGGGGATGGACCGCGTCGAGGAAGCGGGTGAGCGCGCCGGGGCTGCCGGTCGCGAGGTCGAAGCGGACGTCGGCGTCGTCGCCGCGGCCGAGCGCGGTGAGCTGGACGGCCGGGTCGGCGAGCAGGCGGTCGGCGACGAAGCGGCCGATGTATCCGTTGGCTCCAATCAGCAGGACCCTCATCGTGCGGCTCCCTGGGTGTGCGCACCTGCCACGCGGGCCGTTCCATGCGTTCCGGCCGCGTCAGGCGCTTCGGCCACTCCGGCAGGTCCAGGATTTCGGGCCACTCCGGGCGCTTGGGCCACTCGGGCCGCTCCGGCCGCTCCGACGGCGCCGGCCGTGGCGACTGCACCGGCCGCTCTGTTCGCTCCGGCGGCTGCGGCCGCTCGTGTGACCGCGAGGGCTCCCGGGACCGCGGGTGCTCCGGCGGCTCCGGTCGCTCCGGATCGGGAGGTGGTCATCTGGTTTCTCCTTCGGGGGTGTTGCGTGGGTGGAGGAGCGCGTGCGTCGTGCGGTCGGTGCACGGTGGGGGTGGTGCCGCGCAAGGTCGTCGTACAGCGGACGGCAGCTGCCGGGGCGCGGTCGGCCGGGTGCGCGTCAGCACGGCTGGTCCGTTCGTGCGTGGGCGGAGGCCCGGGTGAGCGTGCGGGTCGCGTGGACCAGCAGGGTGAGGGCCGCCGCTCCACAGCAGAGGGCCGGAACGCCTGCCGGGCCCCAGGCGGCCAGGAGGGCGTCGACAGGGGTGGCCAGGAATCCGCAGCCGGGCAGCCGGCCCGCGAAGACGGTGGCCAGTGCGAGCGCCTCGATGGCACCGGCTGTCCCGAGGACGAGCGCCGGGGCGTGGGTGAAGCCGTGCACGGTGAGGAGGCGCGCGAGGAAGAGCAGCGCCCCGAGGGTGAGGGTCTGGGCGTGGCCTGCGGACTCGCCGAGGGCGGCCGCGCAGAGACCGCTCAGTGCCGCGAGCGCGCACAGATACAGCGCGAAGGTGCCGAGCAGCAGCGGTCGCACGGAGGAGGCGAACTCCTCCAGGCCGCGGCTCGCGTTCAGCCGGCGCCTGGCCCGTACGGCGAGGAGGTGCGCGCTCCAGGCGGCGGGAGCGCAGGCCAGGGCAAGGGTGAGCGCAGGGGCGGCAGCGAGGGGCCACGAGCCGTCGGCGTCCCCGGTCGGCAGTCCGTCGGGGCCGCCGTCGACGGCCGTGCGCAGGAGTCCGTCGCCGAGGACCGCGTAGGTGAGGAGCCAGCAGGTCCAGGCGCCGGTCCGGTGCGAGCCCGGGTGCCTGCGACCGCGCGGGCCCAGCGGGCCCCGGCGGAGGGCCGCGCGCAGGGCGAGGAACACGGCCAGCGCGCCCGCGGTCACCACGAACAAGCGCGGGCGGCCCTGGGTGAGACGCAGACCCACGACGGTCGCGGCGCACAGGGCGCCCGGCAGCAGCGTGAGCAGCGCCCAGTCCAGGCGCGCCCGCGGGAGCGCCTCGGTCTTCGCGGTGCGCGGCGGTGTGTCGCCGTCCCGGGGGACGCGGGCGTACATCTCCTCCGCGAGGGAGAAGACGTCCCGGTGCCGAAAACGGGCGGCGGTCCGGTCGGTGACGCCGTGAGCCTCCAGGGCGGCGGCGATCTCCAGGGGGTCGACGGCCCGTTCGCACAGTTCCCGATGGCGGTGCATCAGCGCCTTCACCGGGTCGGCGGCGCCGCGGCGGGGGCTGGGGGGCTTGCGAGGGGACGCGACAGCCACGTCGGGCTGGGCGGGGGACGACGCATCGGAGCCGATTCCGTCGGCCACGTCCGAGCCGCTGCCCACAGCCGCACCCGTGCTGCCGCCCGCGACCCCACCCGAGCCGCCGCCCACGAACACATCGGAGCCGCCGTCCCCGAACACATCAGAGCCACCACCCCCAGGATCATCAAGGCCACCACCCACAACAGCACCCGAGCGACCACCCCCATCCACGCCCACGCCGCCACCAACGTCCACGCCACCACCTGCGTCCGCGCCACCACCTACATCCACGCCCACGCCACCACCCGCAGACACGGCGGAGCCACCGCTCACAGCCGCCTCCGAGCAGCCTCCACCCAGCGAGGCGTCACCGCCCCTCTCACCGGACTCTCCAGCCCCGCCGCCCTCCCCCGAGAGCCACTCCTGCGATCGCCGGTCGCCGGCACCGGGGCTTCCCGGTGTCCAGGGCCGGTCCCGTTCGCTCAGGCCGCTCATCGCGCCCCCTCCGTCGCGGCGACCGGCGAGCCCGCCGGAACCGGTGGTGCCGCCGCCCGGCCGGTCCCGCGCCGGGCGGTGTCGCGGTCGCCCGGGCCGGTCCAGCGGCCGGGCATCCAGGCCTCCGCCGGGACGGCGAACGGCCGGGGCTCCCCGGAGGCGTCGAGGACGACCCGGCGGATCGGGCTGCGGGAGACGGTCTCCAGGTAAATGCCGTGAAATGCCGCGATGTTCTGCTCGACCGTGAAGAGTTCGAGGGCACGAGCGCGGGCGGCCGCGCCGAGGCGCGCACGGCGCTCGGGATCGCGCAGCAACGCGACGCACGCCTCCGCGAGCGCCCGCGGGTTGCGCGGCGGCACGACCAGCCCCGTCCCGCCGATGACCTCGACGACCGCGCCGACGTCCGTCGACACGGTCGCGCGCCCGCAGAACATCGCCTCGACCAGACCGACCGGGAAGCCCTCCACGACGCTGGACAGGACGACCACGGCACCCGCCGCGTACGCGTCGGGGAGGTCGGGCACCTCCGGCCCGCCGATCTCCTCGAAGGAGACGGGGTTGTCGCCGACGGAGTGCGGCCCGTCGGCCTCGTCGGGGAAGAGCTGCGCGGCCAGCATCCGGCAGTGGCCGAGGTAGGCCCGGCCCTCGGACCCGGACGGCGCGCCGATGATCCGCAGGCGGGTCCCGGGCTCCTCCTTGCGGACCTCCGCGAAGGCGTGTAGCAAAGACACCAGGTCCTTGGCCGGCTCCACCCGGCCGACCCAGACCAGCGTGCGCGGATCGGCGGTGTCCGGGGAGTCCCCGACCTCGTCGAAGCGGGCCGCCTCCATGCCGGGGTAGACCGTGCGCAGCTTGGCGCGGTCGGCGCCGCACCGTTCCTGCCAGCGGCGGGCGTGCGCGTTACCGGGTGTGACCCACGCGGCCTGCCGGTACACCTCGGCGGCGAGCCGCCCGTGGAAGGCGGCGAGCAACGCGCGCACGGCGGGAGCCTCCTCCGAAGACGGGGCAGTCGAGGACGGCCTTGCGGCGGCGGAGCCCGATGGCGCCGCGGAGGTCGATGGCGGCGCGGCCGGGGAAGCCGAGGTGTCCGTCCCGCGCCCCGAGCTCAGGTAGTGCGTCCGCAACCGCACCCCGTACTCGGTGACCACCAGAGGCACCCCGAAGACGTGCCGCGCCACCAGCCCCGGCAGGGCGGCGGCACCGCCCGACGCGGCGTGGCACAGGTCGACGGAGCCGAGCCCGCCGCCCCCGTCGGCCGGGTCGTCCTCGTACCAGTCGAGCGAGAGAGGGCGCAGAAGGCGTTCGAGGTGCGCCGCGACGGCGAGCAGCTCGGGTACGCGCGCCTCACGCGCCGTACGCAGGGCGCCGGGCGCACGACAGGCGCGTTCCAGGGCGCGCACGGCGTCTTCCGAGCGGAGGGCCGCCACCAGTCCGCCCTCGTCGCGAGCGAGCTCGGCGAGCCCGTACAGCGCGTTGCCGAAACGGTCCGCCTGAGAAGCGAAACGGTCCTCCGAGGCATCGGCGGAGCCGCCCTCGCACAGGACGGCCACCAACTCGCCGTAGCACTCGGCGAAGCGCCGCCGCGCGCGGCGCCCGTACGCCACCCCGTCGTCCTCCGCCCGCCACAGCGGCGCCGTACGCACCCGGCGGACCTGCGGCGGCAGCTCGGCCAGGCCCGCGGTCTCCTGGTGCTCGGTGCGACTGAGCGCGTAGAGGTCGAACTCGTGCTGCGCGAGTCCGCGGACGAGCCGGTCGCACCAGAGTCCGGCGTCACCGCTCACATACGGATAGCCACCCTCCGTAAGCAGTCCGATGCGCACGTGTGCACCCCCGATCTCCCTTCTGGGGAGCCGCCGTTGGCCCGGCGGCTCGCAGCGGGAAGAACGTATGCGGACAAGGCGGTGGCGCGACGGACGGTTGTCCGCCACACCACCAAAAGGGGTGAACGGTCGTAACTTTCCCGCGCGGACCGCGTTCCGTCGCGCTAGGAGATCGCTCGCTCGCGAAACGTTACGGCAACTCTGGGTGCGGGCGACCCCGCGTGCCGCCCAGGCCCGCAGCGCCCGTCAACTCTTGGGATAGGGCCAGGGGTTCGGCAGGCAGCGGATTCCGTCATGCTCGAGGAACTTGGTCTGCTGCTGCATGACCGGCGCGAGATCACCGTTCTTGTCGCAGGTCACGTGGCTGTTGCCGAGGCGGTGGCCGACCTCGTGGTTGATGAGCATCTGCCGGTAGGCGTACATCGCGTCGCCGAAGGTCTTCGAGCCCTGCGCCCACCGATACGCGTTGATCATGACTCGCTCGGTGGCGGCCGAGTCACAGGAGACGTTGTCCACGGTGGTGTCCAGGCCCGACTTGGCGCACCAGTCGGCGGTGGTGCCCGGGCTGGCCAGCGTGATGACGAAGTCCGGTTTGCCCGAGTGGATCCGCTCGAAGGTCCGTGCGCCGTTGTGGGCCCAACTGCGGTCGTCGTTCAGGGTCTTCTGCACGGCCTGCGCGAAGAGTTCGGCGTCGAGCCCCAGCCCCCGCTCCACGTCGACGCGGTAGGTGTACTTCCGCCCCTTGCCGGGCGCCTTGTCGATGCCGGGCACGGCCTCGAACTCGCCCGATCCCTTGAGCGTGGCGCTGAGCGCGTACCGCTCAGCCATCTTCTGCTCGTACGTCAACGGCGCCGCCGCGGCCGACGCGGAAGCGCTGGGCCGGTCGTCCCCGCGCGTGGCGGAGTCACGGGCGTCGCGCGCGGACTGATCCGTCGCGGCCTGCGACTGGACGGAGTCCTGGTCCTGCGCGTCGGTGACCTGCCCGGCCACCACCACGGCCAGCACGGTGGTGACGGCGGCGGCCGCGATCCCGGTGAAGGTACGCCCCTTGCCGCCCCTGGCGGCCACGGGTTCGCCGGTGGGCGGAGCATCGTCGTCGAGGTCCGCCGGGGCGGCCGGACGGGGAGCCGTGTCCCAGTCGGTGACGGAGGCGTACGGGTCGTACGCGTCGGAGGAGCCCCTCGTGCCCGCGGACGCGGCGGCGGACACGGGCCTGCGGCGGGTGAAGACGTCGTCGTCCTCGGCGAAGGCGTCGAGGTACTCCTGGCGCGGCCCGCCCGGACCGGCCGGTCGCTGACGGGGAATCAGGGGTCCGACACCGCTCGCGGTGGGTCCTCTCAACTCGCCCCAGCCGCCCCCGGCTTCACGCTGCTGGGGGTGCCCGCCACGGACCTGGGGGAAACCGTGGGCAGGGGTCCCGTCCGGCAACCGGGGGGTGCCGTGCGCCGGTGTCCCGTCGGGGTACGCGGGCACCCCATGGGCCGGGGTCCCCTCGGGAAACCCCTGCATCCCACGCGTCCGGGTCCCCTCGGCGGGCCGCCCCGCTCCCTGGACACGGCCACCGCGCGCATCCCCGCGCGAAGCACCCGGGGCACTTCCCGCATCGCTCTGTGGAGCCCTCTTGGGCGCGGGCCCACGTCGGCTATGGCGTCCCACGACCCCCCTCAGCTCCCCGCACCGGCTGACCCGCCGGCACGTTCGGACAACGCCCCGGAGTCCGTACCGGTTCCCGCATCCGGCTCCGTCGTCTCCGCAGTGTTCGTCGTCCCCGTAGTGTCCATCGTCCCCGTCGTGTCAATCGTCCCCGTCGGCGCCGCGGTTCCCGTCGCCGAGCCCGTCTCGGCCAGCAGCTCCCTGAACGCCATGGCCACCGTCTCCGGGTACTCCATCATCGCCACATGGCCGGCGTTCGGCAGGGTGAGCAGACGGGAGTCGCGGAAGCTGCGCGCGGCCTTCTGGGCCATGCGGAAGCCGACGAGCTGGTCGCGGCCGCCGTAGACGAGGAGCGTGGGGGCGAGGACACGCTCGGCCTGGCGCCACAGGCCGTGCTGGCCGCCGAGGGTGTAGGCGCTGACCAGCCCGCGCGCGGAGCGCGTCATCGCGTCCCAGAAGTACGGCAGCCGCAGCCGCCGCTCCATCTCCTCCACCGCGTGACGGAACGCGTCCGACGAGACCCGCCCGGGGTCGCCGTAGCACAGGGCCACGACACCGCGGACGCGCTGTTCGGCCGTCCACGCGCGGGTGAAGCGGCTGAAGAGCGCGGCCACACCGGGCATGCCGAGCAGGCCCGTGGGCACCGCGCTGCGCTGCACGCGCAGCTCGGGCAGGGCGGGCGAGACGAGCGTGAGCGTGCGCACCAGGTCGGGCCGGACCGCGGCGACCCGGGTCGACACGGCGCCGCCGAGGGAGTTGGCGACGAGGTGGACGGGTCCGCGGCCGGAGGCGTCGAGGTAGCGGATGACGGCACGCGCGTGTGCCGTGATGGAGTAGTCGCCGTCGTCCGGCGGCGGGGAGTCGCCGAAGCCGGGCAGGTCGACGGCCTCACTCTCGACGACCCCGTCGAGCAGGGCCATCATCGCGGACCAGTTCTGCGAGGAACCCCCGAGCCCGTGCACGAAGAGCGCCGGTTCCAGCCCTTCGCGCGCGGGTGGGCGGGAGCGGATCGTCAGGGTGACGCCCGGCAGACCGACCGACCGGAGCCGCTCACCCTCGGCGACCCGGACGGACGCCGCCTTCGGCAGCACATCGGTGGGCGGCACAGAGGGCAGCTCGGGCGAAGACATGCCGCAATGTTACGAGACGATCACGCCCGAACCCGTGTGTCCGCCGTCACACATCCCCGGCGGATGCCGCGCAGATGACGAGGCGATTCCTGGGCACATCGCATAGCGTCCGCAAAAGGTGTCTCCTAGGCTCGTACCAGAGGGCACCCGCTGTGGCCCCTGCTTTCAGGGACGTTCGTAGGAAGGGAGCCCACCATGGCCATCGACCCCACCGACCCCGAGACGTTCGAGGACGAGGACGACGCCACGGAGTTCGACGTCGAGGCCCCGGAGAACGATGCCGCCGAGCAGCACGCGGACGTCGCACCGGGACGCGACGACCCCCTGGAGAGCGTCGACCCCGCCCGGGCGAACGAGGCCGACCTCGTCGAACAGGCCCGCGTCGTCTCGCTCGACGAGGACGACTACCGCTGACGACGGCCGCCGAGCACCCACCCGGACCGCGAACAGTGGCGGCCGATTCTGCCCACAAAGCACCGGTTTCAAACCTTCCATACGGCTTTTGTCGCCGTCCGGTCCGTGAAATTCTGCACTCGCACCGCGCACGACACGGTTACCGAAAAGTACGATGACGGCGCGGCGGCACACCGCAAGAGGACGACTTTGGGAGGCGGCGTGACAGCCATCGAGCAAACTGAGGCGGCGCGCCCGCGAGGCACGCGCCTGCCGCGCCGTGCCCGACGGAACCAGCTGCTGGGCGCCGCCCAGGAAGTCTTCGTGGCGCAGGGCTACCACGCGGCCGCGATGGACGACATCGCCGAGCGCGCGGGCGTCAGCAAGCCGGTGCTCTACCAGCACTTCCCGGGCAAGCTCGACCTCTACCTCGCCCTGCTGGACCAGCACTGCGAGTCGCTCATCCAGGCGGTGCGGAACGCCCTCGCCTCGACGACCGACAACAAGCAGCGCGTCCGGGCGACGATGGACGCCTATTTCGCGTACGTCGAGGACGACGGCGGCGCCTTCCGCCTGGTCTTCGAGTCGGACCTGACGAACGAGCCGGCGGTGCGCGAGCGCGTCGACAAGGTCACCAACGACTGCGCCGAGGCGATCTGCGACGTCATCGCCGAGGACACCGGCCTCTCGCGCGCGGAGTCGATGCTGCTGGCGTCCGGCCTCGGCGGTCTCGCCCAGGTGGTGGCCCGCTCCTGGCTGCACAGCGACCGCAGCGTCCCGCGTGACGAGGCGGTGCAACTGCTGGCCTCCCTGGCCTGGCGCGGCATCGCCGGCTTCCCGCTGCACGGCACCGAGCAGCACTGAGCCACACGCACGAGAGAGCCGCGACCGAACGAGCTCCGGGGGGAGTCCGCGCACCCCGGGCCGTTTGTTCCCGTCCGCTGTTCGCTCCTGGCGTGGACGGCCGCGCCGTGTCCGTCCCCTCACCGGGCTAATGTGTGCAGCGTACGGCGCGGACGCCCGCGCACCACTGACCGTCGGAGGGACTTAGCCGTGGAGGTCAAGATCGGCGTGCAGCACGCGCCCCGCGAGATCGTTCTGGAGAGCGGTCAGAGCCCCGAGGAGGTCGAGCGGGTAGTGGCCGAGGCACTGGCCGGCAAGTCGCAGCTGCTCACCCTCGTGGACCAGCACGGCCGCAAGGTCCTGGTCCCGGCCGACCGCCTGGCCTACGTCGAGCTGGGCGAACCGGCCCCGCGCAAGGTGGGCTTCGGCGCGCTGTAGACGCACGGGTGTGAGAGGGGCCCGGCGGCCGTACGGTCCGCCGGGCCCCTCTCACGGTTTCTCCACGAATGGAGCACGGCTCGAGCACACGGGAGGATTGCGTTCCGCAGGTCACGGGTATGACGGGCTACGACCTCGATGCACAGCCCGGCCGTCTGGGAGGGACCCGCATGATCTTGGAAGCGCTCGGCTCCGCTGTGCTGGGTCTCGTGCTCGCGTGGGCGGCGGTCCATCGCCTGTCCCACCGACTGCCCACGTCCAGCCTGGTGTTCGCGACGGGCGTCGCGGGCGCCCTGTTCGGTGACTTCGTCACCCACAGCGCGCTCGGCCCCGGTTCCGCGCTGCTGAGCCTCCTCGGCGCCGCGGTCGTCTCCGCCGCCTCCCTCTCCCTGCTGCTGCGCCCCGCGGGCCGGCTCCGTCGACGATCAGCGACGGCCTAGCGCCGACGCCCCGCGAGGGAGCGCCGGGTCGACAGCGGTCCTCGCGGGCCGCTCGTCGACGGCGGGCGCAAAGGCCCCGGTCGGCAACAGCGGGCCGCAAAGGCCCTGGGCGGCCGCAAGGGCCATTGGTCGGCGGCATACCCCAAAAGCCCAGGGCCGCGGACCTCATGGGGCCCGGTCGACAGAGGGCCGCAAAAGCCTGGTCGGCAAGCCGCAAGGACCCCAGTCGGCAGCAGGCCGCAATTCGTCCTGGACAGCCGCACGGAGCCCAGGCGGCCTCCGGCCGCGTCGGCCGGAGGCGGCAAGCCGCAAAGCCTCCGGTCGGCAGGCCACAACGGCCCCGGATCCGCACGGAGCAAACCGGGGAGGCGGCCTCGTAGGCCCGAGGCGGCAAGCCGCAAGGACCCGGTCAGCAGCAGGCCGCAAAGGGCCCCGGGAGGGCGAGAGCGGGCCGGCCGCTAGGCCGCCAGGCCCAGCGCGGCCATCCGCTTGGTGTGCGCCTCGGTGATCCGGGAGAACATCCTGCCGACCTCCGCGAGGTCGAAGCCGTCCGCGACACCGCCCACGAGCATCGTCGACAGCGCGTCGCGGTCCGCGACCACGCGCTGGGACTGCGACAGGGCTTCGCCCATCAGCCGCCGCGCCCACAGCGCGAGGCGCCCGCCCACGCGCGGGTCGGCGTCGATCGCCGCACGCACCCGGTCCACCGCGAAGCCCGCGTGACCGGTGTCGTCGAGCACGGCCAGCACCAGCGCGCGGGTGTCGACGTCCAGGCGCACCGCGACCTCGCGGTAGAAGTCGCTGGCGATCGAGTCGCCGACGTACGCCTTGACCAGGCCCTCCAGCCAGTCCGAGGGGGCCGTCTGCTTGTGGAAGCCGTCGAGCGCGGCCACGAACGGCTCCATCGCGAGCGTCGGCTCCTCACCGATCTCGGTGAGCCGGTCACGCAGCCGCTCGAAGTGGTGGAACTCGGCCGACGCCATCTTCGCCAGTTCCGCCTTGTCCTCCAGCGTGGGCGCCAGCTTGGCGTCCTCGGCGAGCCGTTCGAACGCCGCCAGCTCGCCGTACGCGAGCGCACCGAGCAGGTCCACGACCGCGGCCCGGTACTGGGGGTCCGTGGAGGCGCTCGCCCAGTCCTGGGCGGCGATTCCGGTGGCGGGGTTCTCAGGCTTGTCAGAGGTCGTCATGAAGCGCACAATAGTCCGCTCGCCGTCCGACGGAAGTCCCTGGTCAGTCCGTGTGGTCATCGGCGCGCCCCGGAGGACCCGCGGGGCCGGACCCGTCGGTGTGACAACCACAACGTGACCGAATCGGCCATCGCGTGTGCACGATTCCGGGGTATGGTGGTAATGCGCCTGCTGATACGTCGACGTATCTCGACAGGCCGCACGTATGAGGATGCCCGGTCGGTGGCCCGATCGGCTCCGACCCGACAGCCCTCCCTGACCGTACGGCACTGTGCGTACGGGGATCGGAGGGAACCCCTCAGCGGTACGAGCGCTAGAGCGTCGGCAGAGGTCCCGTGCCATACGGCTTGCCCAAGCGGTTTGCCCGTAAGGCAGCCGACGTCCCCGGCACGGTCCGTCCAAGACCCCCGCGCTCGCCTCGCACCGCGCACACAGAAGAGGCAGCACCCTGACTACGACGTTCCGAGAGCTCGGGATCCTCCCCGAGACCGCCGAGGCCCTGGAGGCCGTCGGCATCACCACCCCCTTCCCCATCCAGGAGATGACGCTCCCCGTGGCCCTGTCGGGCACGGACGTCATCGGCCAGGCCAAGACCGGCACCGGCAAGACGCTCGGCTTCGGCCTTCCGCTCCTCGAGCGCGTCACCGTCCCCGTCGACGTGGAGGCCGGCCGCGCCCGCCCCGAGGACCTCACCGACGCCCCGCAGGCGCTCGTCGTCGTCCCCACGCGCGAGCTGTGCACCCAGGTCACCAACGACCTGTTGACCGCGGGCAAGGTGCGCAACGTGCGCGTCCTCGCCATCTACGGCGGCCGGGCCTACGAGCCCCAGGTCGAGGCCCTGAAGAAGGGCGTCGACGTCGTCGTCGGCACCCCGGGCCGGCTGCTGGACCTCGCGGGCCAGAAGAAGCTGAACCTGAAGCACATCAAGTCCCTGGTCCTCGACGAGGCCGACGAGATGCTCGACCTGGGCTTCCTGCCCGACGTCGAGAAGATCATCAACATGCTGCCGGCAAGGCGGCAGACCATGCTGTTCTCGGCGACCATGCCGGGCGCGGTCATCGGTCTCGCGCGCCGCTACATGTCCCAGCCCACACACATCCGCGCCACCGCGCCGGACGACGAGGGCGCGACGGTCGCGAACATCAAGCAGCACGTCTACCGCGCGCACTCCATGGACAAGCCGGAGATGGTCGCCCGCATCCTGCAGGCCGAGGGCCGCGGACTCGCGATGATCTTCTGCCGGACGAAGCGGACCGCCGCCGACATCGCCGAGCAGCTCGAACGACGTGGCTTCGCCTCCGGCGCGGTCCACGGCGACCTCGGCCAGGGCGCCCGCGAGCAGGCGCTGCGCGCCTTCCGCAACGGCAAGGTCGACGTCCTGGTCTGCACCGACGTCGCCGCCCGCGGCATCGACGTCGAGGGCGTCACCCACGTCATCAACTACCAGTCGCCCGAGGACGAGAAGACGTACCTGCACCGCGTCGGCCGCACCGGCCGCGCGGGCGCGAAGGGCACGGCGATCACCCTCGTCGACTGGGACGACATCCCCCGCTGGCAGCTGATCAACAAGGCGCTGGAGCTCGACTTCAGCGACCCGCCGGAGACGTACTCCACCTCCCCGCACCTCTTCGAGGAACTCGGCATCCCCGCGGGCACGAAGGGCGTCCTGCCGCGCTCGGAGCGCACGCGCGCCGGGCTCGACGCGGAGGAGCTGGAGGACCTGGGCGAGCCGGGCGGCCGCGGTGGCCGCGGTCGCGGTGACCGTCGAGGAGGCCGGGACGAGTCCCGCTCCGACGACCGCGAGCGCTCGGCCCGTACGCCGCGCCGCCGCCGTCGTACGCGGGGCGGGTCCCCGCTCGACGCGACGCCGGCTCCGGAGCAGCAGACCCCCGTGGCGGAGGACGAGGCGGCTTCGCCGCGTACGCCGCGCCGGCGGCGCCGTACGCGGGGCGGGGCCACCCTGCAGGAGGCCGCTGTCGCCGCGCCCGTCGCGTCCGTCGCCCCCGAGGCAGCGGAAGCGGCCGTGACCACGGCGGAGGGCCCGGCCCTCGATGCCCCGGAGACCCCGGCGAAGCCGCGCCGCCGCCGCACCCGTCGCGGCGCGGACGCCTCGCCGGAGACGGTGGCCGAGACCCCGGCCGAGACGGTGACGCAGACCCCGGCCGCCGAAGTGGCCGTCGACACGGCGGAGGCCGTGGAGACCAAGCCGCGCCGCCGCACCCGCAAGGCGACGGCCTCGGCCGAGACCGCGGTCGACACCGCCGAGGCGCCGGCCGAGACCGCGACCCCGGTTGCGGAAGCGACTCCCGAGGCCAAGCCGCGCCGTGCGCGCAAGGCGACCGCCGCCGCGGCCGAAACCGCCGTCGACACGGCGGAGGGCGCGCCGGCTACGGAAGAGGCGGAGACCAAGCCGCGCCGTCGCACCACCCGCAAGACCGCGGCCACGGCCCCCGCCGAAACCGCCGTGGACACGGCCGAGGCCACGGAGGCCAAGCCCCGCCGGACGCGCAAGACCGCGGCCACGGCCCCCGCCGAGGCAGCCGTCGACACCGCCGAAGGCGCCGAGTCCAAGCCCCGCCGTGCGCGCAAGGCCGCCCAGCCGGAAGCGGTCACCACGGCCGACATCCCGGCTCAGGCCACCGCGGAACCGGAGCCCAAGCCCCGCCGCACCCGCAAGGCGACGGCCGGCGCGGCCGAGACCGCCGTCGACACGGCCGAGGCCACGGAGGCGAAGCCGCGCCGGACCCGTAAGACGGCCGCCGCGACCGTCGAGGCCACGGAGACGGCGGCGGAAGCCGCCGTGACCAAGCCGCGCCGTACGCGCAAGACGACGGCCACCGCGGCCGAAGCCGCCGTGGACACGGCCGAGGCCACCGAGGCCAAGCCCCGCCGGACGCGCAAGACCGCGGCCACGGCCCCCGCCGAGGCAGCCGTCGACACCGCCGAAGGCACCGAGGCCAAGCCCCGCCGCCGCACCACCCGCAAGGCCACCCAGCCGACGGCAGCCACCACCGCCGAGATCCCGGCCCAGGCCACCGCGGAACCGGAGCCCAAGCCCCGCCGCACCCGCAAGACCGCGGCCACGGCGCCGGCCCCGGCGGAAGCGACGGCCGACGCGACCGAGGCGAAGCCGAGGACGCGGCGTACGCGCAAGGCGACGGCCGCCGCCGAGCCCGCGGACGGCTGATCCCGCGCGCAGCGCACGCGCAACGGTGATCGCCCGGCGCGATCGCCGACGGAACGGCCCGACGGCCCGGTCCTCCCACTCGGAGGGCCGGGCCGTCGGCGTCTTCCCAGGACAGCGGAGCCTCGGCCGCCGCTCCTTGCCGGTAGCCTCACCCCCGTGACCTCGCCGATCAGCTTCCCCCCGCCCGCCGGCGCCCGCGCCTACCACCTGCGGACCGCGCGCGGCGAGTTCGCCGTCGTCGACGCGCCCGTGGCCGCCGGGGCCGAGCCCCGGGGCGTCGCCCTGCTGGTGCCCGGGTTCACCGGCAGCAAGGAGGACTTCCACCTCCTGCACGAGCCCCTCGCGGCGCGTGGGTACCGGACCGTGGCGGTGGACGGGCGCGGGCAGAACGAGTCGGACGGGCCCGCGCACGACGAGGCGCCCTATGTCCAGGAGGAGTTGGCGAGGGACGTGCTCGCGCAGGCGGCGGCGCTCGCCACGCCCGTGCACCTCGTCGGGCACTCCCTGGGCGGCCAGATCACCCGGGCCGCCGTGCTGCTGGACCACTCCCCCTTCGTCTCGTTCACGCTGCTCTCCTCGGGTCCGGCGCGGATCTCGCCCTCCCAGCAGCAGCGCGTGAGGCTGCTGCACGAGGCGCTCGCGGTGATGACGATGACCGAGGTGTGGGAGGCCATCCTGGCGATGGGCCCGCCGGAGGAGGTCGGCGGCCCCGCCCGCGGCTTCGGCGATCTCGCGCAGTTGCGCCGGCGATGGCTGAACCACAAGCCCGCCCAGCTCCTCACGACGGGACGCCAGTTGCTGGTCGAGCCGGACCGGGTCGCCGAACTCGCCGCCGTACCGCTGCCGTTCCACGTCCTGTCGGGCGCGAGCGACGACGCCTGGCCGGTGACCGTCCTGGACGACATGGCCGTACGGCTGGGAGCGGACCGCACGGTCGTCCCGGGCGCCGAGCACTCACCGAACCTGGACCAGCCCCTGCCGACGGCCCACGCCCTCGCCGACTTCTGGGACAAGCACCAGGAGGTGCTGCCTTAGCCGCGCCCACGGGAGCACGTCCGGCAGCTCCGCGGGAGTCCTTCCGGGGTTCTAGTACTGCGCCTGCACATGCCCCCAGAACCCGTCCCGCAGGGCGCGTCTGAGGTCCGCCTGGCCGCGCAGCGAGTACTGGAGGATGCCCTCCGCCTCGACCAGCAGGTCCTGGTCGACGGAGCCGGGGAGGTAGGGATGGCCGGGCAGCAGTTCCACGAGTGACTCCCTGCCCCGCGCCACCAGCCACTTCGCCGCGATCTGCGCGCCGACGAAGCGGACCTCCTCACGGGTGGGCCGGCTCGCGCCGACCGGCTCGTAGGCGGGAGCGGTGCGGCGTGAGACGTAGGGCTTGAAGAAGTCGAGGTCGAGGGTGCGCTGGCTGTCGACCTCCCAGAGGAGGGGCTCCGCCTGGTTGCGGCCCTCGGGGGCCTCGATGCCCCAGAGGTGGACTCGGGCGCCGTAGCCCTGGGCCGCCTCCACCGCCGACACCAGGTCCTCGTCGCCGCCCAGCAGCGCCGCGTCGCTGATCGCCCGGTGCCTGGCCAGGGACTCCAGGTCCGTCCTGATCAGGGAATCGACGCCCTTCTGCTGGTTGTTGGCGTTCAGGTTGCCCAACCGGACCTTGACGTCGGGGAGTTCGGCGATGGACTGCTGCTCCGCGGTGTGGATGCGGCGCCGGGCGCCGTCGTACCAGTAGACCCGCAGCAGCCTGCTGTCCGCGAAGATGGTGCGGGCGCGGTCGATGAGCGCCTCGATCAGGCCCTCGGCGTCCAGGTCGAAGGCCCGGCGGTCCTCGGTTCCGGTGACGAGCCGGCCCGCGGCCGCGTACAGGTACCCCGCGTCGACGAAGATCGCATGGGTCGAGGGCGTCTTCGCCACCTCGGCGAGCATGCGCGTCAGCAGCTCGTTCGTGCGGTCGATACGGGCGGCGAGAGCCGCGAGGTCGTCGTTCATCACCTCCATTGTCCCGGCGGTCACGCTGCGAACACAACCGGTCCCGTTCGGTCTACGCCAAGTCTCTTACCGGACAGTAATTAGTCGTTCGAAAATTTTCTTTAGCGTAGGGAATGTTTGTAACAAGCATCGCGTTGAATCCGTATGGAACAGGGGGCACCGTCGTCCCATGGGCCACTCACCAGTAGTTCTCCTCAGGAGGATGACCAGACGAAGGGAGAAGCCATGCGCTTCGAAATCATGCGACTCGACGACGTCGACGGCACACCCGTGGACAGCACCGTCGTGGACGCCGCCTCCGTCAACCGGATCGTTCAGCAGGCCGCCGCGATCGGGCAGCGACTGTGGATCCGTCCGGCCGACACCTCGGCCTCGTAACCCACGGGTCCCACTTCACACACTTCGGAGCCCCGTACGACATCACTCGGATGGCGTACGGGGCTCCGCTCGTCCTCCCGCGGGGACCGGCAGGCGTCAGCTCCCCTGGATCACCTGCGTGACCCCGTTGATGATCTGCTGAACGGCGATCGCGGAGAGCATCATGCCCGCCAGCCGCGTCACCAGCACCACGCCGCCGTCCTTGATGACCCGGATGATCAGCAGCGAGTGGCGCATCACCAGCCACAGCACCACGTGGATCGCGACGATCGCCGTCCACACCGACACCTGCGCGGCGGCGCCGTCGGCCTTCTGGACGGCCAGGATCACCGACACGATCGCACCCGGACCGGCCAGCAGCGGCATGCCCAGCGGTACGAGGGCGACATTGACGTCCTTGGTCTGCTGCGGCTCGTCGGTCTTGCCGGTGAGCAGGTCCAGCGCGATCAGCAGGAGCAGCAGGCCGCCCGCGATCATCAGCGCGGGCACGGACACGTGCAGGTAGTTCAGGATCTGGTGGCCGAGGAGCCCGAAGACGGCGATCACTCCGCCGGCCACACAGACGGCCTGGAAGGCCATCCTCTTCTGCATCTTGCCGGGGCGCCCGGCGGTGAGCGCGAGGAAGATCGGGGTGATCCCAGGGGGATCCATGATGACAAAAAGGGTGAGGAACAGAGAGCCGAAGACGGCAATATCGAACATGAGTACGAAGACCTTGCGGGAACGAGTGGAACGAGCGGCAGAGAACGGGAGCCGAAGGAGCGGGAGGCGTGGGGTGAGTGAGCCTCAGAATCCGCCGGTGCCCGGGACGGGGAACGCCCCCGTCGCCCGCCGCGTGATCTCCCCGTAGATCTCGGGGTCGGTCGTGTACTCGCCGAGCACGCAGGTCTTCCGGCTGCCGTGGTAGTCGCTGGACCCCGTCACCAGCAGCCCGAGCTCCCCGGCGAGCCCCCGCAGCCGCGCACGGGTGTCCGGGTCGTGGTCCATGTGGTCGACCTCGATGCCGTCGAGGCCGGCGGCGGCCAGCTCGGCGATCGCGGACTCCGGCACCGTACGTCCCCGCTTGCTCGCGGCCGGGTGCGCGAAGACGGTGACCCCGCCCGCGGCCTTCACCAGCCGGATCGCCTCGAACGGGTCGGTCTCGTGCTTCTCGACGTAGGCCCGGCCGCCGTCGGCCAGCCAGTCCTGCGTGAAGGCGTCACTCACGGTCGGGACGACACCCAGCTCCACCAGCGCGGTCGCCACGTGCGGCCGTCCGACGGACCCGTCGCCGGCGATCCGCGCCACCTGCTCCCAGGTGACCGGCACGCCCAGCTCGTTCAGCTTGGCGATCACGCCCCGGGCCCGCGGCACCCGGTCGTCGCGCACGAGCTCCCGCTCGGCGAGCAGCGCCGGCTCCTCGGGGTCGAAGAGGTAGGCCAGCATGTGCATGCTGATGCCGTCGATACGGCAGGACAGTTCGGCGCCGGTGACGAGGGTGAGACCCGACGGCAGCGCGGCGATCGCCTCGGCGTGGCCGCGCGTGGTGTCGTGGTCGGTCAGCGCGACGACGTCCAGACCGGCCGCGGCCGCGTTGCGGACCAGCTCGGCCGGGGTGTCCGTGCCGTCGGAGGCCGTGGAGTGGCAGTGCAGATCGATACGCACGACGCGGACTCCAGGCGGTGACGGGCGGAAGGGGACGCTCCAGCATAACGGGAATGCGAACGTCCTCTGTCACACCCGAACCCCAGGTTCGCCCCCTACAGTCGCCGCACAGCCCCCGCTAGGGTTTCAGCAGCCGCGGCGACAACGCCCCGCACGGCACCAGCTCCACCTCGGCGCCCGCGTCGCGCAGGTCCGTCAGCACCAGCTCGTCGTACATCAGCAGGCTGGACTGCTCGGGCCACATCACCGCCCACAGCCACAGCCCGCGCGCCTCGCCGGCGAAGACCGCGCGGTCGTCGGGGGAACCGGAGACATGCCAGAGCGGGGTCGGGCGGCCGGCGGCCAGGACCTTGGTCTCGGGCGGCTTCTCCACGTTCAGGTACGGGCCGGGGTCCGGACCGTCGATCCCGGCGTAGCGCGCGCCCAGGCCGACGCCGAGCTCCTCGGCGACGAGGATCAGCTCGCCCACGCCACCGAGCGGACCGGGACCGGAGCAGGCCACGACGGAGGCGCGGCCACCGCTGCGGTCGTCACCGGCGTACGCCACACCCGTGAACAGCCAGCCGACCGGCAGCGGCCACGGCATCCACACCGGCACCTGCGTGCGGTGCACGACGACACTGAGGGCCTCGACGCTGGGCGGGATCACGGGCTGCAGCGGATGCACCGTCCCGTGCACATCGCACTGCCAGGAGTCGGAGAAGAGTCCGGGAGCCCTGACCCGGCCACCACACTTCGGGCAACTGGGTTCGCCCCTCATAGGGCCCCACGGTCCTACCCCATCTCGTCCACGTCAAGGACGATCACCCGTCCGGACGTCAGCGGCCGCCGGATCCCGGACCGCCCATATAGATGTAAGTTACATTAATTAGAACAGCTAACTTACTATGTGTATTCGCCAACCATCTACCTCGGGATCGGAGCAGGCATGGACCCCTTCGACGCGGGAGCCGACGGCATACTGCGGCAACCCAGGGCGGTCTGGGCGACCGCCGGCGCGTCCGTCGTCGCCTTCATGGGCATCGGGCTCGTCGACCCGATCCTGCCGTCCATCGCCCAAGGCCTGGACGCCACGGCCGGGCAGGTCTCCCTCCTCTTCACCTCCTACTTCCTGATCACCGCCTTCGCGATGCTGGTGACCGGCTTCGTCTCCAGCCGCATCGGCGGCCGCAGGACCCTGCTGCTCGGCCTCGCCCTCGTCGTGATCTTCGCCGGCCTCTCAGGCATCTCGGACACGGTGGGCCAGCTCGTCGGCTACCGGGCCGGCTGGGGCCTGGGCAACGCCCTGTTCGTCTCGACGGCCCTCGCGGTCATCGTCGGCGCGGCGGCGGGAGGGAGTGCGGCGGCGATCCTGCTGTACGAGTCCGCCCTCGGCCTCGGCATGGCCTGCGGCCCCCTGCTGGGCGCGCTGCTCGGCGACGCGAGCTGGCGCTACCCGTTCTTCGGCACCGCGGTCCTCATGGCGGTCGGCTTCCTGTGCATCACGGCGTTCCTGAAGGAGCAGCCCAGGCCCGCCCGCAGGACCTCGCCGCTCGACCCGCTCCGGGCCCTCGGCCACGGCGGCCTGGCATCGGCGGCGGCCTCGGCGTTCTTCTACAACTACACGTTCTTCACCGTGCTGGCCTTCACGCCGTTCGTGCTGAACATGACGCCCTACCGGTCGGGCGCGGTCTTCTTCGCCTGGGGCGTGCTGCTCGCCGTCTTCTCGGTCGTGGTGGCCCCGCGCCTGCAGGAACGGTTCGGCTCGCTGAAGGTGCTCGGCGGCTCGCTGGTGCTGCTCGCCGTGGACGTGCTGGTCCTGGGGTACGGCGACCACACCACGGCCGTGGTCTGCACGATCCTCTCGGGCGCCTTCATCGGCGTGAACAACACCGTGTACACGGAACTCGCCCTGGGCGTCTCGGACGCCCCGCGGCCCGTGGCGAGCGCGGGCTACAACTTCGTGCGGTGGTTCGCCGCGGCGGCCGCGCCCTACTTCGCGCCGAAGATCGAGGAGTGGACCGACGTCCACGTCCCGTTCGTCGTGGCGGCGGTCACGGCCGCCGCGGGCGCGCTCGTGGTCGTCGTACGGCGCGAGGCGCTCACCCGGGAGGCGGAGGAGCGGGAGCCGAGGCACGCGGCGCAGGACGGGGTCGCCGTCTTCGCCGACTGAGCCGACGGTCCGTCAACCAACCGTCCGCCGAGCCGGTCGGTGACCTTCCTCACGTGGCGTCAGTCCAGCGGGACGGACCTCCGGGACGGATCCCTGAGGTCCGTCCCGTTGGTCAGCCAGCGCTCCTGGAGGGCCTGGGCGCCGTGCACGCGCTTCCAGGCGGCCTCGTTCGCGGTCATCGGGAGCAGCGGCAGGAAGCGGACCGGGTCGAGCGGCTCGTCGAGCTCCAGGTCCTCGACCAGACCGCCCGGCTCGGCGACCAGCACCGAGGTGAACGGCGCGCCGGGCCACAGGGGTTCACCGACGTCCAGCGAGGCGCCGGGGGCCACGATCACACCCTCGACCTGCGGGGACGCGGCGAGCACGGCGAGCGGACGGAGCACCTTGTCGGTGTCGGCGAGGCCGCCGCGCACGGAGAGGACCAGCTCGGCACGGGGGCCCCTGACCGGGTCGGCGAGCATGGCGGTGGGGTCGCTCATGGGCTGCGCGGACATGCCGAGCGTGGCGTAGCGGACGATGTCGCCCTCGTGGAAACGCAGCACCTCGACGCGGTCCGTACCGAGGAAGGTGACCGCGGCGCGGGCGTCCGGCTCGCCCAGCGCGGTACGCAACCGGGCCTCGACCAAAGGGAGAACATCAGTCATGCCGCGAGAATAGAACTCGTCAGTACCGGGCAAAGCAGCGCCTTGACACTTCAGTCGGCTGATACTCTTGGCCGGTGGTTCGGGGCAGCACGCAGAAGCGTCGCGATCAAGCCTCGACGCCGAAGGGATTCCCTCACGGGGGACCGGCTGGAGGAGGTGGGGCTGTCATGGATCGAAGTCGACCGTGCAGTACCACTCGCTCTTCCCGCCGCTGATGTAGCTCTGTGGCTCCGGCCGACCGCCGCCTCTCGCGCTCGCGTCTTCACACGGAAGAGCATTTCGTTTCGTTTTACCGGATCCGCCCGATCCGTCTGATCATCCATTGATCGTCAGATCGTCCGGGTTCATCCGATCTGCAGCAGTAGCTGAATCAGTGACGAAACCCGCCACCGCGACGGAGCGGTGCTCCCCGCTTTGTGGACGTGCCAAACATCCGCAGTCAGGACGTCCCCATTCCGGGTAGTTCCATCCGTCGTCGGCGCCTTTCGTCGCCCGTCGCGAAGGAGCCTGCCATGTCGATGATCCGCGACCTGCGTGCCGTGGTCCGCCCGTCCCGCCCCACCCTGCACAAGAGCGGGGTGCGCCTGGACAACGGGGCGTACGACACCACCCGCGACCCCGACACGCCCTCGGCCGTCGTCGACTGCGCCGTCTACCGCGACGGCGCCCGGGTCCACACCCCGGCGCCGCTCACCCCGCACGAGGCGATGCGCCAGGTGCGGCGCGACGGGGGCTTCGTGTGGATCGGGCTGCACGAGCCGACCGAGTCCGAATTCTCCGGTATCGCAAGCGAGTTCGGGCTGCACCCGCTGGCCGTGGAGGACGCCGTCCAGGCCCACCAGCGCCCCAAGCTGGAGCGCTACGACGACTCCCTGTTCACCGTCTTCAAGACCATCCACTACGTCGAGCACGAGCAGCTGGACGCCAACAGCGAGGTCGTCGAGACCGGCGAGGTCATGTGCTTCACCGGCAAGGACTTCTTCATCACCGTCCGGCACGGCGGTCAGGGATCGCTGCGCGGGCTGCGCCACCGCCTCCAGGACGACCCCGAGCTGCTCGCCAAGGGCCCCTCGGCCGTGCTGCACGCCATCGCCGACCACGTCGTCGACGGCTACATCGCGGTCGCGGACGCCGTGCAGGACGACATCGACGAGGTCGAGACCGAGGTCTTCTCGCCGGGCCGCAAGGGCACCCCGCGCGGCACCGACGCCACCCGCATCTACCAACTCAAGCGCGAGGTCCTGGAGTTCAAGCGGGCGGTGTCGCCGCTGCTGCGGCCGATGCAGCTGCTCAGCGAGCGGCCCATGCGGCTGATCGACCCCGACATCCAGAAGTACTTCCGGGACGTCGCCGACCACCTGGCCCGCGTCCAGGAGCAGGTCGTCGGCTTCGACGAGCTGCTCAACTCCATCCTCCAGGCCAACCTCGCGCAGGCGTCCGTCGCGCAGAACGAGGACATGCGCAAGATCACGTCCTGGGCGGCCATCATCGCCGTACCGACGATGGTGTGCGGGGTGTACGGCATGAACTTCGACCACATGCCGGAGCTGCACTGGAAGTACGGCTACCCGGTGATCATGGGGGTCACGGTGATGCTCTGTCTGGGCATCCACCGCACACTGAAGCGCAACGGCTGGCTGTGAGCGCTCCTGGATAGGGTGAGGCCATGACACGCGAGCTGCTCGACCAGGCCCTCGTCGAGGAGGCCACCAAGAAGTCCGGCCTCATCTGGGTCAAGGGGGCCGGACAGCCGGCCGCGCGGGCACTGTGGCACGTGTGGCACGAGGGCGCGGCCTGCCTGGTCGGTGACGGGTCCGGCGAGCAGCCGCTGCCGGGACTGACCGACGGCGCGACGGCCGAGGTGACCGTCCGCAGCAAGGACAAGGGAGGCCGGCTCGTCTCCTGGACCGCGCGGGTCGTCCAGCTCGCGCCCGGCACCGAGGCGTGGGACGCGGCCGTCGCCGAGCTCAAGGGCAAGCGGCTGAACGCGCCCGACGGCGAGGCGATGACCGCGCGGTGGGCGGCCGAGTGCAGGGTGCTCCGCCTGGAACCCACCGGGACCACGTCACCGCTGCCCGACGGCTCCCTGGCCGAGGCCCCGCTGCCCTCGCCGGCCACCACGCGCGAGGCGATCCCCGCCGGGCTCCCCCGGCTGCTGCTGAAGAAGCGCAGACGGAAGTAGCCCCCGGCCGGTCACGACGCCGGCAGCTCCTTGCCGTAGTCCACCGTCTCGCCCTTCGTCGGCTGCTCCAGGGCGAAGTCCTTGCCCCAGGCCGAGAAGCTCAGTGTGCCGGCGCCGCCCGCGCGTTCCAGACGCAGCGGATACGGCCGGCCCTCCAGGGAGACGTCCAGCGTGCCGCCGGAGCCGCCGTCGCCGGTGATGCGGATGGTGCGCACCCCGGCCTGCTCGTGGTGCCCGTCCTTGGCCAGCGCGCCGTGCAGCGTCAGCAGGTCACCGAGAAGGAGGTCCTTGTCCGTGAAGCCGCTGAACTTCTTGTACGAAGGGTCCCCGGTCGGCACCTTCACGTACTTGCCGTCGAGCTTGTCCGCGGCTGCCGTGTCCGACTCACTGGTGCCGGCCTTGCCGTCCCCGTTCTTCCAGAACGCCGCGTCCGCCTTCAGGTACAGCTGGTCACCGACGCGCAGCAGGTGGAAGGAGGCCCCCTCCGCGGTGACCGACCCGGCGCCGCCGTCCGACTTCAGGCGCATGTCGAGCTTGTACGACTTCCCGCCGGCGACCACCGTCCCGGACAGCCGCACCGCGTCGACCGCGCCCGCGGCCGCCTTCGTCTTCGCCTGGATCCGCTCGGCCGGCAGCTTGCCGACCCCGTTCGTGCCCGCGTCCGGATCCTCACTGCACCCCGTCATCCCCAGGCCCGTCACGACCAGTGCGCACATCGCGCTCACCAGTGCGGCCCGGCGGTGGGTACGGCCCTGGGGGATCGCAGTCACAGAGGGGGCTGCCTTTCTGCGGGGGAGTCCTGAGCGGCGTACCGCAGCGTACCGGGGTGGCCGGCTCCTAGCGGAGCCAGTCCGTCCGGACCGCTCACCAGGGCGTACCCGATCGGGACGGGCTAGCCTGAAGCCCGCACGAGCGGGCATTTGGGAAAAGAACCACAGAGGAAACAGCGCGGGGAGCACCGCGGGAAACCGCACAAGGACCAAGGCGAACACGCCTCACGAACACGGACCAGAAGGAGGTGCGGCCATGGCCGCGGGCGTCCCCCGGATCTTCGTCTCGCACCTCGCCGGTGTCGCCGTCTTCGACCCCAACGGCGACCAGGTGGGCCGGGTGCGCGACCTGGTCGTGATGCTGCGCGTCCGGCGGCGGCCGCCGAGGCTGCTCGGGCTGGTCGTCGAACTGCCCACCCGCCGCCGCATCTTCCTGCCCATGACCCGCGTCACCAGCGTCGAGTCCGGACAGGTCATCACCACCGGTGTGCTCAACGTCCGCCGCTTCGAACAGCGGCCCACCGAGCGCCTCGTCTTCGGCGAGCTGCTCGACCGGCGCGTCGTCCTCGCCGAGACCGGTGAGGAGGTCACCGTCCTCGACCTGTCGGTGCAGCAGCTGCCCGCCCGCCGGGACTGGGAGATCGACCGGGTCTTCGTGCAGAAGGGGAAGAAGGCGGGGGCCTTCCGGCGCGGCAAGGGCGAGAAGATCACCGTCGAATGGTCGGCCGTCACCGGGTTCTCCCTCGAGGAGCACGGACAGGGTGCGGAGAACCTCCTCGCCACCTTCGAGCAGCTGCGCCCGGCCGACCTGGCGAACGTCCTGCACCACCTCTCCGCCAAACGCCGCGCGGAGGTCGCCGCCGCCCTCGACGACGACCGCCTCGCCGACGTCCTGGAGGAGCTTCCGGAGGACGACCAGATCGAAATCCTCGGCAAGCTGAAGGAGGAGCGCGCCGCGGACGTCCTGGAAGCCATGGACCCCGACGACGCGGCCGACCTGCTGGCCGAGCTCCCCGAGGCGGACAAGGAGCGGCTGCTGAGCCTGATGCAGCCCGACGACGCGGCCGACATGCGGCGCCTGATGTCGTACGAGGAGCACACGGCGGGCGGTCTGATGACGACCGAGCCGATCGTGCTGCGGCCCGACGCCACCGTCGCCGACGCCCTGGCCCGCGTCCGCAACCGCGACCTCTCCCCCGCCCTCGCCGCCCAGGTCTACGTCTGCCGGCCGCCCGACGAGACCCCCACCGGCAAGTACCTGGGCACGGTCCACTTCCAGCGCCTGCTGCGCGAACCCCCGTACACGCTGGTCAGCGCGGTCGTCGACGACGACCTGCAGGCCCTCGCCCCGGACGCCACGCTGCCGCTCGTCGCCGGGTTCTTCGCCACGTACGACATGGTCGCGGCGCCCGTCGTCGACGAGGCGGGGTCGCTGCTGGGCGCGGTGACCGTGGACGACGTGCTGGACCACATGCTGCCCGATGACTGGCGGGAGACGGAGTTCCACCTGGAGGAGACGGAAGCGGGTGGTCCGCATGGTTCCTGAGCGTGAGAGCGCCCGCGCCGAGCGCACACCGGCCGGTGCCACCGCCAGCGGCCGCCCGCGCGTCCGGCTGGACCAGCCGCGCCCGCCCCGGCGCCGGATCGTGCCCGAGTGGGACCCGGACGCCTTCGGACGGCTGTCGGAGCGCATCGCCCGCTTCATCGGCACCGGACGGTTCCTCGTCTGGATGACCGTCGTGATCATCGTGTGGGTGCTGTGGAACATCTCCGCACCCCGTGACCTGCGGTTCGACGAGTACCCGTTCATCTTCCTGACCCTGGCGCTCTCCCTCCAGGCGTCCTACGCGGCCCCGCTGATCCTGCTCGCGCAGAACCGGCAGGACGACCGCGACCGGGTCAACCTCGAGCAGGACCGCAAGCAGAACGAGCGGTCCATCGCGGACACCGAGTACCTCACCCGCGAGATCGCCGCCCTGCGCATCGGGCTCGGCGAGGTCGCCACCCGGGACTGGATCCGCTCGGAGCTGCAGGACATGGCCAAGGAGCTGGAAGGGCGGCACGACGGGCACGGCGTATTCCCGGCAGTCGCGGCAGAACGGTCGCGTCGACGTGACGTAGACGACCGCTGAAGGGCATCCCGGGGTTCCCTCGGCGCGCCGTACCATCGTCCTTATGGTTACGGAAGACGCGGTGCGCGAAGCGCTGGCGACGGTGAACGACCCCGAGATCAACCGCCCCATCACCGAACTGGGGATGGTCAAGTCGGTGGAGATCGGTGCGGACGGAGCGGTCGCGGTCACCGTGTACCTGACGGTCTCCGGCTGCCCGATGCGCGACACGATCACGCAGCGCGTCACCGACGCGGTCTCCCGGGTCCACGGCGTCACGGGTGTCGATGTCGCCCTCGACGTGATGAGCGACGAGCAGCGCAAGGAGCTGGCGACCGCCCTGCGCGGCGGCCAGACCGAGCGCGAGGTCCCCTTCGCCAAGCCCGGCTCGCTGACCCGTGTGTACGCGGTCGCCTCCGGCAAGGGCGGCGTCGGCAAGTCCTCGGTGACCGTGAACCTGGCGGCGGCGATGGCGGCCGACGGCCTGAAGGTCGGCGTCGTCGACGCCGACATCTACGGCCACAGCGTGCCGCGCATGCTGGGCGCCGACGGCCGTCCGACCCAGGTCGAGAACATGATCATGCCGCCGTCGGCGAACGGCGTGAAGGTCATCTCCATCGGCATGTTCACCCCGGGCAACGCCCCGGTGGTCTGGCGCGGCCCGATGCTCCACCGCGCGCTCCAGCAGTTCCTGGCGGACGTGTACTGGGGCGACCTGGACGTCCTCCTCCTGGACCTGCCGCCCGGCACCGGCGACATCGCCATCTCGGTGGCCCAACTGGTTCCGAACGCCGAGATCCTGGTCGTGACGACGCCCCAGCAGGCTGCCGCCGAGGTGGCCGAGCGGGCCGGCTCCATCGCCGTCCAGACCCACCAGAAGGTCGTCGGCGTGGTCGAGAACATGTCCGGCCTGCCCTGTCCGCACTGCGGCGAGATGGTCGACGTGTTCGGCACGGGCGGCGGCCAGGTCGTCGCCGACGGCCTCACGCGCACGACCGGTACGTCGGTTCCCGTCCTGGGCAGCATCCCCATCGACGTCCGCCTCCGCGAGGGCGGCGACGAGGGCAAGCCGGTCGTCCTGACCGACCCGGACTCTCCCGCGGGCGCGGCCCTGCGCGCGATCGCCGGGAAGCTGGGGGGCCGTCAGCGCGGTCTGTCCGGGCTGTCCTTGGGGATCACTCCGAAGAACAAGTTCTGAGCTCCTCGACGCTTCCGTACGCCCCCAGGGGCAACTCCCCCGGGGGCGCGGGGCCGTATCCAGGTGCGGCTCCGCCGCGTGGGCGCGGCAAGCGCCACCCTGCCCGCACCCGCGGTACGGGCCAGCCCTACGGCGAAGGGGCGCCGGAGAACACCGGCGCCCCTTTCTCCTGCGTCAGCGGACTCTCATGCGTACGCGGAGATGTCCTTGACCACGGCGAAGCCGAGCCCGTACGCGCTCATCCCTCTGCCGTACGCCCCCACGTGCACCCCTTCGTTCGTCGAACCGGCCAGCACCCAGCCGAACTCGGACTCGCGGTAGTGGAACGGGGTCGGCACGCCGTCGACCGGGAGGGACAGCATGGACCAGTCCGGGCCGGCGAGGTCGTCGGCCAGCACCCACGCCGTCTCGGTCTGCTGCTCCAGCCAGTCGTCGCGCAGGCTGTGGTCCATCTGGCCGGGCCAGGTGAAGGACAGCAGCCCGACGCCCGCGAGCCAGGCCGCGGAGGACACGGACGTGGCCTCCAGAAGCCCCGTGCCGTCGGCGCTGCGGCGCGACGGGCTCGCGGCGACGGTCACGACGACCGCGAACTTGCCGCGGTCCTCGCCCGCCGTCTCGTGCCGTACGGAGGGTTCGTCACCGTGCCCGATCGAACCGTGCTCGACGGCGCCGTCGGCCGCCGTACCGACCTGCATCAGCCAGCGCGGTCCCGTGAAGGCCTCGTCGAGGCCGTACCACGGGAAGGGCGCCTCCAGGTAGCCGTCGACCGTACGCCGGGCGGAGGGGACAGGTTGTCCGCCCTCCGCGGCCGACGCCTGTGCGACTGCCCGACTCGTCGTCTCCATCTGCCCGGACGCCTCCTCGCTCTAGCCGGACCGTCCCGGCCCGCCCCCCTTCGGGCGTACTCGTCCGGTCCGCACAACAACCAGGCAGCATAGCCACCCCGCCGCCGGCAGGGGGGAAGCCGCCCGGCGCGTGAGGCGTGCGCCCCCTCACACCGGAGGGCGCGTGCGGCTCAGGTGGCGTCCGCGTCGAAGGGCGGACGGTCGTCCTTGCCCGGCTCCTCGGGCTTCTTCACCATGTCGATGCGACCACCGGAGGAGGACGGCGAGGAGGAAGAAGCCGACGAGGACGACTCCGCGTCGCGGCCGTGGACCGCGTCCGTGACCTCGGCCATCTCCTTCTTCAGGTCGAAGCCGTTGCGGATCTCCTTCAGCCCCAGCTCGTCGTTCTCCAACTGCTTGCGGATGAACGTCTTGGGGTTGAGGTCCTCGAACTCGAAGTCCTTGAACTCCGGGCCGAGTTCCTGCCGGATGTCCTGCTTGGCGCTCTCCGAGAACTCACGGATCTTCCGGACCGTGCGCATCACGTCCTGGATGACTTTCGGGAGCTTGTCCGGACCGAAGACGAGCACGGCCAGGACGACGATCGTCACCAGCTCGAGCGCACCTATGTCATTGAACACCTGAAGCTCCTTGCGATGTCCGCGGTCCTCGGCCCTCGGTGGTCAGTTCGGGTCTTCCGTGGTCCGGGCCGGGTCCACGGTACCTGTCGCACCTGTCCGACCGGTACCGTCCCGAGGTGTCCGTGTGCGTACGGGCGACCTGTTTTCCGCGTTGTTTGCCTAGTGGGGTCCTGTTTCGGCGTCCGGTCTGTGAAGTTTCTGTCAATCGGAGGACCCGAGGACGAGGGAGAGGGTGCGCTCCTTCCCGTCGCGCTCGATCGTCAGTTCCAGGCGGTCGCCGGGGCGGTGGGCCCGGGTCTTGACGATCAGTTCCTCGCCGGAGTGGATGCGCTGGCCGTCGACCTCGGTGATGACGTCGCCGGCCCGGATGCCGGCCCGGTCGCCGGGGCCGCCCGGGGTGACCGGGGAGCCGCCGTCGCCGCCCTCCGTGCCGACGCGGGCGCCGTCGCCGGCGTAGTCCATGTCGAGGGTGATGCCGATGACCGGGTGGGTCGCCTTGCCGGTGTTGATCAGTTCCTCGGCGACGCGCTTGCCCTGGTTGATGGGGATGGCGAAGCCCAGGCCGATCGAACCGGCCTGCCCGCTGTCGGAGCCGGTGCCGTCGGCGGCGGAACGGATGGCGGAGTTGATGCCGATGACCCGCCCCCGGGTGTCGAGGAGGGGGCCGCCGGAATTGCCGGGGTTGATGGGCGCGTCGGTCTGCAAGGCGTCGACGTAGGACACGTCGCTGCCGTCGCCGCTCTCGCCGCCCGCCGTGATGGGCCGCTCCTTGGCGCTGATGATGCCGGAGGTGACGGTGCCCTCCAGGTCGAAGGGGGCGCCGATGGCGACCACCGGGTCGCCGACCTGGACGTTGTCGGAGTTGCCGAGATAGAGGGGCTTCAGGCCCTTCACCCCGGTCACCTTCACCACGGCGAGGTCGTAGCCGCTGTCGCCGCCGACGATCTCGGCTTGGGCGGTCTGGCCGCCGTTGAAGACGACGGTTATGTCGCCGTCGGAGCCGGCCGGCTCGACGACGTGGTTGTTGGTGAGGATGTGGCCGAGCGAGTCGAGCACGAAGCCGGTTCCGGTGCCGGCCTCCTCGCTGCCGCTGACGTGCAGGGTGACGACGCTGGGCAGGGCACGGGCGGCGATCCCGGCCACGCTGTCCGCGGCGCGCCCGGTGGGCTCCGCGGCGGCCTGTGGCAGCTTCACCCCGTCGAACCCGCCGTTGCGCTCGAGATGGACGCCCACGACGCCGCCGAACACGCCGGACACCAGAGCGAGGGCCAGCGCTCCGCCGACGAGCCTCTTCCGCGCCCGCCCACGCCGTTGCCCCGCCGTGAGGACGGCCGCACCGGTCTGCTGGAGAGCACCTCCGGAGGCGGAGGGGGCGGCGAGAGCGGTGGAGGCGAGAGGGGCGGCGGACCAGGGGTCGTAGCGCTGCCAGGGCTCGGCAGCGGACGCCGAAGCCGCGGCCGAGACCGCCGCGGGAGCTTCCTCGGAGGGCGAGGCAGGCGTCGGGGGCGGGGGCGGGAGGGGTGCGCCGGGGGTGGTTGCGCCGGAGGTAGAGGCGGGGGCGGTCGCGCCGGGGGCAGAGGTGGGGGCCATCCCACCAGGAGCAGGGGCTGTCGGGTGCGGGGCAGGAGTAAAGGCCGTCCCGCCAAGGCCCGGGGCAGGGGCGTGCGAGGTTGCGCCTGGGACCGGCGCGGGGGCCATCCCGGCGGGGGCGGGGGCGCCTGGAGGCGGCGCGGGGGCCATCCCGGCGGGGGCGGGGGCGCCTGGAGGCGGCGCGGGAGTCATCCCGCCAGAGACAGGGGCGGTTCCGCCCGCATCAGGGGCGGTGGGCATCCCGCCCAGGGCAGAGGCGGGCGGGGTCGCGCCCGGAACCGGTGCAGGGGCCATCCCGCCCGGAGCAGGGGCGGAGGCGGTTGCGTCGGAGACAGGGGCGGAGAAGGCGGGCGTGGGCGGAGCCATGCCCTGGGCGTGCGTCGCCGCCGCAGGGTGCTGTACCGGCGGTGCGGGCGCCCAGGGTCCCGGCTCGCCGTACGGCGGGGTGCTGTAGGGGTCGGGGTCGTGCAGCGGCTTGGGCGGGTCGCCCAGGGCCGACGGCGCCGGAGCGAGCTGGTGGGATCCCCCGGCGCCGGGCGCTGCGCCCGTCTCCGGCTCGGTCGCTGACTCAGGCGCCGGCTCCGGTTGTGGCTTCACCACTGGACCGGGCGCCGACTCGTGCTGTGGCTTCACCACTGGACCGGGCGCCGACCCGTGCTGTGGCTTCACCACTGGACCGGGCGCCGACCCGTGCTGTGGCTTCACCGCTGGACCGGGCGCCGACTCCGCGTCCACCACCGGCATGGGCGCGGGCGCCGACTCCGGCCCCGACTCCACCGCCGGCTTGGGCGCTGGCTCCGAGCCCACCGGCCCGGGCGCGAGCACCGACTCCGAGCGTGGCTCGACCGCCGGCGCGGGCGCCGGCTCCGGCCGGAGTTCCGTCGCCGCAGGACCGGGCTGCGGGTCCGGCTGTGTCGTCGTGGGGGGCTCCGCAAACGCCGGAGTCACCGGGCGGCTCAGTTCGTAGTCGCCGCGGCCGGCGTCGGTGGGGGTGGCGGTGCCGGACGGGTCGGCCGGTTGCGCGGTGCTCGTCTCCACCGCCGCCGCCCCCGCGGGGCGCGCCAGCTCGAAGTCACCGTCGGTGTCGGCCGGCCGGCTCTCCCGGCCGCTCTCCTGCTCGGCAGGGCTCTGCGGTCGAGGCCGGCTCCACCACTTCCCCTTCGGGGACTTCCCCTCGTTCATGCTCTCCCCGCACCCGCAGCTCGTCGGACTCCGCCACCGCGCCCGGCCTGCGGGCACGGGCGCGGTCCTCCCAGGATTCAACCAGGTTCGCAGCGTACGGGCGCCGGGGCCGGGTCAGCGGGCGCTCTGCGGAGAGGGGGAGGTGGTGGGGGCGGAGGTGGTGTCGGGGACGGGCGCGGCGAGCAGGCCGGGAGCCGTGATCTCCGGGGCGGTGGCCCAGGAGGTCAGGGCGATCGGCGGGGTGGCGCCGAGCGGACGTATCAGCGGGGACATGGCGGCGGCGCCGGCCACGACGGGCGTGGTGAGCCCGTGCAGGGCCTGGCCGGCCTGCCCGGGAGCCGGGGCGGCCACTCCGGGCAGCAGCGGCGCGGTGACCTCGGTCGGGGCGACCGGTGTCTCGCCGAGCAGCTGGCCGCCCTGGGCGAGCAGCGGCCCGGTGCCCCGCCGACGCTGGTTGTCGGGAGTGGTCGCGGGGCCCGTGCCCGGGGTGCGGGCGGGTGTCACATTGCTCCCGGAGCCGCCGCGGGCCTCCGTGTCGGTCAGCGGGACGCCGGTGTTCACTCCGCCCAGCGCGATCGCGGCCAGGGACACCGCGCCGGCGGCGACGAAGGCGAACCGCAGACCGCGGGAGCGCTCGGCGTCACCGCGGCCGACGGGGTGGACGCGGAAACCGCGGTCCGAGGACGGCGTCAGCACGGAGCCGTGCTGACGCGCGGGGACGTAGCCGAACTCGAACGGCTCGTCCCGCTTCACTCCGAAGACCCCGGACGCTCCGGGGCGGGCGTCGAAGCGGTCGCCGAATCCTGCCCCGAGCGGCATTCCGCCGCCGTCCGTGTCACCTCCCCCGGGGAGCCCCTGGAGGCGGGCCAGGAAACTCTCGGAGGGGGTGGGTGGGGCGACTTCCGCGAAGACGTTCTTCAGCCGGCGCTGTGCGTCGACCTCCGCCTTGCACTTGGGGCAGGTCGCCACATGCGCCAGGACCCGCTCGCGCGTGTCATGACCGAGCTCGCCGTCCACCAGGGCCGAGAGCCGGTCGCCGAGGTGCTGCTCTGCCAGGAGCCGCTCGGTGGGTTCGTGTCGGGAGCCACTCACGCGGTCGCGCCCCCTCCTCCCAGAGCGGGCACGCGGGCCACGAAGGAGCGCCGCTCCGCGCGTGCCTCGGGCGAGCGGTGCGCGAGGGCCTTGCGCAGCTGCGAACGGCCGCGGTGGATCCGCGAACGGACCGTGCCGAGCTTGACGCCGAGGGTCGCGGCGATCTCCTCGTACGACAGTCCTTCGATGTCGCACAGGACGACCGCGGCGCGGAACTCCGGCGCGAGGGTGTCGAGGGCCTGCTGGACGTCCGCGTCGAAGTGGGCGTCGTTGAAGACCTGCTGGGGGGTGGGCTCCTTGCTGGCCAGCCGCTCGGCGGCGTCCTCGCCCAGCGCGTCGAAGCGGATGCGCTGCTTGCGCCGGACCATGTCCAGGAAGAGGTTGGTGGTGATGCGGTGCAGCCAGCCCTCGAAGGTGCCCGGCGTGTAGGTCGACAGCGAGCGGAAGACACGGACGAAGACCTCCTGGGTGAGGTCCTCGGCGTCGTGCTGGTTGCCCGTGAGGCGGTAGGCGAGCCGGTAGACCCGGCCGCTGTGCATGCTGACGATCTCCTCCCACGTGGGCGGAGTCCACGCCTGCCCGTCCGCGTCGGTGGAGAAGGTCGCGGTCTGGGCGTGGCCGACGGCGGGGCCGGCGGCGTGGCTGTGGTCAGCGGTGTCGTTCACGGATTTCGGCCTGCCTGCCGACCCGAGAAAGCGCCGCAGCACTCCTCCCCGATCCACAGGCGCAGCCGCACCTCCCCTGTCGGCTCTGGTGGTGTCCAGTGGAGCCCCTACCATAGCCACCTCGCCCGTTAGCTCCGGATAAGCGGTTTTACGAGAAATTGATCTGTGCTGATACGGCTCATGCGGCTGCGTCAGCACTTGCTCTGCGTCCCGTCCCTCATCGTGATCCAACTGTGTCCCCCCGTCGTCCTTCCCACCCCTTCAAACGCCCGGTCCCATCTGCGGGTTCCCGGCGGCAACGGATACAGTCACGCCCAGGCAACCACGGGGACAGGAGAGGGTCATTACCGGCAACCGGCAGACGAGCTGGGCGTTCGCCGACGCCTATGTCGCCGAGGACGAAGCGCTGCGCTGGGCCCGTGACCGGGCCCGTGAGGCAGGGCTGCGCTCGGTGTCGCCCAGCACGGGCGCGGCCCTGCGGTTGCTCGCCGCCGCCGTGGACGCGAAGGCGGTCGCGGAGATCGGTACCGGCACCGGCGTCTCCGGGATCCACCTGCTGCACGGCATGCGCCCCGACGGCGTCCTGACCACCGTCGATCCCGAGCCGGAGCACCAGCAGTTCGCCCGGCAGGCCTTTCGCGCCTGCGGCTTCGCCAGCAACCGGGCCCGTTTCATCCCGGGCCGCGCGCTCGACGTCCTGCCCCGCCTCGCGGACTCCGGCTACGACCTCGTCTTCTGCGACGGTGACCGGCTCGAGGTCATGGACTATCTCGCTGAATCGTTGCGTCTGCTGCGCCCCGGTGGCCTGGTGGTGTTCGAGGGCTGCTTCGCCAACGGCCGCACCATCGACTCCGGCCCGCAGCCCACGGAGGTCATAAAGATTCGCGAGCTGCTGCGCGCCGTACGCGAGAGCCAGGAGCTGGTGCCTTCGCTGCTGCCCGTGGGGGACGGGCTCCTGTGCGCGGTCAAGCGCTGACGGCGGGACATCCGGATCGGGAGCGGCAGCACCGGTCCGGCACGGCCATCGCATCGTCAGCACGGCACGGCACGGCACGGCATCGGCATCGGGCGTGACCGTCACGCCGCGCGGCGTGAGCGGGTGTGCGGCCGTCCGGGCGAGAGCCGGGAAACAGAGGCCCCGGCACCCATGAGGATGCCGGGGCGTCTGAAAGGGTATGGTCGCTTGGGCGTCAGCCGACGACCTTCTTGAGGGCGTCGCCGAGCGCGTCGGCCTCGTCAGGGGTCAGCTCGACGACGAGCCGACCGCCGCCTTCGAGCGGAACGCGCATGACGATGCCCCGCCCCTCCTTGGTCACCTCGAGCGGGCCGTCGCCCGTCCGCGGCTTCATGGCCGCCATGCTCGTTCCCCTTCCTGAAACCAGCTCATCGTCAAAGCCGACGGCCCGTGAAGGGCACGCGCGATCCAGCGCGGGACACGCGACACCGGCATCGAACACATTGCTTCCAAGCCATTATCCCGCATCTCAGGACCCGATGACCAACATCAGTCGGCATCGCTTGGGCAACGCGCGCGAGCAAAACCACTCAATTCGGCGATGTGGCTGCGATACTGCGCGCCCGCACGGAGTTCCCCCGCCCGGAAATCGTCCAGAATTCTTTGACGCAGGTCACACGTGCTGCGCGACTCCCGTCCTTCATGCTGTCCTTCGGAGAGAGGCGTACCGGTCGGTACGCCCCAGCCGTGACACCGGAGGGGACACCCCATGGCCGACACCGTGCTCTACGAGGTGAGCGACGGGCTCGCGACGATCACCCTGAACCGCCCGGAGGCGATGAACGCGCTGAACATCGCGACCAAGGTCGCCCTGCGGGATGCGGTGCGCTCGGCGGCGGAGGACGGGGCCGTCCGGGCGGTGCTGCTGACCGCCGCCGGTGACCGTGCCTTCTGCGTCGGTCAGGACCTCAAGGAGCACATCGGGCTGCTGGCGGCGGACCGGGAGACCGGCTCGGGCCAGACCATGACCACGGTCCGGGAGCACTACAACCCGATCGTGCGGGCGCTGACGGAGGCGCCGAAGCCGGTGGTCGCCGCGGTGAACGGGGTCGCCGCGGGCGCCGGCCTCGGTTTCGCGCTCGCCGCCGACTACCGGATCGTCGCGGACACCGCGTCCTTCAACACCTCGTTCGCGGGCGTCGCGCTGACCGCGGACTCGGGCGTCTCGTGGACGCTGCCCCGTGTGATCGGCCCCGGCCGCGCCGCCGACCTGCTGCTCTTCCCGCGCAGCATCAAGGCGCAGGAGGCGTACGAGCTGGGCATCGCCAACCGGGTGGTCCCGGCGGACTCGCTGCGCACCGCCGCCCAGCAGGTGGCGCGGATGCTGGCCGAGGGGCCGACCATGGCGTACGCGGCGATCAAGGAGGCGATGGCGTACGGGTACTCCCACTCGCTGGCCGAGACCCTGGACAAGGAGGACGAGCTGCAGACGCGGGCGGGGCAGTCGGAGGACCACGCGATCGCGGTGCAGGCGTTCGTGAACAAGGAGACGCCGAAGTACCTGGGCCGCTGAGCCCGGGCCCCGAGCGCCGTCGGGGACCGCGGGTCCGTCGTGACGGGCACCCGGCCCGGGGTCGCGTCCACGGGCGGACCCGTAGGCCGCGACGGCGCCGCGCTCCCCGGGCCTGTCATGGGCATCGCGCCGCAGAGGAGGCACCGGACGGCGCCCGTCGCTTCCCCGCGCCCTGCTCCGAACGGCAGGCCCTAGACGGCGCTCCTCGCCACGCAGCCCTCCAGGTGGTCGTCCACCAGCCCGCACGCCTGCATCAGCGCGTACGCCGTCGTCGGCCCGACGAAGCGCAGCCCCCGCTTCTTCAGCGCCTTGGACAGGGCCGTCGACTCCGGTGTGACCGCCGGGACGTCGGCGAGGGTCTTCGGGACCGTACGGGTGTCCGGGTCGGGGGCGTGGGACCAGATCAGGTCGTCCAGGTCGCCCGGGGCCCAGCCGGCCAGCACGCGCGCGTTGGCCAGGGTGGCGTCGATCTTGGCGCGGTTGCGGATGATGCCGGGGTCGGCGAGGAGGCGCTCGCGGTCCTCGTCGGTGAAGGCCGCCACCGACGTGATCGTGAAGTCGGCGAAGGCGGCGCGGAAGCCGGGGCGGCGTCGCAGGATGGTGATCCAGGACAGGCCGGACTGGAAGGCCTCCAGGCTGAGGCGTTCGAAGAGCGCGTCGTCGCCGTGGACCGGGCGGCCCCACTCCTCGTCGTGGTAGGGCACGTAGTCCGGGGTGGACAGGGCCCAGGGACAGCGCAGGGCGCCGTCCGGGCCGGCGAGGGCGGTGCCGTCGCTCACCGCTGCTCCTCCTGTGCGGGCTTCTCCATGGAGACGTGCGGCTCGGGCCGCCGGGCGCCGGCCAGGGCGGACTCCAGTTCGGCGATACGGGCGTCGCGTTCCGCGAGTTCCGCGCCGAGACGGTTGAGGGCGTCGTCGACGTCCGCCATGCGGTAGCCGCGGGCGGCCAGCGGGAAGCGGAGGCGGTCGACGTCGGACCGGTCGAGGGGGCGGTCCGGGGGCAGCGGGTCGTGCAGCCGCTCGGGGACGGCCTCCGGCAGCGGCCCGGTGCCCTCGCCGCCGCCCACCACGGCGAGTGTCACCGCGGCGACCACGACGGCGAGCGCGACGACCAGGAAGAAGAACATAACCATCGGTGGGTCCCCACGCTCGCTGTGCTCGGTGTCGAAAGTGTCAGGGTCCGATCGTGCCATGCGGGTGCGACGGTTAGGGTCGCAGGCGGCGGATGTCCAGGACGTACTAGGAGAGGTCACAGGGGATGCTCAGGCTGGGCAGGCGTGAGTTCGGCACGCACGAGCCGGTGATCATGGCGATCGTGAACCGGACCCCGGACTCCTTCTACGACCAGGGGGCGACCTTCCGGGACGAGCCGGCGCTGGCGCGGGTGGAGCAGGCGGTCGCGGAGGGCGCCGCGATCATCGACATCGGCGGGGTGAAGGCCGGGCCCGGCGAGGAGGTGACCGCCGAGGAGGAGGCGCGGCGGACGGTCGGCTTCGTGGCCGAGGTGCGGCGGCGCTTCCCGGACGTCGTCATCAGCGTGGACACCTGGCGGGCCGAGGTCGGCGAGGCCGTCTGCGAGGCGGGCGCGGACCTGCTGAACGACGCGTGGGGCGGCGTGGACCCCCGGCTGGCCGAGGTCGCGGCGCGGTACGGGGTGGGGCTGGTGTGCACCCATGCCGGCGGCGCGGAGCCCCGGACCCGTCCGCACCGGGTGACGTACGACGACGTCATGGCCGACATCCTGCGGGTGACCGTGGGGCTGGCCGAGCGGGCGGCGGCGCTGGGCGTGCCGAGGGAGTCGATCCTGATCGACCCCGGGCACGACTTCAACAAGAACACCCGGCACAGCCTGGAGGCGACGCGGCGGCTCGGGGAGATGGTGGAGACGGGGTGGCCGGTGCTGGTCTCCCTCTCCAACAAGGACTTCGTCGGGGAGACGCTGGACCGGCCGGTGAAGGAGCGCGTGCTCGGGACGCTGGCGACGACGGCGGTGTCGGCGTGGCTCGGCGCCCAGGTGTACCGGGTGCACGAGGTCGCGGAGACCCGGCAGGTCGTGGACATGGTGGCGTCGATCGCGGGCCACCGGGAGCCGGCGGTGGCCCGGAGGGGGCTTGTATAAGCCTCCGGTAGAGGCTCGTACAGGCCCCGATAGAGGCTCGTACAGGCCCCGGCAGGCTCGTCCAGGCAACCCCGGCAGAGGCTCGTACAGGCCCCGGCAGAGGCTCGTCCAGGCCCGGAGGAGACTCGCTCAAGCCCCGGCAGAGGCTCGTACAGGCCCGATGGGGGTTCGTACAGGCCCGATGGGGGCTCGTACAGGCCCCCCGGTCAGGGCGCTCATGTGCAGGCCCCGTGGGGTCGCATGGCCCCCGTGGGCCGGGAAGCGGGCCTCGACGCTCGGCCCTGCCTCCCGGGCCGGGAACGCTCAAGTGGGGGCCTACCGGCCCGCCTCCTTGGACACCAGCGCCACCGCTTCCTCCACGTCGTCCGTGACGTGGAAGAGGAGGAGGTCCTTCTCGGCCGCCTTGCCCTGGGCGACCAGGGTGTTCTTCAGCCAGTCGACCAGGCCGCCCCAGTACTCCGTGCCGAAGAGGACGATGGGGAAGCGGGTGACCTTCTGGGTCTGGACGAGGGTGAGGGCCTCGAAGAGTTCGTCCAGGGTGCCCAGGCCGCCGGGCAGGACCACGAAGCCCTGCGCGTACTTCACGAACATCATCTTCCGGACGAAGAAGTAACGGAAGTTCAGCCCGATGTCGACGTACGGGTTGAGGCCCTGCTCGAAGGGAAGTTCGATACCGAGCCCCACCGAGATGCCGCCCGCCTCGCACGCGCCCTTGTTGGCCGCCTCCATGGCGCCCGGGCCGCCGCCCGTGATGACCGCCCAGCCGGCCTTGACCAGCGCGCGGCCCAGCCGTACGCCCGCCTCGTACTCCGGGGAGTCCACCGGCGTTCGGGCCGAACCGAACACGCTGATGGCGGGGGGGAGCTCGGCGAGCGTGCCGAAGCCCTCGATGAACTCCGACTGGATGCGGAGCACCCGCCACGGGTCCGTGTGGACCCAGTCCGAGGGGGCACGCTCGTCCAGCAGCCGCTGGTCCGTGGTGCTCGCCTGTACCTGATCGCGCCTCCGGAGGACCGGTCCCAGGCGCTGTTCCTCCGGTGGCTGCTTCTTGCCCTCGGGGTTACCGGTAGCCATGTGAGCTCCCTCCGCTTGCAGATGTTCCACCTCAGCGTAGATCTACGCGGGTTACGGCCGGGGGACGTCGGCGTGTCCGCCGTGAAGCGCCGTCAGGTCGTACGGCCTCAGCCGGTGAGCCAGGCCCGCAGGCGCTCCTCCCCCGCGAGGATCTTCGCCGTCTCCACGCGCTCGTCCCGCTTGTGCGCCAAGTGGGGGTTGCCGGGCCCGTAGTTGACCGCGGGGACGCCGAGGGCCGAGAACCGGGAGACGTCCGTCCAGCCGTACTTCGGCAGCGGGGTGCCGCCCACCGCCTCGATGAAGGCCGCTGCGGCCGGGTGGGAGAGGCCGGGCATGGCCCCGCCGCTGTGGTCGTCCACGACGAACTCCTCCACCCCGCAGTCCGCGAACACCTCACGGACATGGGCGACGGCCTCCTCGGGGGTACGGTCGGGCGCGTAGCGGAAGTTGACCGTGACGACGCACTCGTCCGGGATGACGTTGCCCGCGACGCCGCCGCTGATGCCCACCGCGTTCAGGCCCTCGCGGTACTGCAGACCGTCGATCACCGGGTTGCGCGGCTCGTACGAGGCCAGGCGGGCGAGGATCGGGGCCGCCGCGTGGATCGCGTTGGAGCCCATCCAGCCGCGCGCCGAGTGCGCCCGCTCGCCCTTGGTCTTCAGCAGGACCCGCAGGGTGCCCTGGCAGCCGCCCTCCACCTGGCCGTCGGACGGCTCCAGCAGCACCGCGAAGTCGCCCAGCAGCCACTCCGGGTGCGCCTCGGCGACGTGCTTGAGGCCGTTGAGGTCGGCGGCGACCTCCTCGTTGTCGTAGAAGACGAAGGTGAGGTCGCGGTTCGGGGCCGGGACGGTGGCGGCGATGCGGAGCTGGACGGCGACGCCGGCCTTCATGTCGCAGGTGCCGCAGCCCCAGAGCACTCCGTCCGCGTCCAGCCGGGACGGGACGTTGCCGGCGATGGGGACCGTGTCGATGTGGCCGGCGAGGATGACCCGCTCCGGGCGGCCCAGGTCGGTACGGGCGATCACGTTGTTGCCGTACCGGTCCACCGTGAGGTGCGGCAGTGCGCGCAGGGCGGCCTCGATCGCGTCCGCGAGCGGCTTCTCGGTGCCGCTCTCCGAGGGGAAGTCGACGAGCTGCGCGGTCAGGACGGCGGCGTCCAGCGTGAGGTCAAGCGAGGTCTCGGCCATGCCGTCGACCCTAACGCGCCGACCGCGCGTTGCGCCGGGCCCGCCGTTTCACGGGAGTCTCCCCCGCTTCCGTACTCTCCAGTACCTTGTACGCGTGCCAGAGCCGTCACCCACCCCCAAGCGCCGCGGCCGCCTCCTTCGTTTCGGGGCGGCCTGTGTGGTCCTGTCCGCCGTCGCGGGTTATGTCGTGGTCCAGTACGTCACCGGTGGCGCCGGGAATCCCGGGTGCAGAGTCGTTTCCTCGCAGGGCGACGGAACGACGTACGAGTTCACGCCGGAGCAGGCGGTGAACGCGGCCACGATCACGGCCGTCGGCACCAACCGGGGCATGCCCCAGCGGGCCGTGACCATCGCGCTCGCGACCGCGCTGCAGGAGTCGGCGCTGCGCAACCTCGACCACGGGGACCGCGACTCGCTGGGCCTGTTCCAGCAGCGCCCCTCGCAGGGCTGGGGCACCGCCCAGGAGGTCACCGACCCCGCGTACGCGGCGAACATCTTCTACGAGCACCTCGCCAAGGTGCCCGACTACACCGAACTGCCGCTGACCGTCGCCGCGCAGCGCGTGCAGCGCAGCGGTTACCCGGACGCGTACGCCAAGCACGAGCCGGACGCCGCACTGCTGGCCGCCGCGCTCACGGGGACCTCCGCGGCCACGCTGACCTGCGAGGGGCGCCCGGAGACGGCGACGGCCACGGGTCCGGACGCGGTGCGCGCGGCGCTGCTGCGGGACTTCGGGGGCGAGGGAGCACCGGCGGCGGGCGCGGAGACCGGCACGGAGGCCGATTCCGCGACCGACGCGCGGAAGACGGCCGCGTCCGCCGGGGAGGCGGGGGTGCCCGCGGCGGAGACCAGCGGGCGGACCGTGACGCTGCCCGTCGGCGACGACACCGCCGCCGGCCGCGGCGTGCCCGAGCGCGGCTGGCAGCTCGCCCACTGGGCCGTGGCCAACGCCTCGGCCCTGCACATCGAGCGCGTCACGTACGCCGGCCGGGAGTGGGTCGCCGGCAACACCGACAGCGAGTGGCGGGCCGCCCGCGACGGCGGGACGGAGGCCGCCGGGGCCCCCGGTTCGGCGGCCGGTCCCGGGACGAGCGCCGTACGGATCGTCACCGCGCAGTAGTGCGACTCCTCACCCGTGCGGGTCATGCACGGGTGAGGAGGACGCCGTGCGGTCAGGTTTTCGCGCCCTCACCCCCGCATCCGCCGGACCCCTTGGGAACAAAGGCCTGCGGGCGTTCGGCGGACTTTCACACCGGGCGCTTTTTGCCCGCTTTCATCCACAGCCGATAATGCGACGCATTACCAACTCTTTACGTCGGACGTCCGCAACCTTCGCGCGCTTCGAGCGGTAGTCACTGCGTCCGAGCCCGGACGGCCGGCCGACGGCCGGTGAGGTGCCGGTCGGTCAACGGCCGCTCCCGCTCGGACACTTCAGCATTGTTCACCGTTTCCTCCGTCGAAGGAGCATCATGTCCCTCCCCCTGACCCGCAGGATCGCCCGTGCCGCACTGCTCGTCGCTGCGGGAGCGGCCGCCGGGGTCGGTGCGGCCGGCTCCGCCAGTGCGGCCCCCGCCGCTCTGCCCGCCACCCCGAACCTGGGCGGGCTCACCGCCCTGGACGGGGCGAACGTCGGCGAGACGCTCGACGGCGCGACGCAGAACGTCACCGAGACCGCGGGCGAGAGCGGCGGCACGGCCGTGAAGAAGGCGACGCCGGCGGCCCAGAAGGCGGTCGGCGGGGCGGCGGGCTCCACCGGGGCGGTCCTCGGCGACACGGCGTCGACGGCGACGAAGGGCGGCCTGCCCACGGACTCCCTCACCGACGGCGGTCTGCCGACCGCGCAGACGCTGCCCGCGAAGGACCTCCCGGTCGGCTGACCGGCCTCCGAAGAGCACCGGCGACGGGGTCCAGGTTCCCTCCTGGGCCCCGTCGCTTCGCGTCGCCCGACGCCGGGCAGGCCCTACGGCCTGGTCAGTCGTGCGACCGCCGCCCTCACCCGTTCGTCCGTCGCCGTCAGGGCCACGCGCACGAAGTTCTCGCCCGCCGGGCCGTAGAAGTCGCCCGGGGCGACGAGGATGCCGAGGTCGGCCAGGTGGGCGACCGTGGCCCAGCAGGACTCGTCCCGAGTGGCCCAGAGGTAGAGGCTGGCCTCGCTGTGCTCGATGCGGAAGCCGTGGCCGAGGAGGGCGTCGCGCAGGAGGGTGCGGCGGGCTGCGTAGCGCTCGCGCTGGACGCGGACGTGCTCGTCGTCGCCCAGGGCCGCCACCACCGCGGCCTGGGTGGGCGCCGACGTCATCATGCCGCCGTGCTTGCGGATCTCCAGGAGCGGGCCGAGCACGGCCGGGTCGCCCGCGAGGAAGGCGGCGCGGTAGCCCGCCAGGTTCGAGCGCTTCGACAGGGAGTGGACCGAGACGATGCCCTCGTACGAGCCGCCGTTGACGTCCGGGTGCAGGACCGAGACCGGGTCGGCCTCCCAGCCCAGCTCCAGGTAGCACTCGTCGGAGAAGACGAGGACGCCGTGCTCCCGGGCCCAGGCCACGATCCTCGTCAGCTCCGCCTTGGACAGCACCCTGCCCGTGGGGTTGGACGGGGAGTTCAGCCACAGGAGCTTCAGGTCCGTGGGGTCGAGCTCGGTCGGATCGTCGTAGACCTCGTGGTCCGCGCGGGCCAGGCGGGCGCCGACCTCGTAGGTGGGGTAGGCGAGGCGCGGGTAGGCCACCTTGTCGCCGGGACCGAGGCCCAGCTGGGTCGGGAGCCAGGCGACCAGTTCCTTGGAGCCGACGATCGGCAGGACGTGGCGGTGGGTGACCTCGCGGGCGCCGAGGCGGCGCTCCAGCCAGCCGGTGATGGCGTCGCGCAGGGCCGGGGTGCCCCAGACCGTCGGGTATCCCGGGGAGTCCGCCGCGTCGATCAGCGCTTTCTGGATCAGTTCGGGGACCGGGTCGACCGGGGTGCCGACGGAGAGGTCGACGATCCCGTCCGGGTGCGCCGCGGCCGTCTTCTTGTACGGCTCCAGCTTGTCCCAGGGGAAGGTCGGAAGGCGGTCGGAGACTGCGGACACGGGATCTGGCTCACTTTCTCGTACGTACGGCAAACGCCTCGGTCCCGTACGGCCGCCGAGGGGCGATCTGGCCGTACGGGACCGAGGCGGCACGGTTGTGTGCGGGCCGCTTACGTGATTACTCGGCCTGCGGCGGCAGCGCGGCGACGAACGGGTGGTCGCGCTCGATCAGGCCCAGCTTGCTGGCGCCACCGGGGGAGCCGAGCTCGTCGAAGAACTCGACGTTCGCCTTGTAGTAGTCCTTCCACTCCTCCGGCACGTCGTCCTCGTAGAAGATCGCCTCGACCGGGCAGACCGGCTCACAGGCACCACAGTCGACGCATTCGTCCGGGTGGATGTACAAGGACCGGGAGCCCTCGTAGATGCAGTCGACCGGGCACTCCTCGATGCACGCCTTGTCCTTGACGTCGACACAAGGCTGCGCGATGACGTAGGTCACGCTGTCGTTCCTCCTCGATAGGGCGCTGGCGGGCCTCCCACAGGCTCCGCCGCCTGGCGCGCGGGAGCGCGGCGTCGTCGATGCCCGCCCCTAGTATCTCCGTTCTTGGGCATGATCCGAACAGGAGGGGTGGACCGACCTGTGGAATTCTCGGCTGCTGGACGCCTCGAGGTCCGTGTCACCGCTGCTGACGTGGGCAAACGCGTCTCGGTGCGGCGTTTGGGCGAGCCTGGAGCAACGGAGGGGAAATTCACCGACACGGTGGGTGTTCTCACATCATGGGATGCCGGTGTGCTGGTGATCACACGGAAGAACGGGGAGAGCGTCCGCATCGACGAGGCCTCGCTGGTCGCCGGGAAGGTCGTTCCGGCGGCCCCGGCGCGCCGCCGGGGCCCGGCCGCGTCGTACGAGGAGCTCGCCCGGGTCGCGGCCCGGGCGTGGCGGCCCGTGGAGAGCGAGCGGCTGGGCGAGTGGGAGCTGCGGGCCGCCGCCGGGTTCACGCGCCGGGCCAACTCCGTCCTGCCGCTGGGCGGCCCCGGGCTGCCGCTCGACGAGGCGCTGGACGTCGTACGGCGCTGGTACGGCGCGCGGGGGCTGCCCGCCTATGTGCAGACCGCGACCGGCGCCGAGGGCACGCAGGAGCTGCTGTGCGCGGAGCTGGAGCGGCGCGGGTGGGTGCGGGAGGTGACCGCCGAACTGTGGATCGGGGCGCTGGCGCCGGTCGCCGACCGGGCGGAGGCTGAGGGTGTGGTGCTCGCCCGCGAGGCCGACGAGGCGTGGCTGGGGCGGTACCAGCGTAAGGGGGTGAGCGAGGTGGCCCTGAGGGTGCTGCGGAGTGGGCCGTCGGTGTGGTTCGCGTCCGTGCCGGGTGACGAGGGGACGGCTCCGGCCGCCATCGGGCGGTGTGTCGTGGACGGGCGGTGGGCCGGTTTCGCGGCCGTCGAGGTCGATCCCGGGCAGCGCAGGCGGGGGCTGGCGACCGTCGTGATGGCCGCCCTGGCGCGGCGGGCCCTGGAGGAGGGCGCCTCGGCCGCCTGGTTGCAGGTGGAGGAGGACAACGCGGGAGCGCGGGCCCTGTACGGCGGGCTGGGCTTCGGTGCGCATCACGCCTACCACCACTACCGGCAACCGGAGGCGGGAAGGCCGTGAGCGGTTTCGGGACCGCCGAGCTGCGGCGGAGGTTCGCCGAGGAGGCGCGGGCCGAGCGGCCCGACCTCGCGGCACTGTGTCTTCTGGTGGCCGCGGAGGCGGACCGGACGCTGGACGAGACCGGGATGGACGCCGCGCAGGCCGAGCTGGACCGGCTGGCGGGGCAGGTGCCGTTCCGGCCGGGTGGGCCCCGGGCGTGGGCGGTGGCACTGCGGGAGCTGCTGGGTGAGCGGTACGGGTTCGCCGGCTCCGCCGCGGACTACGAGCGGCTGGAGTCCTCGCTGCTGCACGAGGTGCTGCGGCGCCGGCGCGGGTTGCCGATCCTGCTGTCCGTGGTGTGGATGGAGGTGGCGCGGCGGGCGGGGGCGCCGGTGTACGGGGTGGCGCTGCCCGGGCACTTCGTGGTGGGGTTCGGCCCCCGGGAGCAGCAGGTGCTCGTCGATCCCTTCGACGGCGGGCGGGTGCTGACGGGGCGCGACGCGGAGGTGCTGGTGGCGGGGGCGACGGGCGCTCCGCTGGATGCGTCGATGCTGGTGCCGGCGGAGACGTTGGACGTCGTGCTGCGGATCCTGAACAACATCCGGGCGTGGGCCGCGGCCCGTCCGGAGCGGACGGACGTGGCGCTGTGGGCGGTGGAGCTGGCGTTGCTGGTGCCCCACCATCCGGCTCGGTTGCGGTACGAGCGGGGGAAGTTGATGGTGCAGCGGGGGGACTTCATCGGCGGAGCGGCCGAGTTGGAGGAGTACGCGGGGCTGGTGGAGGTGGTCGACACGCCTCTGGCGGAGCGGGTGCGGGGGGAGGCGCAGGCCGCGCGGGCGAGGCTCAACTGACCGTCCGGAGTGCCGTGAGGCGGATGTCGTGCGTGCGCTGGCGGGTGCCGTCACGCGCGAAGGGCACCCGGCGGTCGTGCCGGGCGCCCTTCGCGGGACTGCGTTGTCAGCTCGGGTCGGTGTCGATGACCGCGACCCGGTCGGTCTTGCTCTTCAGCGCCAGACGCAGGGCGCCGATCACGTCCTGGACGGTGACGTCCGTCTTCTGGCCGGTGGCACGGGTGATCTGGACGCCGTCGAAGGTGCCGCCGTACAGCTCCTTCAGCGCGGACTCGTTGTAGCTGTCGACGAGCTTGCCGTCGACGGCCTTGACCTCGAGGAACTTCCACAGGGAGTTCTCGGGGCTGAAGCGGACCGTGTGCGCCGCGTCGGTCTGGACCGTGACGGTGCCGGACATCGCCGGTTCGGCGAACTCCTTCATCATCCGGTCGACTTCGGCGTCGGAGACCGTCGGCTGCTTGGTGGTCGTGGGGACCTTCACCGGGGTGGCGGTGCCGCTCTCCACCTGGCTGCGGTAGGCGGTCACGACGGCCGTCTCGGCCTTCGTCGCGTCGATGCCCTTGCCCGCCTTGCCGTAGACGGCGACGGCCTTGCCCCGCTCGAACCTGATCGTGCCCTCGGTGGCCGAACCGGAGCCGCCCGCCGCCGTCTCCAGGGCCGCACGGAGCTTCTCCTCGTCGACCGGCATGACCGGTTCGACCTCGCGGTGCTCGCCGAACAGCGAGCCGATCACCGAGACCGGGTTGTAGTCGCTCTTGGCGGCCTGGTCGACGGTGGCCTGCATGTCGAACTGCAGGCCCGACTGGTCCGGCTTGAGGGTGACCGTGGTGCCGTCCACCGACAGCTTCAGCGCCTGGTTCACGCGGCCGTCGAAGGCGTCGTCGAGCTTCTTGACGGCGTCGTCGCGGGTGCCGCCGCCGATGTCGACGCCGAGCACGGTGGTGCCCTTGGGCACGTCGGAGTGGTTCATCAGCAGCCCGGCGCCGTAGGCACCGGCCGCGCCGACGACGACCACACCGCCGAGCAGGGCCAGCTTGCTGCGGCCCTTCTTCTTGTTCTTCTTCGAGCCGGCCGCGGGCGCGGTCGGCTCGGGCTGCGCGGGCGGGGTGTGCACGGGCCCGGCGCCGTGCGCGCCCGGCGCGAACGGCCCGCCGGGACCGGCGCCCTGGCCGGGCGGGGGCACGACCGGGATGCCGCTGGTGACGGTCTGGCCGGAGACGTTGTCGTGCCGGCCGTAACCGCCCGGCCCGGGTTCGGGGGCCGGTTGCTGCGGGGTGAGGATCGCGGTGTCGTCGCTGAGACCGCCGCCGGGGGGCCGGCCGGTGCCGGGACCGCCCTGGGGACCGGGACCACCGGGCGCTCCGGGCGTGCGGGGTGCGTGGGGTGCGCCCACGGCGCCGGCGTGGGCGCCCGGTGCCGCGCCGTTCATCGGGGGCACCATCGGGCCGTCGCCGGTGACGGGGCCGCCGGTCGGGCCGGCGGGGCCCTGCGGGCCGCCCCTGGTGCCGCGGGCTCCGGGGCCGTCCGGCCCGTTGAAGTCGCTCGGGCCGCCGAGGCCGGGAACGCCGCCGTGGCCGTTGGTGCCGGGGTGGCCGTTCGGGCCGCCGCCGTTGTCCGCGAAGTACGGGAGGTCGTCGCGGCGCGGCTCGGCGCCGCCACCCTGCGCGGGACGCGCGCCGCCGCCCAGCGGGCCCGCGGAGAGCGCCTCGGTCACGTCGAAGGAGCCGGTGCCGCCGCCGTGCCCCGGAGCCACGGGACCACCGGTGGCGCCGGGCAGCCCGGCACCGTTGGTGCCGCCGGAGCGGGGGGCGCCCGGCACGCTCACGGAACCCACGACACCGCCGGGCCGCCCGGCGCCCGGGCGGCCGCCACCGGGCGCACCCGCACCCGGTCCGCCGCCACCGGCCGGACGCGCGCCGCCGGTGCCACCGGCTGCGCCCGCTCCCGGGACGGGACCCGAGCCCGCGGCCGAACCGCCCGGCGCTGCGGCCCCGTTGCCGGAGCCGCCGCCCTGACCGCCCTTGCCCGTCGAGGACTTGCGCGGCGCGAACCATTCGCTCGCCTTCTCCTCGCCCGCCGGCGTCTGCTCGGCGGGCGTCTCGACGGTGCCCGCGGGGAACGCGGAACCTCCGCCGCCGGCAGGCCCGGAGGCGGCCGCGGCGCCCGTCGACGGGGCGGAGCCCCCGGCCTGGGTGTCGGTGCCGCCGTCGCCCGCGCTCTCCGCGTCGGTGACGGGCTTGCGCACGACGACCGGCGGAATGGGCCGCGACCCGGGGATGTTGATCCGGATCCGGGTCGTCAGCGTGGTCTCGGTCTTGCGTTCCTCCGGCTGCGCGGCCGAACGGCCCGCGTCCGCGCCGCCGTCGGACACCATCGGGGTGCCGTAGGGCGGCGTGCCCGAGGGGTATGCGGCTCCGCCGCGCCCGCTGGGCCCGGAGGACGGACTGTCAGTTTCACGACTCAAGGCAGGTTCTCCAGGTTGGCTCCACCGCCCGCCACGACCTCACGGGCAGCTCGGCGGCGCGCACCACCATACTGGCCACTTCTGGCCCGTATCCCACGACCGCTGCTGAAACCCACACGCGACTCGCACGGTCACGCCACGGCGAAGTGGTACGTCACTTGCCAAGTCGGACGTCGTCGCCGACCGGTTGCCGCCCACCGCCAAGGGTGGCGCAGATCACAGCCAGGGCCATGCCGCCGAGCAGGAAGAGGTAGGAGCCGCCTCCCGCGCCGAAGAAGAAGTCGCCCTCGGGGCGGCTAGCGGTGAGCAGGACGACGGTGATCATCCAGCCGGCGGCGGGCGCGACGGCCCCGCTCCGGCTGCCGAGGGCGCGCGCTCCGCCGAGGAAGAGCCCGGCGGCGCCCGCGAGCGCGAGCAGCAGCCCGCCGGGGAACCAGCCGGACTGGACGAGCGCCCCGGCGAGGCCGGTGACCGCGCCCAGCAGCAGGAGCCCGAGGAGGGCGGCGATCCGTCCGGCGGAGGGCCGCCGGAGGGGCTGGGCGAGCATCGGACCGCGGTCGGACATCAGGCCACCCCCTCGACGCCGGCGAACAGGTCGGTCTCCCTCTTCCGGGCCGCCGGCTCCCCCGCGGCGGCGGGCAGGCCGCCCTGGACGGTCCCCCCGCGCACCAGCTCGTAGTACTCGGTGGCGAAGAGCGGTTGCGCCAGGTGGTTGGAGAGCACGAAGGACCGCCCGTCGGGGGCGACCTCGATCTGGGTGGCGTGCGCGCGCATCGCGGCGGCCTTGGCGGCGGCGTACGCGGTGCCGTCGATCTCGGCGGTGATCCGCTCGTCGTCGACGACGCCGGGGACGTCGGCGACCGTGGCGCTCTCGGTGAAGGGGAGGCCGGGCAGCTCCTCCCGGAGCCGGGCGAAGGCGGCCTCGGCGACGGGGCGCGGCACGCGGTTCCAGTAGACCTTGGGGACGCTCCAGCCGGCGTCCGCGGCGAGTTCCACGGCGCGCATGGCGACGCGGTGCGCCTGGATGTGGTCGGGGTGGCCGTAGCCGCCGTTGTCGTCGTAGGTGACGAGGACATGGGGGCGCAGTTCGAGGATCGCCTCCGCGAGCGAGGCGGCGGCGGTGTCGACGTCGGCCTGCCAGAAGCAGGCGGGGTCGTCGTTGTCGGACAGGCCCATCATCCCGGAGTCGCCGTAGCGGCCGGGGCCGCCGAGCAGCCGGACGTCGTGGACGCCCAGCTCGGCCATGGCGGCCCTGAGCTCGCGCAGCCGGTACTCGCCGAGGGCGGCGCCGGTGAGGTGCGACAGCTCCGGCGGGATGACCTCGCCGCGTTCGCCGAGGGTGCAGGTGACCAGGGCCACGTGGGCGCCCTCGGCCGCGTACCTGGCCATGGTCGCGCCGTTGTTGATCGACTCGTCGTCCGGGTGCGCGTGCACCAGCAGCAGACGCCGAGCGGCGCGAGAGCGGGGTTCCCCCGGCTGGAGGCTGGGGGAGGGCTGTTCCGTCATGCGCCCAACCCTACGAGGAGGGAATGCTTTCCCCGCGCAGGGGCAGACGCACGATCGGGCGTGCGCTCAGAACTTGATGCTGCCGATCATGCTCGCCACGCTCGTCGTCAGATCGCTGATCGTGGGCGCGACCGTCGAGGAGGCGAGATAGAAGCCGAGCAGGATGCAGACAACCGCGTGACCGCCCTTCAAACCTGACTTCTTGATCAGCAAGAAGACGATGATCGCCAGCAGCACCACCGCCGAAATCGAGAGTGCCACGGCGGCTCACCTCCAAGAACCCGGGTACGTAGGGGAAACAGAGCGAGGGAACTTGTAAATCCATACGACTGCCAGCAGGTTCATACCCACACAGCGCTAGTGATCATAACTATGAGTACGTGCGCATCGAGTGGCGCACAGCCGCACAAGGGGGCGCATGGCCAATATGGTCGGGGCATGACGACCGAGTCCGACTCATTCCCCCGCAGGCACGCCCGTACCCAGCGTTTCACGCTCGGCGCGCCGCGTTCGTTCACGGTGGCCCCCGACGGCTCCCGTGTCGCGTTCCTGCGCTCGCACTCCGGCACCGACCGGGCCGGCGCACTGTGGGTGCTCGATCCCGCGGACGGCCAGGAGCGCGTGGCCGCCGACCCGCGCGCCCTCCTGGGCGGCGCTTCGGAAGACCTCTCGCCCGAGGAACGGGCGCGCCGTGAACGCAGCCGCGAGGGCGGGGCCGGGATCGTCGGCTACGCCACCGACGAGGCCGTCGAGTTGGCGTCTTTCGCCTTGTCAGGGCGGCTTTTCACGGCGGAGCTGAGGGCCGGCACGACGCGTGAACTGCGCGTAGAGGGACCGGTGATCGACCCGCGCCCCTCGCCCGACGGACGGCTCGTCGCGTACGTCGCACGGGGCGCCCTGCGGGTCGTGGGCGCCGAGGGAGAGGACGACCGGACACTCGCCGAACCGGAGTCGGGGTCGGTTTCCTATGGATTGGCCGAGTTCATCGCGGCCGAGGAGATGGGGCGTGCGCGGGGTTTCTGGTGGGCTCCGGAATCCGACCGGCTGCTGGTGGCGCGCGTGGACGACACGCCGGTGGAGCAGTGGTGGATCTCGGATCCGGCCCATCCGAAACGTGACCCACAACACGTGCGATATCCGGCGGCCGGGACGGCCAACGCGGACGTCCGGCTGTTCGTGATCGGTCTCGACGGGGTGCGCACGGAGGTCGTCTGGGACCGGGCGCGCTACCCGTATCTCGCGCGAGTGCACTGGTCAGCGGCGGGAGCGCCCCTGCTGCTCGTCCAGGCGCGCGACCAGCGCAGCCAGCTCTACCTGGCGGTGGACACCGACTCGGGGGCGACCCGGATGGTGCACGCCGACGAAGATCGGATTTGGCTTGATCTTTTCCCTGGGGTGCCGTGCTGGAGCCCCTCCGGACAGCTCGTCCGGATCGCCGACGAGGGCGGTGCGCGGGTCCTCGCGGTGGGCGAACGGCCGCTGACCGGAGCTCAGTTGCACGTACGGGCGGTGCTGGACGTGACGGCCGACGACGTGCTGGTCTCGGCGTCGGCCGGGGAGGGCGCGGAGCAGCCCGAGATCGGCGAGGTGCATGTCTACCGCGTCAACGAGCTCGGCGTCGAGCGCCTTTCGCGGGAGCCCGGGGTGCACTCGGCGGTGCGGGCGGGGGGCGTGACCGTGCTGGTGTCGGCGATCCCGGACCAGCCGGGGAGCCAGGCGCGGGTGCTGCGGGAGGGGAAGCCGATCGCGACTGTCCGGTCGTACGCGGAAGATCCCGGTCTGTCCCCCCGCGTGACGTTCACCGAGGGGGGCGCACGCCGCATCCCGTGCGCCGTGCTTATGCCTACGGACTACCACGGTGACACCTCGCTGCCGGTGCTGCTCGACCCCTACGGCGGGCCGCACGGGCCACGGGTGCTCGCCGCGCACAACGCGCATCTGACCTCGCAGTGGTTCGCCGACCAGGGCTTCGCGGTCGTCGTCGCGGACGGCCGGGGCACACCCGGCCGTTCCCCCGGCTGGGAGAAGGCGATCCACCAGGACCTCACCGTCGCCCTCGACGACCAGGTCGAGGCGCTCGAGGACCTGGCGAAGACCCACCCCCTCGACCTGTCCCGGGTGGCGATCCGCGGCTGGTCCTTCGGCGGCTATCTGGCGGCCCTGGCGGTGCTGCGCCGCCCGGACGTCTTCCACGCGGCCGTCGCGGGCGCCCCGGTGACGGACTGGAGGCTGTACGACACCCACTACACGGAGCGGTACCTCGGTGACCCGACGGCCGCTGCGGAGACGTACGCACAAAGCTCGCTCGTCACCGACGAAGGGCTCTCCGCCCCCGCCGAGCCGCACCGTCCGCTGATGATCGTGCACGGTCTGGCCGACGACAACGTGGTCGTCGCGCACGCACTGCGGCTCTCCTCCGCCCTGCTGGCCGCCGGCCGCCCGCACGAGGTGCTGCCGCTGTCCGGGGTCACCCACATCACCCCGCAGGAACAGGTGGCGGAGAACCTGCTGCTGCTCCAGGTGGACTTCCTGAAGCGGTCACTCGGCCTGGTCTAGGTACGGCAACGGGCCGGGAGACATGGCGCATCCCGGCCCGTTCACGGCACCCGCACGGCCGTACGCTGTTCAGCCTGACGCGTCCGTATATCGGAACAGCGTCGGCCAAGTTGCCTGTGTGTTAACGCGGTTGCGGCACAAATGTGCTGCTATGCGCTCTCGTTGTGATGATCCCCCCGCGGTTTCGGGGTCGGCTCCTCGGGCGGGACCACCGTCTTCTCCTCCGCGAAGTGGCACGCGGAGTCGTGGGCCGCGGGGCCGCGTACGTCACGGAACGCCTCCGGGACGGCCAGCGCCGGGACCTGAAGCGCGCAGCGTTCCCGCGCCTTCCAGCAGCGGGTGCGGAAGCGGCATCCGGAGGGGATGTTCGTCGGGGACGGGACGTCCCCCGAGAGGATGATCCGCTCGCGGTGTGCCCGCGCCTCCGGGTCCGGCACGGGGACCGCGGACAGCAGCGCCTGGGTGTAGGGGTGCGTGGGGTGGTCGTAGATCTCGGTGTCGCTGCCGGTCTCCACGATCCGCCCGAGATACATCACCCCCACCCGGTCCGAGATGTGCCGCACGATCGACAGGTCGTGCGCGATGAAGAGGTACGACAGCTCGAACTCGCTCTGGAGCCGGTCGAGCAGGTTGATCACCTGGGCCTGGATCGAGACGTCCAGCGCGGAGACCGGTTCGTCGGCGACGATCACCTCCGGGCGCAGGGCGAGCCCGCGGGCGATCCCGATGCGCTGGCGCTGCCCGCCGGAGAACTGGTGCGGATACCGGTTGACGTGCTCGGGGTTGAGCCCGACGACGTCCAGGAGGTCCTGCACCTTCCTGCGCCGGTCGCCCTTGGGAGCCACCTCGGGGTGGATCTCGTACGGCTCCCCGACGATGTCGCCGACCGTCATCCTGGGGTTGAGGGAGGTGTACGGGTCCTGGAAGACCATCTGGATGTTGCGGCGGACCGCCTTGAGGGCCTTCCCGGACAGCCTGGTGATGTCCTCGCCCCGGTAGCGGATCCGGCCGGCCGTCGGCCTCTCCAGGTGGACCAGCATCTTCGCGACCGTGGACTTGCCGCAGCCCGACTCCCCCACGATGCCCAGGGTCTCGCCCCGGCCGAGCGCGAGGTCGACGCCGTCGACGGCCCTCACCGCGCCGACCTGCTTCCTGAACAGCACGCCCCGGGTCAGCGGGTAGTGCTTGACGAGCCCGCTGACCTCGAGGATCGGCTCAGCTGTCGACGCCATGCAGGCACTCCCTCCAGAAGTGGCACGCGCTCCCGCGGTCGCCGCCCCGCTCGTCCACCTCGTACAGCGGGGGCACGTCCGTGCGGCACACGTCCCGGGCCAGCGGGCAGCGCGGGTGGAAGGCGCACCCGGGCGGGATGTGCATGAGGTTGGGCGGCAGGCCCTTGATGGCGTAGAGCGCCTGGCCCTTCTGGTCAAGGCGCGGGACGGAGTCCAGCAGGCCCCGGGTGTACGGGTGGGCGGGTGCCTTGTAGAGGTCGTGGACCGGGGCCGACTCCACGATCCGGCCCGCGTACATCACGGCGATGCGGTCGGCCACGTCGGCGACCACGCCCAGGTCGTGGGTGATGAGGATCAGGCCCATGTGGTACTCGCGCTGCAACTCCGCGAGCAGGTCCATGACCTGGGCCTGGACGGTGACGTCGAGGGCGGTGGTCGGTTCGTCGGCGATGATGAGCGCCGGTTCCAGGGCCATCGCCATGGCGATCATAATGCGCTGACGCATGCCGCCGGAGAACTGGTGCGGGTAGTCCCCGACCCGCTCCTTCGCGGCCGGGATGCGCACCCGTTCCATCAGCTCGACGGCCCGCGCCCGCGCGTCCCTTCTCGACATGCCGCGGTGCACGACGAACATCTCACCGAGCTGGTCGCCCACGGTGAGGACGGGGTTGAGGGCGGACAGCGCGTCCTGGAAGATCATCGCCATCTCGGCCCCCCGGATCCGGCGGCGCTGCTCCTCCTTGAGCGTCAGCAGGTCCCGGCCCCGGAAGAGGATCTCCCCGCCGGTGATCCGGCCGGGCGGCGTGTCGAGGATGCCCATGATCGCCTGGGCGGTGACGGACTTGCCGGAGCCGGACTCGCCGAGCACGGCGAGGGTCTCGCCGGCGTCGACGCCGTAGGTGACCCCGTTGACGACCCGGGCGACGCCGTCACGGGTGCGGAACTCGACGTGCAGGTCGCGTACTTCGAGCAGCATCCGGCCGTCACCTCAGCTTCGGGTCGAGGGCGTCGCGCACCGCGTCGCCGAGCATGATGAACGCGAGGACGGTGATCGCCAGCGCGCCGGAGGGCCACAGCAGCGCGTGCGGGGCGTTGCGGATGTAGGGCGAGGCGGCGGAGATGTCGATGCCCCAGGAGACGGTGGGCGGCTTCAGGCCGACGCCGAGGTAGGACAGGGTCGCCTCCAGCGCGATGTACGTGCCGAGCGCGATGGTCGCCACGACGATCACCGGCGCGACGGCGTTGGGCGCGATGTGCCGCAGCAGGATGCGGGCGTGGGAGGCGCCGAGGGCGCGGGCGGCCTGGACGTAGTCGTTCTGCTGGACGGTGATGACCGAGCCGCGGGCGATACGGGAGATCTGGGGCCAGCCGAGCAGGACCATGAACCCGATGACCGGCCAGACCGTATTGCTGGTCACCACGGAGAGGAGGACGAGACCGCCGAGGACGACGGGGATCGCGAAGAAGATGTCGGTGACCCGGGACAGGACCGCGTCCCACGCCCCGCCGAAGAACCCGGCGAGCCCTCCGAGGACGCTGCCGAGGACGGCGACACCGAGGGTGGCCAGGACGCCGACCGTGACGGACGTACGGGCGCCGTGGACGGTGCGGGTGTACACGTTGCAGCCCTGGCCGTCGTAGCCGAAGGGGGCGCCCGGCCGGGGGCCCTCCTGGGCCCTCGCGAGGTCGCAGGCGAGGGGGGAACCGGGGGCGATCGCCGAGGGCCACAGGGAGACGAACACCAGGAAGAGGATGACCAGGGCGGAGACGAGGAAGACCGGGTTGCGGCGCAGGTCCCGCCAGGCGTCGGACCACAGCGAGCGCGGCCGTCCCGTGGTGGCGGCCGACGGGTCCGGCGGCGGCGCCCCGGTGCCCGACGGCCGGTCCGGGACCCGTCCGCCGGAGGCGGCCGGCGACTGCCGCCCTGAGGACGCCCCTTCGCTCGCCGCCAGGTCCATCGCACCGCCCACGCCGGTCGCGGCGACGGCTCCCCCGGGCTCGTGCAGTTGTTCAGGCATAGCGGATCCTCGGGTCGAGTACGGCGTAGAGGAGGTCGACCAGCAGGTTGGCCACGAGGAAGACCAGGACGAGGACGGTCACGAAGCCGACGACGGTCTGGGTGTTCTGGCGCAGGATGCCCTGGTAGAGCTGGAAGCCGACGCCGTGGATGTTGAAGATGCGCTCGGTGACGATCGCGCCGCCCATCAGGGCCCCGATGTCGGTGCCGATGAAGGTGACCACGGGGATGAGGGAGTTGCGCAGCAGGTGCCGGGTGACGATCCGGCGCCGGGGCAGGCCCTTGGCGACGGCGGTACGGACGTAGTCCGACCGTCCGTTCTCCACGAGCGAGGTGCGCGTCAGGCGGGTCACGTAGGCGAGGGAGACGGACGCCAGCACCAGGCCCGGGACGATCAGCTCGTCGAAGCCCGCCTCCGGGGACACGGACGGCTTGATCCACCCCCACTCGACGCCGAGCAGCAGCTGGAGCAGCAGCCCGGTGACGAAGGTGGGGACGGAGATGACGACGAGGGTCACCAGCAGGACGCCGGTGTCCACGGGCCGGCCCCGGCGCAGGCCGGTGACCACGCCCAGGGTGACGCCGATGACGATCTCGAGGAGGACCGCGACGATCGTCAGCCGGATGGTGACCGGGAACGCCGTCACCATCAGCTCGGTGACCGGCCGGCCGTTGAACGCCGTACCGAAGTCCCCGGTGAAGACGTTCCCCATGTAGGTCAGGTATTGCTGCCAGACCGGCTTGTCGAGGCCGAACTCCGTCCTCAGCCGGGCGGCCGTGGCCGGGTCGCACTCCCGGTCGCCGCACAGCCCCGCGACGGGGTCGCCCATCACGTTCACCATCAGGAAGATCAGCAGGGTGGCGCCGAAGAAGACCGGGACCATCTGGAGCAGGCGCCGGATCACATACCGCCCCATGGCGGGTCAGCTGACCTTGATCTCGTCGTAGACCGGGACGGAGAACGGGTTGAGCTTCACGTCGGACAGCCGCTCCGAGTAGCCGGCGCTGCCGTTCTGGTACCAGAGCGGGATGGCGGCCATGTGGTCCCGGAGGACCTCCTCGGCCTGCTGGAACTTCTTGACGGCCGCGGCGGTGTCGCTCTCGGCGTTGGCCTCGTCGACCAGCCGGTCGAACTCCTTGTTCGACCATTTGCCGTCGTTGGAGGAGGCGTTGGTGTAGTAGAGCGGCTGCAGGAAGTTCTGGACGAGCGGGTAGTCCATCTGCCAGCCGGCGCGGAACGGGCCGCTCATCTTCCGGTCGGTGATCTGGCCGCGGAAGTCGGCGAAGGTGCCGACCGGGTTGGCGACGCAGGCCTTGTCGTTGCCGAGGGCGTTGTTGATGGAGTTGCAGACCGCGTCGACCCACTGTTTGTGGGAGCCGGTGTCCGCGTTGTATGTGATCTTGACCTGGCCGCCGGGGATGCCGCCGCCCTCCTCGATGAGCTTCCTGGCCGCGGCGGGGTCGTACTCGCAGGCGTCGCCGCACAGGCCCTTCTTGAAGCCGCCCTCCTCGCCGAGCACCGGGGAGGTCCAGTCGCCGGCGGGGGTCCGGGTGTTCTGGAAGATCGTCTCGGTGATCTGCTCGCGGTTGATCGCCCGGGACAGGCCGGTGCGGACCTTGTCGGAGCCGGGCTTGTTCCAGTCCCTGTCGTAGTAGGGGAAGGCGAGGGTCTGGATGATGCCGGCCGGGGTGTTGAGGTAGCGGTCGCCCAGGTCGCTCTTGACGTTCTTCAGCTGGGCGGCGGGCACGTCGTCGACGAGGTCGAGGTTGCCGGCCATCAGGTCGGTGTAGGCGGTGTTGTTGTCGGTGTAGACCTTGAGGGTCACCCCGCCGTTCTGCGCCTTGTCCGGGCCGGGGTAGTCCTCCCACTTCCTGAGCTCCATCTGGGAGCCCTTGTCGTAGGACTCGATCGTGTACGGGCCGTTTCCGACGGGTTTCCTCAGCCAGCCGGCGTGGTCGGTGAAGAAGGACCGGGGCAGCGGGGCGAAGGCGGGGTAGCCGAGGGTGTCGGGGAAGGTTGAGAACTTCTGCTTGAGCCGCACGGTGAAGGTCCGTTCGTCGACGACCTTCAGGCCGGAGAGGGTGTCGGCGCTCTGCTTGCCGCCGTCGTTGGGGTGGGTCTTGGTGTAGCCCTCGATGTACTCGAAGAAGTACGCGTTGCGCTGGTTGTTCCTCAGGCTCGCGCCGTAGTTCCAGGCGTCGACGAACGACTTCGCCGTCACTTTCTCGCCATTGCTGAACGTCCAGCCGTCCTTGACGGTGATGGTGAAGTTCCGGGAGTCGGTCGTCTCGATCTTCTCGGCGAGCATGTCCTCGGCCTGGCCGGTCTCCGGGTCGTACCTCTTCAGGCTCCGGAAGATCATGTCGAGGACCTTGCCGCCCTGCACCTCATTGGTGTTGGCGGGTTCCAGCGGGTTCTGCGGGTCTCCCCAGGAGGAGCTGAGCACCGCGCCGGTGTCACCGCCGGCGCCGCCCTCGCCCCCGCAGGCCGTCGCCGCGAGCGTCACCGCCACCGCGCATGCGGCCCACCTGGCGTGCGTGGCTCCACGCATGGCTGCCTCCTCATTGACCGCGCCTTTACCTGAGCGCTGCGCCCTCCACCGATCCCTTATCAGCCAATATCGGCCTTGATGGCGTGAAACGCACACACAGCACGCCCTGGGCGCGGCCGTTGGAGGGACGGCGAAAACCACCCCACACGGATCGCGGACGCCCTCCGAGGGGTCGAAAAGGATCTTCTGCGCACCCCACAATGGATCTTCGTCGGAGGGCGCAACAGATCACCGGCATCCGATGCAGAACCGTTGGAAAGCGACCACGGGATGTACGCATTTCGACACTGAGGCATCCGGATATCGAACTCGTTGTCTGTTTTGCCCTGTTGGCCCGATTACGGACACGGAACGATCACGGTGCGCTACACGCGTAGCTACAGTACGGTCAAGAGAAGGTAAAGAAGGTAAAGAGAAAACCAAGGCAGACCAGAATTTATTGACCTTGAACGAATTGCGTTGAAAAAGTCCCGCGTAGCCCGTAGGGGAGTGCCCTGCGGAGTCATCAGACCCTCCCTTGGGCCAGGAGCACCATGACCCCCCCAACTCCATCAGCGGCTGCCCCGCTTGAGGTGACCGACGAGAGCGTCGAGAAGTCGACCACTTCTGACGCTCCGAAGGCCAACGAGAGCCGCTCCCCCGGGCAGCTGGCCTGGCGCCGGTTCAAGCGCGACCGTACGGGCGTCGTATCCGCGTACATCGTGATCTTCTTCTTCGTGGTCGCGCTGTGCGCACCGCTGATCGCGAAGCTGTACGGCAAGGACCCGTACACGACGTACGGCATCAACACGCCCGGCCTGCTCGGCGACAACGGCTTCCCGGTGGGGCCCAACGGCGGCATCAGCGGCGAGTTCTGGTTCGGCATCGACCCGCAGCTCGGCCGCGACGTCTTCACCTTCCTGCTGTACGCGATCCGCAACTCGCTGCTGATCGCGACCGGCATCACCGTTCTCGTCGTCATCATCGGAGTCGTGATCGGCGTGACCGCCGGTTACGTCGGCGGCAAGACGGACTGGTTCATCGGCCGGGTCATCGACATCCTGCTGGCCTTCCCGTCGCAGCTGTTCTTCGTGGCCTTCACGCCCGTGGTGATCGCGCTGTTCGTCGCCCCGGACGAGAACACGCCCGTGTGGCTCACGGTCACCTGCCTGATCGGCCTGCTCACCGTCTTCGGCTGGGCCTCCATGGCCCGACTGCTGCGCGGCCAGGTGCTGGCCCTGCGCGAGCGGGAGTTCGTCGAGGCCGCCAAGGTCACCGGTGCCTCTCCGGCACGCATCATCTTCAAGGAACTGCTGCCGAACCTCTGGACGCCGATCCTCATCCAGGCGACCCTCATCCTCCCGCTGATGGTCACCACGGAAGCGGGTCTCGCGTTCCTCGGCGTCGGCCTTCAGGACCCGACCCCCGACTGGGGCGCCATGATCGGGTACGCCGCCAAGTTCTACCAGGACGACATCACCTTCCTGCTCTTCCCGGGTCTGGCCATGGTGATCTTCGTACTGGCGTTCAACCTGCTCGGTGACTCGGTACGCGACGCGCTCGACCCGAAGACCAAGCGCTGACTCCGGCCCTTTTCAGGACCACGGCAACGCCGCCGGGGTGCCGGAACCCCTCTCATCAACTCACTTCCCTAGGCAGGATGCGATGTCCTTTTCGCGCAGAAACTTCCTGATAGCCACCAGCGTCGCCGCCGCGGCGGGTTCGGTGCTCACCGCGTGCAGCAGCGGTGACTCCACCACCAACACCGGTGGCGGTGGCAAGCAGGAAGCGGCCAAGGCCAACGCCACGACGGTCAAGATCGGCACCGCGGAGGACTCGAAGGGCCCGGCTCCGGAGGTTCCCGGCGCCAAGAAGGGCGGCAAGGTCTCCCTGCTGAACGACGACGACTTCTCGCACCTCGACCCGCAGCGCATCTACTACGCCTGGAACTCGCTGGCCGCGGTCGTCATCTCCCGCACCCTGACCGGCTACAAGGTCGCCGACGACGGCTCCATGACCCTGGTCGGCGACCTCGCCACCGACACGGGCACCATGAAGGACGGCGGCAAGACCTGGTCCTTCACCCTGAAGGACGGCGTCAAGTGGGAGGACGGCACCGACGTCACCGTCGACGACGTCCGCCACGGCTTCGAGCGCGGCTTCGCCGACTTCATCACCGAGGGCGCCAACTACGCCCAGAAGTGGCTGACGGGCAGCGACGAGTACCGCAAGAGCTACCCGGGCCCGTACACCGGCAAGCACCTGAAGTCGATCGAGACCAGCGGCAAGACCATCACCTTCCGCCTGTCCGAGGCGCGCCCCGACTTCAACTACGTCGTCGCGATGCACTCCTACGCGCCGACCCCGGTGAAGAAGGACACCAAGCAGAACTACGACAAGAAGCCGGTGTCCAACGGCCCCTACAAGGTCAAGACCCACGTCACCGACAAGTCGATGGTCCTGGTCCGCAACGAGCACTGGGACCCGAACACGGACCCGATCCGCAACGCCTACCCGGACCAGTTCGACTTCACCTTCGGCATCGAGCAGCTGACCGCGATCGACCGTCTGCTCGCCGACGCCGGCAACGACCAGTACGCCGTCTCGTGGCGCACCATCCCGCAGGAGCGCATCCAGAAGGCGACCACCGAGGCGAAGGACCGCACCTTCGAGGCGCTCGGCAACGGTGTGAGCGTTTACTGGATCAACACCTCCCGCGTCACCGACAAGGCCGTCCGCGAGGCGCTCATCAAGGCCTGGCCTACCGCCGCCATCCGTCAGCTGATGGGCGGCACCCACCGCGGTGACTACGCGACCGGCATCATGAGCCCGCTCGTCGCCGGCTACGAGTCGCAGGACGTCTGGGGCAAGCTGAAGAACCCGGCGGGCGACCCGGCGGCCGCGAAGAAGATCCTGGAGAAGGCCGGCAAGAGCGGCGCCAAGATCGTCTACGCCTACCAGCAGGACGAGACCCAGGCCAAGATCAAGGTCGTCGTGGAGAACGCCCTGAAGGCGGCCGGCTTCGAGGTCGTCACCAAGGGCATCGACTCCACCACCTGGTACGACCAGATCGGCAAGCTCGACAACGGCTTCGACATCTACTGGGGCGGCTGGTCCTCCGACTGGCCGACCGGCTTCTCGGTCTTCGAGCCGCTGTTCCACAGCAAGAACGTCGTCGACCAGGGCCAGAACTACTCGCACCTGAAGGACCCGGCGATCGACGCGGCGATCAAGGCGGCCACCGCCGAGCCCGACCAGGACAAGGCCAACAAGATGTGGGCCGCCCTGGACAAGCAGGTCACGGAGACGGGCGCCTTCATTCCCGACGTGTACATGAAGCGCATCTACCTGCACGGCTCCAAGCTCGGCAACGTGAAGATGGACCCGAACTTCGACGGTTGCATGCTCTACAAGATGTACGTCAAGGCCTGATCCACCCCTGAGCGGTGGGGGGCGGCCGACGTCCGCCCCCCATCCCTCGGCTCTCGTCCTCCGGGCCTCCGGTCACCCCGGCCCGGCCCGATCCGTACGACGGCCCTCCCAGGAAAGCCACTCCCCCATGCTTCGCTTCCTCACCCGCCGGTTCCTCGGTGCCGTGATCACGCTGCTGATCATCAGCGCGGTCACGTTCATGCTCTTCTACGCGGTGCCGCGCGACCCGGCCCGGATGGCGTGCGGCAAGATCTGCACCCCGGAGACGCTCGCGCTCATCAGACACAACACGGGGATGGACGAGTCCGTGCCGATGCAGTACTGGCACTGGCTCACCGGCATCTTCCTGGGCCGTGAGTACCCGGGCTTCGGCAACTGCGACGCGCCCTGCCTGGGCTACTCGTTCATCAACCGCGAGCCCGTCATGGCCACCGTGCTGGACCGCTTCCCCACGACCTTCTCGCTCACCCTCGGCGCGGCCGTGGTCTTCCTTGTCTTCGGCATCGGCGCCGGCATGCTCGCCGCCGTGAAGCAGGGCAAGGCGCTGGACAAGTTGGCCAGTGGTGCCTCGCTGGTCGCCTCCTCGATGCAGATCTACTTCGTCGGCACGCTGGCCATGTTCCTCTTCGTGTACCAGTGGCAGATCATGTCCCAGCCGTCGTACACGCCCTTCTCCGAGAATCCCGGCGCCTGGTTCGGCGGACTGCTGCTGCCGTGGCTGGTGCTGGCGCTGATCTTCACCGCGAACTACACCCGTATGACGCGCTCCCAGATGGTCGAGACGCTCAACGAGGACTACGTCCGCACGGCCCGCGCCAAGGGCCTCTCCCGCCGTACCGTCTTCTTCCGCTTCGCCTGGCGCGGCGCGATGGGTCCGATCGTCACCATCTTCGGCATCGACCTGGGCGTGCTGCTCGGCGGCGCCATGATCACCGAGAAGACCTTCAGCATCCAGGGCATCGGCATGCTCGCCGTGAAGTCCGTCTCCACCAACGACCTTCCGATGCTGCTCGGTGTCATGGTCCTCACCGCGTCCTTCGTGGTGATCGCCAACATCGTCGTGGACGCCTGCTACGCCCTCATCGACCCGCGTATCCGGCTCGCCTGACCCCCGCCCGCCCCCCGCCAGCCACCCCCTAGCGTCACCCCCTCTGGAGCGTCCCCGTGACGAGCACCGATCAGCAGCCCTTCCTGTCCATCAAGGACCTGAAGGTGCACTTCTCGACCGAGGACGGCACCGTCAAGGCCGTCGACGGTCTCTCCTTCGACCTCCACCGCGGCAAGACGCTGGGCATCGTGGGTGAGTCGGGGTCCGGCAAGTCGGTCACCAACCTGACCATCCTGGGCCTGCACAACCCGGACAGCACCGCGATCGAGGGCTCCATCGTCCTCGACGGCGAGGAGCTGAACGGCGCTCCGGAGAAGACCCTGGAGAAGCTGCGCGGCAACAAGATGTCCATGATCTTCCAGGACGCGCTGACCTCGCTGTCGCCGTACCACACGGTGGGCGCGCAGATCGCCGAGACGTACCGGAAGCACACGGGCTGCTCCAAGCAGGACGCCCGCAAGCGGGCCGTCGAGATGCTGACCCGTGTCGGCATCCCGCAGCCCGAGATCCGGGTCGACGACTACCCCCACCAGTTCTCCGGCGGTATGCGCCAGCGAGCCATGATCGCCATGGCCCTGGTCTGCGACCCGGAGCTGCTGATCGCCGACGAGCCGACCACGGCCCTCGACGTGACCGTGCAGGCGCAGATCATGGACCTGCTCAAGGACCTCCAGCGGGAGTTCGGCACCGCGATCATCTTCATCACGCACGACCTGGGCGTCATCGCCGACATCGCCGACGACGTGCTGGTGATGTACGGCGGGCGGTGCGTGGAGCGCGGCACCAAGAAGGAGGTGCTGCGCGACCCGCAGCACCCCTACACCGTGGGCCTGCTCAGCTCGATGCCGAGCCTGGACCACCCCGTGGACGTGCCGCTCAACCCGATCCCGGGGTCCCCGCCCTCGCTGCTGAACCCGCCGTCGGGCTGCCGCTTCCACCCGCGCTGCGCCTTCGCCGAGAAGGTCGAGGGGGGCCTGTGCTCCAAGGAGCGTCCGCTCCTGGAGATCGTGGACGGACGGGGCAGCGCCTGCCACCTGACCGACGGCCAGCGCCGCGAGTTCTTCGGCGACCTCGCCGGCAGCGCGGCCAACTGACGTACAAGAGACGGGATTTCACCACCATGAGCAGCACCACTCCCCTCCTGGACGTCTCCGGGCTCACCAAGCACTTCCCGATCAAGGGCGGTTTCCCGATCCGGCGCACGGTCGGTGCCGTGCAGGCGGTCGACGGGCTGGACTTCCAGGTCAACGAGGGCGAGAGCCTCGGCCTGGTCGGCGAGTCCGGCTGCGGCAAGTCGACGACCGGGCGCCTGATCACGCGTCTGCTGGAGCCCACCGGCGGGAAGATCACGTACCGGGGCAAGGACATCACCCACGCCGGCCGCAAGGAGCTGGCGCCGGTGCGGTCCGAGATCCAGATGATCTTCCAGGACCCCTACGCCTCGCTCAACCCTCGCCAGACTGTCGGCAAGATCATCTCCGGGCCGATGGAGATCAACGGCATCGACCCGGCCGGCGGGCGCGAGAAGCGCGTGCGCGAGCTGCTGGAGATCGTGGGTCTCAACCCCGAGCACTACAACCGCTTCCCGCACGAGTTCTCCGGCGGCCAGCGCCAGCGCATCGGTGTCGCCCGCGCCCTGGCCCTGGAGCCCAAGCTGATCGTCGCCGACGAGCCGGTCTCCGCGCTCGACGTCTCCATCCAGGCGCAGGTCGTCAACCTGCTCCAGCAGGTCCAGCGGGACCTCGGCATCGCGTTCGTCTTCATCGCCCACGACCTGGCCGTCGTACGGCACTTCTCGCAGCGCGTGGCCGTCATGTACCTCGGGAAGATCGTGGAGATCGCCGACCGCGAGGACCTGTACGGCAACCCGCGCCACCCCTACACCCGGGCGCTGCTGTCCGCCGTGCCCGAGGCCACGGTGGAGGAGGAGGGAGCCCCGGCCCGTGAGCGCATCCGCCTGACCGGCGACGTTCCCTCGCCGATCAACCCGCCCTCCGGCTGCCGTTTCCGCACCCGCTGCTGGAAGGCGACGGACAAGTGCGCGAGCGAGGCGCCGCCGCTGGTCCAGGTCGAGGGCAACAAGCCCGGCCACCTCACGGCCTGCCACTACCCCGAGACGGCGGACTCCCGGGCCACCGTGCCGGCTCCGCGTCTCGCCAAGGACCCCGAGGCGGCGGCCTGACACACCCCAATTCCGTCAGCCGCCCCCTTCCGGAGCGGACTTTCTCGGCCCATTGACCCGAGCCCATGAACGTCCGGTCCAGGGGAACGAAGGCCCGCGCCCACCCAGCGCGGGCCTTCACTCCTTCCCGGAGGGCCGGGCGTGACAGGAACTCCGCGCGCCTCGTCAGGTCTGACGGACGGCGGCGATGTGGAATTCAAGCGTCACCTTGTCGCTGATCAGGCCCCCGCCCCCGCTGACCGCCCAGTCCTTGCGGCTGACGGCCGCCCGGCCCGTGAAGCCGACCCGGAGGGCGCCCCGCGGATCGCCGTCGGCTCCGGTCAGCTGGAGGTCCATGGTGACCGGCTTGGTCACACCGCGGACGGTCAGGTCACCGGTGACCGCGAAGGTGTTCGCGCCGGTCGGCTCGACCCGCGTCGTGACGAAGGTGATGGCCGGATGGTCGTCCGAGTCCAGGAAGTCCTTGCCGCGCAGGTGGTCGTCGCGCTTGGAATTGCGAGTCTGGACGCTCCTCGCCCGGATCACGAGCCGGGCGGCGGACCTCGACGGGCTCTCGCCGTCGAGGTGCGCGCTGCCCTCGAACTCGTCGAACGTCCCGCGCACCCTGGAGACCAGGGCCGCCCGTGCGGTGAAGCCGATGCGTGTGCGGGCGGTGTCGAGGACGTAGTCGCCCGTCAGCCGGCCGAGCTCGGTCGGGGTCGTCATGCTGGATCGCTCCTCAGGGGTATTCCGGTTTCCAGCAGTCCGACGGCACAGCCCGTCGGAATGTGAGGCGGGCGCCCGCCTCACAGTTCGGCCCGCTGTTTCGTCGAACCGGTGAGGACCCGTGCGATCAAGGGAGTCGTCCACACCATGACCAGCCCGTCCGAGCGAGACGGCCGGCTCGATCCGGACCTGAGCGCGATCATGAGCGAGCGGCGTCACCTGATCAATCTCGCGTACCGGCTCCTCGGCTCGCTGGCCGAGGCCGAGGACGTCGTACAGGAGACGTATGCGCGCTGGTACGCCATGTCCCCACGGCAGCAGGAGGCGATCGAGTCCCCCGGGGGCTGGCTGACGACCGTCGCCAGTCGTATCTGTCTCGACCTGCTGCGCTCGGCGCGGGCCAGGCGGGAGCGCTACGTGGGTGAGTGGATCCCGGAGCCGCTGCCCGACGGTACGGAGTGGATCAGCGGGCGGTGGGGCGGCGCCACCGCCGACCCGGCCGACCGGGTCACCCTCGACGAGTCGGTCGGCATGGCCTTCCTCGTCGTGCTCGACTCGATGACCCCGGCCGAGCGCGTCGCGTTCGTCCTCCACGACGTCTTCCGCTACACCTTCGCCGAGGTGGCCGAGATCGTCGGGCGTACGCCGGCGGCGTGCCGCCGGCTGGCCTCGTCGGCCCGCCGCCGGGTGCGCGCTTCGCAGCCCTCCGCGGCCCCGGCGGTCCCCGCGGCCCAGCGCGCCGACGTCGTCAGGGCCTTCAAACAGGCCTGGGAGGCCAAGGACATCGACGCCCTCGTCGGCCTGCTGGCCCCGGACGCCACGGCGACCGGCGACGGTGGCGGACTCGTCCCCGCCGCGCTCCGCCCGGTCGAGGGTGCCGAGCAGGTCGCGCGCTTCTTCGCCGAACGGGCCGAGGCGGTGCCCGGTGTGACGATCCTGGAGTCCGCGGTCAACGGCCAGCCCGGCCTGGTGGCCCGGTTGGACGGCGTCACCGCGGCGGTGCTCGCCTTCGACGTAGCCGACGACCGGATCAAGCGGATCTGGGCCGTGCTCAACCCCGACAAGCTCCGGCCTTGGACGGCGGTCTGACACCCGCCCGCGTGCCCAAATCCGGCCTTGGACGGCGGTCTGACACCCGCCCGCGTGCCCAAATCCGGCCTTGGACGGCGGGCTGACACCCGCCCGCGTGCCCAAATCCGGCCTTGGACGGCGGTCTGACACCCGCCCGCGTGCCCAAATCCGGCCTTGGACGGCGGTCTGACACCCGCCCATTCGTGCCCTCGGGTCCGCGGTCGGCCGACCGGGTCGCGACCGCGGACGCCGGGCAGCCTCCCAAGGCCGGGCGCCGGACACGCCAAGGCCGGGCGACGGGCCGCCCGGCCCCGTCCGCGGTGCCTACGGGCAGGAACTCCTACGCCCCGGTCCTGCCGTCGATGTGCTCGCGCAGGATGTCGAGGTGGCCGTTGTGCCGGGCCGTCTCCTCGATCAGGTGCAGCAGGATCCAGCGCAGGTCCACGTGGCGGCCGTCGCCGACCGGCCGCTTCGCCTTGGTGTCGAGGTCGTGCTCGGCGACCAGCTTCCGGTAGCGCTCGGCCTGTTGCGCGTACTCGTCGAGCAGTTGCGCGAGCGGGAAGTCTGCGGCGATGCGCATCTCGCGGTCGGGGTCGTCCTCGGTCCAGGGGGCGTCGCCCTCCTCGCCGAGGAAGACCATCTGGAACCAGTAGTACTCCACCCAGCGCAGATGGCTGATCAGGCCGCCCGCGGTCATCAGCGGCGAGGTCGGCAGCGGCGCCGTGCGGGCGTCGGCGTCGGAGAGGTCCTCGCACTTGAAGCGGGCGGTGTCCCGGGCGTAGTCGAGGAAGGTGGTGAGCTGGGTGCGCTCGTCCCACGCGGGAGGTATGTCGTCGATTCTGGTCATCGCGAGGAGCATGTCCGGCCGGGGGCACGGTTGTCGAGGGAGATTCACGATGCCGTGGATCTTGTGTGGTGCGTCACCTCCTGTGACAGACTGCCGCGGTGGTCGATCACTCGTTCGGGGATCTCGCGCTCGCCGCGCTGTACGACAGCGTCGATCCGTGGGGCCGGACGACGACTTCTGCCGTGACCTCGTGATGTCCGCCGACGTCCTCGACGTCGGCTGCGGCACGGGCCGGCTGCTCGCGCGGGCCGCGACGGCGGGCATCCGGGGCGGCTCGTCGGGCTCGACCCGGCGGCCACGATGCTCGTCCCAGGCGCGTGTGTCCCGCCAGGGCACCCGCCCGCGCCTGGGAGACGTGGACACCGGACCGGGTCCGAGAGGTCACCGACGCGCAGGACCGTGCCGTACGGGTCTGGCACGAGGTGCAGGGCGGTCCAGGCCGGGGACCGGGTGACGTTCACCGAGACCTTCGACTCGGCCGGCTGGGACCGGCCTCGGGTGAGCCGGGCGGCCCTGCGCTTCCTGGGCGCCGGGGCGCTGTCCGCCTCCCTCGCCGAGGCGGGGCGCGGTGGTGGGAGCAGTACGGCGACTGGGAGCGCGGGGAGTTGACGGCAGCCCGGAGACCATCACGGTGGCCGTGCCGGCGCGGGCGCTTCCTGCGCACCCGCACCGGCAGGGCGCCTGACGACCCCGGCCACCTCACTCCCCGGTCTCCTCCAACGCCGCCAGCGCCGGATCGAGCACGATGTCCTCCCCCCGCCCCTCGGTGGTCGGCTCCTCGGGGAAGTGACAGGCGGTCAGGTGTCCCTCGTGGTTGCCGGTGATGCGGACCAGCGGCGGTTCCTCCGCGGCGCACTTGTCCTGCGCCTTCCAGCACCGCGTACGGAAACGGCAGCCGGACGGCGGTGAGATGGGCGAGGGCACGTCGCCCGCGAGCCGGATCCGCTCCCGCCGCGCCCCGTCCCCGTCCGTGACGCGGGCCTCCGGGACGGCGGACAGCAGGGCGTGGGTGTACGGATGACGGGGCCGGCTGTAGATGGACGCCCGGTCGCCGACCTCGATGATCTTCCCGAGGTACATGACGGCCACGCGCTGCGAGAAGTGCCGTACGACGGCCAGGTCGTGGGCGATGAACAGGAACGCGATGCCGAGGTCCCGCTGGACCTGCTGGAGCAGGTTGACGACCTGCGCCTGGATGGAGACGTCGAGCGCGGAGACCGGCTCGTCGGCGACGATCAGCTTGGGCTCCAGGGCCAGGGCGCGGGCGACACCGATGCGCTGGCGCTGGCCGCCGGAGAACTCGTGCGGGAAGCGGTTGTAGTGCTCGGGGTTGAGACCCACGATCTCCAGCAGCTCGCGCACGCGCTTCTCGCGCCCGCCGGCCGGGTCGATACCGTTGATCTCCATCGGCCCGGAGATGATCTTGCCGACAGTCTGCCGGGGGTTCAGCGAGGAGTACGGGTCCTGGAAGATCATCTGGATCTCGGACCGCACCGGCGCGAGCTGCTTGCGCGAGGCGTGGCTGATGTCCCGTCCCCCGTAGGTGATCGTCCCGGCGGTCGGCTCCAGGAGCCGGGTGATCAGCCGCCCGGTGGTGGACTTGCCGCAACCGGACTCCCCCACCAGGCCGAAGCTCTCACCGACGTGCACGGTCAGGTCGATGCCGTCCACGGCCTGCACCTGCCCGACCGTGCGCCGGATCGGGAACCCGCCCTTGACCGGGAAGTGCTTGGTGAGCCCTTCCACCACGAGCAGCGGTTCCCCGGCACCACCGGCCGCGGCCGCGGACTCCCGGGGCGCGGGAAGGACGAGGTCCTCTTTCTTCACGTGTCCTCCTGGCCTCAGCCCAGCCGGGGCTTGATCTCTTCGATGAAGATGGTGCGCTTCTGTGCCGCCGTGAGATGGCACGCGGAGGCCCGGTCCGGTGCCAATAGCGGGCGTTCGGTGACGCAGCGGTTGCCGCCCACCCGGTCCTGGAAGGTGCAGCGCGGATGGAACCGGCAGCCCGACGGCGGGGTGAGCAGGGACGGCGGACTGCCCGGGATGGGCGCCAGGGGCACGCCGAGGTCCGAGTCCAGCCGCGGCATGGAGTTCAGCAGGCCCCACGTGTAGGGGTGCTGGGGTGCGCGCAGCACCTCGTCCACGGAGCCGCGCTCGATCGCGCCGCCCGCGTACATCACCATGATGTCGTCGGCCATGTCGGCGATGACGCCCAGGTCGTGGGTGATGAAGATGATCGCCGAGCCGAACTCCTGCTGGAGGTCCTTGAGCAGGTCGAGGATCTGCGCCTGGACGGTCACGTCGAGCGCGGTGGTCGGCTCGTCGGCGATCAGCAGGTCGGGGTCGCAGACCAGCGCCATGGCGATCATCGCGCGCTGGCGCATACCGCCGGAGAACTGGTGGGGGTAGTCCTTCGCCCGCTCCCTGGGGTGGGGGATGCCGACCTTGCCGAGCATCTCCACCGCGCGCTCCCAGGCCGCCTTCTTCGAGGCGCCCTTGTGCTTCATGTAGGGCTCGGCGATCTGCCGGCCCACCGTGTAGTAGGGGGAGAGCGCGGTCAGCGGGTCCTGGAAGATCATCGCGACCTTGTTGCCGCGCAGTTTCTCCAGCTCCGACTCGCGGGCCGTGGTCAGCTCCTGCCCCTCCAGCAGGATCTCGCCCTCGACGGTGGTGAACATCGGGTTGTGCAGGCCGAGGACGGTCAGGTTGGTGACGGACTTCCCGGAGCCCGACTCCCCGACGATGCCCAGCGTGCGGCCGCGTTCGAGGTCGAAGGAGAGTCCGTCGACGGCCCGTACGACGCCGTCCTCGGTCCGGAAGCTGACGTGCAGGTCCCGCACCGACAGGAACCCGCCCGCGCCGGCCGGGCCGGGGGCGCCGGCCTCCTTGGTCAAAGTGGTCACGACAGTGCTCCTCAACGGGCGGACTAGGACAGCCGCACGCGCGGGTCGATCGCGGCGTACAGGGCGTCGACGACGATGTTGCACAGCAGGATCACGGCGGCGGCGAAGAGCATCACGCCCAGCAGCAGCGGAAGGTCGCTGAACTGCACCGACTCCACCGCGAGATGCCCCAGCCCGGGCAGTCCGAAGGTGTACTCGGTGATGATCGCGCCGCCGAGCATCGACGAGAGGTCGATGCCGAGGATGGTGACGATCGGGATGAGGGAACCTCGCCAGGCGTACCGGAAGAAGACGTACCGCCTGCTCATGCCCTTGGCGCGGGCCGTGCGGACGTGCTCCTCCTGGAGCTGTTCGATCATCGACGAGCGGGCCATACGGGTGTACTGGGCGGCGAAGATGGTGGACAGGACGACCCAGGGGATGATCAGTCCGGTGAACCAGGCGACGGGATTCTCGGTGAGGTCGGTGTACCGGGGCTCGTCGAAGATGTGGGTCTGGTAGACCAGCACGGCGAGCGCGAGCGGGCCCAGGAAGTAGATCTGCATGGAGCTGAGCACCATGGAGCCCGCGGTGAACGTCTTGTCCACGACCGTTCCGCGCCGCCAGGCGGCCAGCATGCCGGTGCCGAGCCCGACCAGGAGGAACACGACGGTGGCGCCGAACGCGAGCGAGACGGTGAGCGGCAGCCGGTCCATCAGGGTCGACCAGACCTGCTCGTTGGTGTGGTACGAGTAGCCGAAACAGGGGGCGGGGCAGGGTCCCTGGGCGAAGTCGTCGCGGCCCATGACGAGCCCCTGCAGGAAGATCCAGAACTGCTCGGGGATCGACTTGTCGATGCCGAGCGTGCGGTGGATGTTCTCCAGTGCCTCGGGCGTGCACGTCTTGCCGCACATCAGCAGCGCCGGGTCACGGGGCATGCCGAAGAAGAGCAGGAAGGCGACGACGGTCAGCAGGACCAGGATGACGATCGAGCCGATGGTCCGGCGAAGGAGGAAGCGCAGCATCTCAGTGGCAGCTTTCGGGCTCGTAGGCCGTGCGGCGCGGTGCGCCCCGTCGCTCGGGACGGGGCGCACCGGGCGCCGCGGTCGGAAAGGGCTACTTCACGAACAGCCTGCGCGGGTCGACGCCGCCGATGACGTCGTCGTACACGAGGCCGCCGATCTTGGAACCGGCGATCTGGGTCTGCTTGTAGTACGCCGTGGGGATGTTGGAGACGACGTCCTTCACGATGTACTCGTTGATCTTGTTCCAGGCCTCCGCGGCCTTGACCGGGTCGGTGATGACGCTGGCCTTGTCGATGTCGGCGTTGACCTTGGGGTCGTTGATGTGCGAGTAGTTCGAGGCGCCGTCCTGGATCTGGCGTCCGTCGTACAGCGGCGGGATGACGGTCGACGCGCTCGGCCAGTCGGCACCCCACGCGGTGTGGTAGATGTCGAAGTTGTTCTTGACCTTGTTGACCTGGTCGTAGTACGTCTCGGCCGGGATCTCCTGGCGCTGGACGTCGAAGCCGGCCTTCTCCAGGCCCGCCGCCATGGCGGTGGAGTACTGCTGGCCCTCGGGGGTGTTGATGTAGCCGAAGGTCAGCTTCAGGCCTGTCTTGCCGGCCTTCTCCAGCAGTTCCTTGGCCTTGGCCGGGTCACCGGCGGGCTTCTTCTTCTTGCCGAACGGGTCGAAATCCGGGTTGTAGCCGGAGACGGTCGGGCTGATCAGACCGCCGGCCACCTCACGGGCCGCGGTGCCGCCGTAGGCGCGCACGAACGGGGTGATCGGCAGGGCGTAGGCGATGGCCTCGCGGACCGTCTTGTCCTGCATCTCCTTGTGGGTCAGGTTGATGTTGATCTGACCCACGTACGGCTGGTAGCCGGAGATGGTACGGGACTTCAGCGCCGCGTCGGCGAGGATCTTGGACAGGTTGCCCGCGTCGACCTCGTTGGTGAAGCTGACCGCGGTGGCGTTGGCCCCGGAGTCGTCGAGGATCGCCTTGGTGGAGTCCTCGAACTGCTTGTTGAAGGCGATGTTGAACCCGTCGACGTACTGGTGCCGGATCGGGTCGGTCTTCGCGTCCCAGCTGGTGTTCTTCACCAGGGTCATGGACTTGCCGGACTTGAACTCCTGGATCTTGTACGGGCCGGCCGTCATCGGGGCCTTGTCGTACCGCTCCTTGGTGTCCTTCTTCTGCGAGACGATCGAGTAGCCGGCCATGGCCAGCGCGTAGGGCAGGTCGGGCTTGGCCGACTTGAACTTGAAGACGATGGTCTTGTCGTCCGGCGTCTCCAGGACGGTGTCCGGCAGGTGCTTGCCGTTGTACGGGCCGTCCTTCAGCAGGCTGCGGTAGCCGGTGCCCGGCGTGTCGGCGAGCCACTGCTGGATGTAGGTCGGGCCGTTGGAGATGAACGGCGCGAAGAGGCGTTCGAAGGTGTGGCGCACGTCGGCGGCGGTGATCGCGGAGCCGTCGGCCCACTTGATCCCGTCCTTCAGCGTGTACTTCCAGGTCTTGCCGCCGTCGGTGGTGGTCCCGCTGTCGGTGGCGAGGTCGCCGACGACCATGTGCTCCTTGCCGTCCTCGCTGGTGGCCTTGTAGCCGGTCAGACCTCTGTGGATCAGCTGCGACAGGGCCATCTCGTCGGAGACGTAGATCTGGCCGGGGTCGAGGTGCGCGTAGGAGTCGCGCTGGAGGACCGTGATCGTGCCGCCGGGCTTGGCGCCGGGTACCTCGGCGGCCGGGCCGGTCGAGGCCTTGGCGTCGCCGAACTCGATGGACGACTGCTGCCGTTCGGCGTTCTCCTTGTCCTCCTTGCCGTTGCCTTCCTTGCTGCCGCCCTCGCTGCAGCCGGTGAGCACGAGCGCTCCCGCCGCGAGCAGTGAGAGCGCGGCGTACGCGTGGCGTCCACCCTTACCCATCACTCAATTCCCACCCATCTGTGTGTTCACCAGTGCCGACGAAGTGCCTGCGATGTGCGGGCCGGCGGTGTGCGTGCCGGCCGGGAGGTCGGGCGAGGAGACGCCCCAACGCGTCGGTCAGCGGGCCGTCTTGGGATCGAAGGCGTCCCTGACCGAGTCCCCGAGCAGGTTGAATGCCACGATGAAGATGATCATCGAGACCCCGGGGAAGAACATGTAGGTGATGTCGTTCTGCATCACGAGTTCGGTGGCCGCCTTGGAGAACATCTGGCCCCAGTCCGGGGTCGGTTCGACCAGGCCCACGCCGAGGAAGGACAGTCCGGCCTCGGCGGTCACGAAGTTCGGCAGCATGTAGGTGGCCTGCACCAGGATCGGCGTGACCACGTTGGGCATGATCTCCCTGCGGATGATCCGGCCCGGCGGCGCCCCGCTCACCTTGGCCGCCTCGATGAACTCCCTCTCCCGCAGGGCGAGGGCGGTGCCGCGCAGGATCCGGGCGAGGCTCATCCAGCCGAGGAACCACATCACCGCGATCAGCGCGACGACCCGGACGTAGACGGGCGTCTCGTCGCGGGGGCTGACGAAGAGGGAGACCACGACCGGCATGCTCGCGATGAAGAACAGCTGGGAGGGGATGGCGAGCAGGAAGTCGATCAGCCGGCTGATCAGGTAGTCCGTCCTGCCGCCGAGGTAGCCGGCCGCGACGCCGAGGACGATGCCGGTCAGCACGGTCGCGACGGTGACCGCCAGCGAGATGCCCAGGGAGTTGCGGATCCCGTAGAGCAGCTTGGTGAAGACGTCGTAGCCGTTGCCGGGCTCGAGGCCGAACCAGAACTCGCCGCTGATGCCGCCGTTGGGCTGCACCGGCACACCCGCGCTGTCGAACAACTCGGGCCGCTCGTCCGCGTAGACCGTGTACGGGTTCTTGCCGTAGAGCTTGGAGATCAGCGGGGCGAGCAGTCCGATCAGGAAGAAGAACGCCACGACGTAGGCGGAGACGACGCCCGTGCGGTCGCGCTTGAAGCGCAGCCACATCAGCTGCCCCGGGGAGCGGCCCACGGGCGCCTTGGCCTCGGTTTCGGTCCTCGGGCCCTGGTCGCCGTCGACGACGACCGACGTTCCGCCGCCCTCAATGTCGGTAGGACTTGTCACAGTTCGCCCATCTCACAGGTGTGGGTGTGCCGGACCGGCGGTCGCGTCAGGGTGTGCGCGACCGCTGGACGGTGCAGGAAGGGACGTCAGGGCGTGCCGGTGTGCGAGGGATGAACCCGCAGCCGGACGCGCGTAGTCGAACGGCCGCACGGGGCGGCCGGACGCGAACTCAGTGACGTTCGCCGCGTGCGGGGACGTGCCGGCCTGAGGACCGATCGGCTAGGGAAGACATGGGACTCCTCCTCGTGACTCCACGCGTTCACCAACAGGAGGGGGCGCTCGTCTGTCCTCCGACACCCCTGACGGAGGGTCAGACACCCCCTGGTGCTCGTGAGTCGGCGCTGTCCCCACAGCGCGAGACCCATTGACCCGAGCGCTACGCGGCTAACTATCTGCCATGCGCCAAGTGGCGACCACTGTCTTTAAATCTCAATTCAGTCACAGCTCACGCCTAGATCTTCCAAAATCTGGACAAACTGTCTGGCGCGAGAAGGCCGCGAAACGGACGTGTTACATGGCTATCGGGCGAGGATCTCCGCATTTCGGACACCGAGGGCCGCGCGACGCCGGAAAAACGGGTTGCGAAAAGCCCGGGCGCCCCCAAGATGGGGACACCCGGGCTCGGTGACGTACTGTCAGCGGCTCGAGCGGCCGGCGATCAGCCGGTCGTCAGCCGTGCTTGGCGCGGCTCGCGGCGCGGGCGCGCTCGCGCGCGTCCAGGTTCACCTTGCGGATGCGCACGGCCTCCGGGGTGACCTCGACGCACTCGTCGTCGCGGCAGAACTCCAGCGACTGCTCCAGCGACAGCTTGCGCGGCGGCACGATCGACTCCGCCACGTCGGCCGTCGAGGACCGCATGTTGGTGAGCTTCTTCTCCTTGGTGATGTTGACGTCCATGTCGTCGGCGCGGGAGTTCTCGCCGACGATCATGCCCTCGTACACCTCGGTGCCGGGCTCGACGAACAGCACGCCGCGCTCCTGGAGGTTCGTCATCGCGAACGCGGTGACGGCACCGGAGCGGTCGGCGACCAGCGAGCCGTTGTTGCGGGTCTGCAGCGTGCCGAACCAGGGCTCGAAGCCCTCGTGGATGGAGTGGCCGATGCCCGTGCCGCGGGTCTGGGTCAGGAACTCGGTCCTGAAGCCGATGAGACCGCGCGAGGGCACCACGAACTCCATGCGCACCCAGCCGGAGCCGTGGTTCGACATGTTGTCCATCCGGCCCTTGCGGACGCCCATGAGCTGCGTGACCGCGCCCATGTGCTCCTCGGGCACGTCGATCGTCATGCGCTCGACGGGCTCGTAGACCTTGCCGTCCACGTCCTTGGTGACGACCTGCGGCTTGCCGATGGTCAGCTCGAAGCCCTCGCGGCGCATCTGCTCGACCAGGATGGCGAGCGCCAGCTCACCGCGGCCCTGCACCTCCCAGGCGTCCGGGCGGTCGGTGTCCAGCACGCGCAGCGAGACGTTGCCGATCAGCTCGCGGTCCAGGCGGTCCTTGACCTGGCGGGCGGTGACCTTGCGGTCCTTGACGGCGGACTTGTTGTCCGCGCCCTTGCCGGTGGCGCCACGGCCGACCAGCGGGGAGGTGTTGGTGCCGATCACCATGGAGATCGCGGGTTCGTCGACCGTGATCAGGGGCAGCGGAACCGGGTTCTCGGTGTCCGCGAGGGTCTCACCGATCATGATGTCCGGGATACCGGCCACGGCGCAGATGTCACCGGGGCCCGCCTTCTCGGCCGGCTTTCGGGTGAGCGCCTCCGTCATCATCAGCTCGGAGATGCGCACGTTGGTGACGGAGCCGTCGCGCTTCATCCACGCGACGGTCTGGCCCTTCTTCAGCTCGCCCTGGTGCACGCGAAGCAGCGCGATACGGCCGAGGAAGTTGTCGGCGTCCAGGTTGGTGACGTGGGCCTGGAGCGGGGCGTCCTCGTCGTAGGTGGGGGCGGGGATGTGCTCCAGGATCGTGGAGAAGAACGGCTCCAGGCTGGTGGAGTCCGCGGGCACGGTGCCGTCGGCCGGCTTGGTCAGCGAGGCGATGCCGTCGCGGCCGCAGGCGTAGACGATCGGGAACTCGATCTGCTCCTCGTCGGCGTCCAGGTCGAGGAAGAGGTCGTAGGTCTCGTTGACGACCTCGTCGATCCGGGCGTCCGGCCGGTCCGTCTTGTTGATGCACAGGATGATCGGCAGGCGGGCCTGGAGCGCCTTGCGCAGCACGAAGCGGGTCTGCGGCAGGGGACCCTCGGAGGCGTCGACGAGCAGGACGACACCGTCGACCATCGACAGACCGCGCTCGACCTCGCCACCGAAGTCGGCGTGGCCGGGGGTGTCGATGATGTTGATGGTGATGGGCTCCCCGCCGTCCTTCGGGTGGTACTTCACCGCGGTGTTCTTGGCGAGGATCGTGATGCCCTTCTCACGCTCCAGGTCGTTCGAGTCCATCATGCGGTCGTCGACAGAGTCGAGCTGGTGGGCGGCGAAGGCACCGGCCTGCTTCAGCATGCCGTCGACGATGGTCGTCTTGCCGTGGTCGACGTGGGCGACGATGGCTACGTTGCGAATGTCGTGGCGCGTGGCCATAAAGCGGCGTTCTCCCGGAGTGTGAGGACCGGCCCTGCTGCGTACGTCTGTGTTACGCGGGCCCTGCCGGGCTTGACACGCCACGGCCTCACCCCATGGTACGTGGCCCCGCGCGGCGCGACCCCCGCAGGGCCACGAGGTTCATGTCACCTCGCCCCTCACGTCACTTCTCGGACGGGCCCGCCGGCATCTTCGCGCCCTTCTTCAGGAAGCCCATGTCCTCGTAGACGGGGGTCTGGAAGCCGAAGGCGCCGGCGTTGACCACGTTCTTCCTCGCCGCGGTCAGCTGGGGGCGCTGGTAGAGAGGAATCGATCCGGCAGCGGCCCAGATACGGGCGTCGGCCTTGCGGAGCAGGGACCGCTGCTCCTCCTCGTCCAGGGTCGAGATCGCCTCGTCGAACAGCTGGTCGACCTGGTCGGTGCCGACCCGGGTGTAGTTCTGCTCGACGCTCAGCGAGCCGTCGGCGGCCGGCACGGGCTTGGCGTAGATCGGCCGGGCGTCGGTGGCCGGGAAGGCGGAGGAGGGCCAGGAGTACAGCGCCAGGTCGTACTCGCCGGAGGCGATGTGGTCCCTGAAGTAGCTGTCGTCGGCCACCTTGGTGATCTCGGTGCGGATGCCGACCTTGTCCAGCATCCGCGTGATCCGCTCGGCGACCGCGTGCAGGGGCTCCGAGCCCGCGCCGCTCGGCAGCACGAACCGCAGGGTGAGCGCCTTGCCGTCCTTGGCCAGCGCCTCACTCGCGGCCCCGGCGGGGGCGGCGGTGCCGCGGGGTGCGTAGGCGCCGGGCACGCCGTGCTGGTTGACGGACTGCTTGCCCTCGTGGGCGAGTTGCCGGCCGCGGTCCTCGTGTTCGCGCTCCGCCCGCCCGGGCGCCTTGTCGTCCTCGCCGACGATGTACGTGCCGTCGTCGCCGCCCCGGGACGGTTCCTCGCCGCTCTTGCCGCTCCCCGCGTTCTTCTCCCGCTCGGCTCCGGCGGCCTTCTCCCTCTCCTTCTTCTCGACCGGGCCGCCGGGGACCCAGCCGGCGTCCGCGAGCAGCGCCTGGGCCTCCTTCGTGTCCTGCCCGCCGAGCGCCCCGCTGCTGTCGGCGTAGGCCTCCTGCCCGGACAGGGCGAGGTGGCTGCCGACGGGGACCGCGGGCAGGCCCAGCGGATCGAGCACCAGCTCGACCAGTTCCTCGCGGTCCAGTGCCCGGGCCACCGCCCGGCGCACCCGCTCGTCGGCGAGGGGACCGTCGGCTCCGTTCAGCGCGAGCTGGGTGTAGGCCGGCTCCAGGGACTTGCGCACCTCGAAGTCCCGCAGCGCCTTCTGCTGGCGTTCCCAGGTCGCGACCGCCTTGCTCAGCTTCTGGCGGGCGTACTTCTCGTCCTGGGCCGTCTCCCCGTCGGAGTCGTGGGCGAGCGCCCAGGGGCCGGGTGCCTTGGCGGCGTTGCGGCCGCCGCCGGGGCCGGCCAGCGGTCCGGCCCCACCCTGGGCGGCGCCGTCGATGCGCTGGGCTGCGGCCTGGTCGATCTCGGCCAGGTCGATCTTCCCGGCGGCGAGCGCGGCGGCCCGCTCCTCCCGGCCGACGGCGGTCAGGACGAGCTCGGAGAGCTTGGCGGGCCGCCCCCACCAGCGCGGATTGGGGGTGAGCCGGATCCGCCCCTGCTCCCGGTCGACCTGCTTCAGGGCGAACGGCCCGGCACTGACCTTCAGCTTGCGCCGGGCACCGTCGTTGAAGGCGTCGGGGGTGCCCATGACGTCCTTCGGGTACAGCGGGGAGAACAGCGACTGCCAGTCGGAGTAGGGGCGGCGGAAGGTGACCCGGACCTCGAGGTCGTTCGCCCCGCGCTCGATCTTCTCGATGCGGTCGTAGCCGGCGTTGCGGGCGGTCCAGTAGGCGCTGTCCTTGCCGGACAGGGCGCGCCACTGGGCCGCGAAGTCGGCGGCGCCGATCTCACGGCCGTCGCTCCACACGGCCTGCTGGTTGAGCTTGTACAGGACGACCTGCCGGGGCTCGGTGTCGACGACCTTGGCGGACTCCAGGTAGTCGGGGTTGCGGGCGGGCCGACCGTTCGCGTCGATCCGGTACATCGACGGCAGGACGGCCTGGGCGATCCGGGTGGTCGTGGCGTCGGCGTCGGCCTGGAAGGTGTTGAAGGTCTCCGGTACGGCGTCCATCGCCCAGCGCAGGGTGCCGCCCTCGGCGACCTGGGCGCGGGTGACCCGGGCGATGTCCTGGGGGGCCAGCGGTTTGCCGGCCTTGTCGTCGCTTCCACAGGCGGTCAGGGCGGGGACCGCCAGCGCGCCCGCGGTGAGGAAGGCGACCGAGCGCATGACCGCGCGCAGTCCGACGCCGTCGTGAGTCATCTCAGGTACCTCCGGGGAGCCGCTGCCGCCGCTGACACGGGTGCGTTATGTTCACATTTGGCGGTATTTTGGAGCTGATCTGATCTACGGACCACTGAAGAGGAAAGGGTTCGCCTGCCGGGGGCGACACGGCGGCGGGGCGCGCAAGCTCACCCGTGCGGAGCAGTAGCCGCCCCCGGCGCACACAGAGCGCGTTCGGGCGTGCGCCGAGGGCATGCGATCGGCCAATCGCTGCACACGCCTTCACATCCACAGGTGTGACGCGCAACACTCGCAGGCGCATGAGCGTCGCCGTCCAGGGCCCGCGGGCCCGCGGAAGTGAGGTCACGTCATGTCCGTGCACGACGATCTGACAACCGTCCAGCGCTGCCTCGACGATCTGTCGCGGTCCGTCGGCCGTCTGGAGCAACAGCTCGGACGCGGCGGCCTCGAGATGCGTCGCGTCCGCACCGACGCCGACCACCTGCGCGAGAGCGTCGCGCTGCTGCGCGAGGCGGCGGCCACCTCGACCGCGCCCAAGCGGCCGGATCTGGTCACCATCCCCGACACGCCCTACGACGACTCCCTGTGGATCGACACGGACGACGAGGGACTCGGCGCCCGTGACCGCCGTGCCCCCTGAACCGTCCGGAGTCCCGAGCCGACCGGAGTCATGAATTGGCCACAGGTACGGAACCCCCCGCCACCGAACCCCATACGCCCCGCGGCGTGCACACCGCCACGCGCGCCGCGATCACCGCACCCCACCTGCGCAAGGACCGCTGGTGGCTGGCCCCGGCGGCCACCGCGGCCGGCCTGCTGGCCTTCGTCGTGTACTCGACCTGGCGGGCCTTCGCGAACGCGGACTACTACGCGGCGCCCTACGTCTCGCCGTTCTACTCGCCCTGTCTCGCCGAGCGCTGCGAGCCCATGCGGGCGGGCCCGAACTGGGAGATCTTCGGCGCCTGGTGGGGCCTCTCCCCGGCGATCATCATCCTGATCTTCCCGCTGGGCTTCCGTCTGACCTGCTACTACTACCGCAAGGCCTACTACCGGGGCTTCTGGGCGTCCCCGCCGGCCTGCGCGGTGGCCGAGCCGCACAAGAAGTACACCGGCGAGACCCGCTTCCCGCTGATCCTGCAGAACATCCACCGGTACTTCTTCTACGCGGCGATCCCGGTCGCCGGGATCCTGACCTACGACACCGTGCTCGCCTTCCGCGACGAGCACTACGCGTGGGGCCACATGGGCCTCGGCACCCTCGTCTTCCTCGTCAACATCGTGCTGATCTGGGCGTACACGCTCTCCTGCCACTCCTGCCGGCACATCGTCGGCGGGAAGCTCAAGCACTTCTCCAAGCACCCCGTGCGCTACCGGATGTGGCAGTGGGCCGGGAAGCTGAACGCCCGGCACATGCAGCTGGCCTGGGCGTCGCTGCTCAGCGTCGCGCTCGCCGACTTCTACGTCTACCTGGTGGCGTCCGGCGCCTTCGACGATCCGCGCTTCTTCTAGATGGGTGGGGCCTTCTGATGTCCGTGGTCGACCGGCAGGAGTGGGACGTCGTGGTGGTCGGGGCCGGTGGCGCCGGCCTCAGGGCCGCCATCGAGGCGCGCGAGCGCGGAGCCCGTACGGCGGTGATCTGCAAGTCGCTGTTCGGCAAGGCGCACACGGTGATGGCCGAGGGCGGCATCGCGGCCGCGATGGCCAACGCCAACGAGCACGACAACTGGCAGGTCCACTTCCGCGACACCATGCGCGGGGGCAAGTTCCTCAACCAGTGGCGGATGGCCGAGCTACACGCGCAGGAGGCCCCGGACCGGGTGTGGGAGCTGGAGACCTGGGGCGCCCTGTTCGACCGGACCAAGGACGGCAGGATCTCCCAGCGCAACTTCGGCGGCCACGAGTACCCGCGCCTCGCGCACGTCGGCGACCGCACCGGCCTGGAGCTGATCCGCACCCTCCAGCAGAAGATCGTCGCCCTCCAGCAGGAGGACCACCGCGAGACCGGCGACTACGAGTCCCGGCTGAAGGTCTTCCAGGAGTGCACGGTCACCCGGATCCTCCAGGAGCGGCCCGGCGGCGGCCCCGCCGCGGGGACCGGCCGGGTCTCCGGCGTCTTCGCCTACGACCGCGAGACCGGCCGCTTCTTCGTCCTGGAGGCCCCCGCCGTGGTGATCGCGACCGGCGGCATCGGCAAGTCGTTCAAGGTGACGTCGAACTCCTGGGAGTACACGGGCGACGGCCACGCGCTCGCCCTGCTCGCCGGGGCGCCCCTGCTGAACATGGAGTTCGTGCAGTTCCACCCGACGGGCATGGTCTGGCCGCCGTCGGTCAAGGGCATCCTCGTCACCGAGTCCGTGCGCGGCGACGGCGGGGTGCTCAGGAACGCCGACGGCAAGCGGTTCATGTTCGACTACATCCCCGACGTCTTCAAGGAGAAGTACGCCGAGTCCGAGGACGAGGCCGACCGCTGGTACGACGCCCCGGACGACAACCGGCGTCCGCCGGAACTCCTCCCCCGCGACGAGGTCGCCCGGGCCATCAACGCCGAGGTGAAGGCCGGCCGCGGCTCCCCGCACGGCGGCGTCTTCCTCGACGTGTCGACGCGGATGCCCGCCGAGGTCATCAAGCGACGGCTGCCCTCGATGTACCACCAGTTCAAGGAGCTGGCGGACGTCGACATCACGGCGGAGGCGATGGAGGTCGGACCGACCTGCCACTACGTGATGGGCGGCGTCGCCGTCGACTCCGACACGGCCGCCGCGCGCGGGGTGCCCGGACTGTACGCGGCCGGCGAGGTGGCCGGCGGCATGCACGGCTCCAACCGGCTCGGCGGGAACTCCCTCTCCGACCTGCTGGTGTTCGGCCGCCGGGCGGGCTGGCACGCGGCCGAGTACGCGGCGGGCCTGGCGGCCCGCCCGGCCGTCGACGACACCGAGGTCGACACGGCCGCCGCCGAGGCCCTGCGCCCCTTCTCCGCCGAGGCGGAGGACGAGGGCGGGGAGCCGGGCGCGCCGGCGGAGAACCCGTACACCCTCCACCAGGAACTCCAGCAGACCATGAACGACCTCGTCGGCATCATCCGCCGCGAGGGCGAGATGGCCCAGGCCCTGAAGAAACTCGCCGAGCTGCGGGTACGGGCGCGGCGGGCCGGCGTGGAGGGCCACCGCCAGTTCAATCCGGGCTGGCACCTCGCCCTGGACCTGCGGAACATGCTGCTGGTCAGCGAGTGCGTGGCGCGGGCCGCGCTGGAACGCACCGAGTCGCGCGGCGGCCACACCCGCGAGGACCACCCGACGATGGACCGCACCTGGCGCAACGTCAACCTGCTGTGCCGGCTGACCGACCCCACCGGTGGACTGGCGGCCACCGACCCGGCCCACGGCCAGATCACCCTCGCCCGCGAGACCACCGACCCCATCCGCCCCGACCTGCTCGCCCTCTTCGAGAAGGAGGAGCTGGTCAAGTACCTCGCCGAAGAGGAGCTGTACGAGTGAGCAGCTACGAGGCCCGCTTCAAGGTGTGGCGGGGTGACGCGCAGGGCGGCGGCCTGGAGGACTTCACCGTCGAGGTCAACGACGGCGAGGTGGTGCTGGACATCATCCACCGCCTCCAGGCGACCCAGGTGCCCGACCTCGCCGTGCGCTGGAACTGCAAGGCGGGCAAGTGCGGTTCGTGCTCCGCTGAGATCAACGGACGGCCGCGGCTGCTGTGCATGACGCGCATGTCGGTGTTCGACCGGGAGGAGACGATCACCGTCACGCCCCTGCGCGCCTTCCCGGTCATCCGCGACCTGGTGACGGACGTCGGCTTCAACTACGAGAAGGCGAGGGAGGTGCCGGCGTTCGTGCCGCCCGCGGGGCTGGGTCCCGGTGAGTACCGGATGTTCCAGGAGGACGTGGACCGGCCGCAGGAGTTCCGCAAGTGCATCGAGTGCTTCCTGTGCCAGGACACCTGCCACGTGGTCCGCGACCACGAGGAGAACAAGCCGGCCTTCGCCGGCCCCCGCTTCCTCATGCGGGTCGCGGAGCTGGACATGCACCCGCTGGACGCCGCGGAGGAGGCCGGCCTGGACCGCAAGCGCACGGCCCAGGACGAGCACGGGCTCGGCTACTGCAACATCACCAAGTGCTGCACGGAGGTCTGCCCCGAGGGCATCAAGATCACGGACAACGCGCTGATCCCGTTGAAGGAACGGGCGGTGGACCGCAAGTACGACCCACTGGTGTGGCTGGGGTCGAAGATCCGGCGGCGTTCCTCCTGAGCGGGCCCGGCAGCGGAGTCCGGCAGCGGACCCCCGTGCGGGACGGTCACCGTCCGACGAGGTGCAGGGCCCGCACCAGATTGGACTCCGCGATCGCCCGCATGCCCTCCGGACGGGGGAAGTCGCCGTCGAGCAGGCGCAGCGGCCCCGCGACGAGACCGAGGTGCAGGGACAGGCGGTAGAGACGCAGGCGGGCCTCGTCGAGGCCGGGGACGCGCAGGGCGTCGTAATGGCGGCCGAAGCGGAGCTGGAGGAAGACGTGCTCCTGCTCCACGTCGCAGTACAGCAAGCCCTCGATGTCGATCAGGGCCGGGTGTCCGTCGGGCGTCACCAGGACGTGGTCGGGTCCGAGCTCGCCGTGGACGAGGGTGTGGCGGGCACGGGGGCGGACCTCGGCACGCAGGGTGTGGACCGCCTGCTCGAACGCCCCGCGGGCGGCCGCGGCACGCGGGTCTCGTACGGCGATCTCCGCGATGCTGCGCAGCGCCCCCTCCGCGACGCGCTGCTCGCACGGACCGCCGTGCGAGGAGCCCCCGTCGTCGACGAGGGCGACCTTGCCGAAGCGGGGGCCGGCGCAGCCGTGCAGGGTCTCGAGCAGCGCCGCCATCCGCTCCATGGCCTCGGGCGCCGCCCGGGGGTCGCGCGCCAGCAGCTCCTCCAGGCTGCCGCCCGGGAGGTCCTCGACGACCGCCGCGTCCGCCGGGAGGTGGGTGTGCGTGCCGTCGGCGTGCAGGAGGCGGGGGGTGCGGACGCCGACGGCGGCCAGGCGGTCGTGCGCGGCCGTGAACAGGTCGAGGCCCGTGCCGGGGGAGAAGGGGTCGCGCAGGTCGGAGGGACCGGCGTCCCAGTAGTCCTCTCCGGCCGACCACACGTAGGCGACAGCCGTCGTGCCGTCGTCGAGGTGGAGCCGGTAGACGCCCTTCCTGCTGCCGCCGCGCAGACGGGTGGCGGCGGCGAGGGTGCGGTGGCGGCCGGCCGCGGCACGCGCGAGAGGCGCGAGGGCGTCGCGGGTGAGGGCGGGGCGGGCCGAGGGGGAACGGGTGGGGGCCGGTTGGTCCGGGGCGGCGGTCATGCGCCGGATGGTCGCACCGCAGCCCGGCCGGCGCAGGCCTTTTTCAGCGCACCCAGTCCTTCCGGTACGCCGTCCAGTCCGCTTCCTCCGCCGCGAAGTCGACGTACAGCGCCACACCGAAGTTCGCGCGGTCCGCGTCCGTGCGGGAGAGGCCGAGGCGGACCCCGCGGACGCCGGCGGGGACGGTCTCCGCGTGCTCCCAGTGGCCGAAGCCCTTCTCGTGGTAGAAGGGGAGGCCCATCAGCAGGTCGGTGGTCTCCGGGGTGACCTCCAGGGCCAGCGACGTCTGCTGGGCGACGTAGCCGCCGTACGTGCTCTCCAGCGGCTGCATGGTGTCGTAGGACATGACGGCGATCTGGTCGACGCGGCGGGCGACCTGGCCGAAGAACTCCTGCGACCACCACTTCGGGTGACCGGTGACGGCGCCCCGGACGGAGTGCAGGCCGGGGAGCGGGTCGATCTGGTGCGCGGCGACGGAGAGGGGGGCGCCCCGGGCCGCGGTGACGCGGTGCAGGGCGTCGAGGAGGGTGAGGTAGTTCCGGTCGTCGGAGTGCAGCGGCTCCAGGTCGAAGTGGGCGCCCTCGAAACCGGCGGCGAGGATCTGACCGGTCGACCGCACCACGGCGGCCCGGGTCTGCGCACGCTCCAGCCGCATGCCGCGGGAGCCCTCGCTGGCGAGCACGTCACCGAGCCACGCCTGGACCCTGATCCCGGGCATCTCGCGGTGTACGGCGTCGATGAACCAACGGGCGTTCGGATAGGCCGACTCGGGCAGCGTGCCGTCGTGCTCCAGGGGGCCGGCGTGGACGTAGAGGTCGCGGATGCCGGTGGTTTTCAGCCGGGCGGCGAGGGCGGTGACGTCGGCGTCCTTCTTGCGCCCGTCGACCCAGGCGTGCCCGAGCCAGATGGCGTCCTTGCCGCGGGTGCGGGCACTGTCGTCCGGGTCGCCCAGGTTGTTCACGCCGAGGGCGATCTGGGAGGCGAGGACGGGGAGGAGCAGCAGGAGGACGAGGCCGAGAGCGATCCGGCGGGTTCGGCGGAGCCAGGGGCGTCGGGGGGCGGGCGGCTCGGCGCCGTCGGCGCCCGCGCCGCCGGGGTCGGTCACGGCCGTGTGCAAGCCCTCCCTCTCTCCCCCGCCGGCGGCATCGGTCACGTCGGCGTTCGGGCCCTCGCCCCCGCCCGCACCCCCGCTCGGGCCGTCGCCCTCGCCCTCGTGGTCGGCCGGGTCCCTCTGCTCCTGCACCGGCTTCCGATCCACCGATTCCCCTTCCATGTCGCCCAGCCCCACGCCCCCACCTCGGGCGACTCCCACTCGCGTGGCCCCATTCGGGGCCATACGCTCGCAAATGTGACGTCATCCCGGTACCGCGGCCGACCGCGGCGCACCAGGCCGCACATATGGGTGCGGATGGTGCACGCCGTGCTGGGCGGTGCGGCCGGGATCGTGTGGCTGATGTTGCCAGGGATGACGACGAGTGCCGACGCTCCGGTTGCGATCACCCGCGAGGAGCAGCTCGCACCCCCCGCGACCACGACAGCCCAGGAGGACGACGGGACCTCCGCCGTCGACCTCGTCCTGCCGGTCGCCGTGCTCGCCACCGTCGGCGCCCTCGCCGCGTACGGCCATGTACGCCGCGTCCGCCGGGCCCGGACCCGGACGACCCCGGGCGGCACGACCACCGGTGCGCCACCCGCCCCTCCCCCGCTCACCGACCTCGACGCACAGGCCCGCTCCGCCCTCGTCGAGGCGGACGACTGCGTACGGGCCAGCCGCGAGGAGCTGTCCTTCGCCGAGGCCCGTTGCGGCCCGGAGGCGGTCGCGCCCTTCGTCCGCGCGGTGCTGGAGGCGGACGGCGAACTCTCGGCCGCCTTCCGCATGCGCCGGCGCTACGACGAGGGTCACCCGGAGGAGGAGGCGGCCCGCCTGCACGCACTCGCCGGGATGGTGGGCCGGTGCCGGGAGGCGGGGCGACGGCTGGAGCTCGCCGCCCCGGCCTTCCGCCGGTTACGCGACCTGGAAGGGAACCTGACCCCGGCCCTGGAGACGGCCGAGGCCCGCTTCCGTGACCTGGCGGGACGAACGGCCGCGGCGGAGGCCACCCTCGCCGACCTCGCCACCCGGTACTCCCCCGCGGCGACCGCCTCCGTCACCGGCTACCCGGAACAGGCCAAGGACCGCCTGGTGTTCGCGACGACGCACCTCAACCACGCCCGCCAGGCGGCCGACTCGGGCCGCCCCGAGGAGGCGGCCCGCCATCTCCGGGCGGCGGAGGGAGCGGTGGCCCAGGCCACGACCTTCGTCGAGGCCGTGCACGAGCTGGCCGCCTGGCTGCGGCAGGCGGCGGACATGGTCCCCGCCGCCCTCACCGGAGCCGAGGCGGAACTGTCGGCGTCCCGCACCGCCGCCCGGGCCGAGGGCGAGCCGTACGCCCGGCTCCTGCACGCCGACGCCGAACTGGCCGCCGTGCGCCAGGAACTGACGAGCGGGCGGCCGCACGATCCGCTGAACGCCCTGCGCCGGATCGTCCACGCCACCGCACCCCTCGCCACCGGTCGCACCGGCGTGCTCCCGGCCGCCGCCCTTCTCACCGCGCAGGCGGCCGTCGCCGCCGCGGACGACTTCATCGCCACTCACCGGGGCACGGTGGGCGTCACGGCCCGCACCGGCCTCGCCGAGGCCGGCCGCCTCCTGGCCGCGGGCTCACCGGCCGACCTCCCCCATGCGGACGCTCTGGCCCTGGAGGCCCGTGAACGCGCCGAGCTGGACGTACGCCTGCACGGGAACCCGTACCCGGAGGCGGCCGGCCACGAGCGCGGAACCTCCGGAGCAGTCTCGGGCGGCATCCTGCCGGGCGTCGCCCCGGACGAGAGCCCGGCGGGGTTCGGCTGCCCATAGGCCGCCCAACGCGGCAACACCCCCACGCGCCACCCCAGTTGTAGCGGTTCGGTGACGATCCCGGGCTCCCCGTGACACCCATTCATATGATGATGTGGCTTTGACTCGCTTCACGGGGGTGGGCCAGCGTGATCAACCCGGACCAGATTCCACAGTTCACCGGCAATCTCTTCCAACTGGAGTTGGATCATGCCGCGTTGAGGGCGGATGCGGGTGCTGTGCGGGACACGGGTGCGGATGTGCACAGTCGGTTCCAGGGGTTGTCGGCGTTCTACCGGGCTCCGGAGGCGGAGCAGTTGTTCGCGACGACGAAGCCGGTGCAGGAGCGGGCGGACGACTTCGCGTCGGATCTGGAGTCGGTGGCGTCGGCTCTGTCGTCGTACGCGGCGGAGATCCGTCCGTTGGTGGCGAGGCTGCTGGAGCTGAAGACGAAGGCGCGGACGTTCGTCGATTCGGTGAAGGACGACGACGAGTGGGAGTACGACGAGGACAAGGTCGGCGAGCACAACCGGTTGCGGGACGACATCACGGCGACGGTGGCGGCGTTCTGGGCGGCGGAGCGTACCTGTCACAACAAGATCACCGCGTTGTGGGGCGGGACGCAGATGGTGGCGGGGGACGGTTCGGAGCGCACGGATCAGTACGGCTTCGCTGCCGAGGACATGGAGAACGCGAAGCTTCCCTGGGGTGACCCGGTGGAGGAGAGGCACCACTGGTACGAGGTGGGCCACTGGGTGAAGTCCTTCGTGTGGGACGGGCTG